>NZ_CATKQM010000004.1:0-164037 GCF_949768225.1 Pseudomonas sp. IT-P44 | reverse complement strand
TACCGCCACAGCAGCCGAGGCGGCCTGAAAGCCGACCTGGCTCTTTGGTCGTGTACACACTCCTGCACTGTGGTGACCGCACCAGTGTTGGATGTTTGCACATTCCCCTGTAGGAGCCGGCTTGCTGGCGATGGCGTCCGTCCAGCCAATACATACGCTGACTGATTCACCGCTATCGCCAGCAAGCCGGCTCCTACAGTTGATCGTATTTATCCAAATACATATGCATTTCCCTTGTAGGAGCCAGCCTGCTGGCGATGGACGTCAACGATAACGCGGGCTGTCTGAGTGAACGCGTTGTCCGGCCGTTTTTCGCGGGCAAGCCTCGCTCCTACAGAGAATCGCGTTAGCTTTTGATTTTCACCACTCATCAGGCCGAGCGTTAGCTCGCCTTCAGCTTTTGATCTTGAGGTACACGCCCCCTCGAGAGGCCGAGTGGAGGTTCTGCGCAGTGGGCACCGCGGCAAGGATGCCGCGGTAGCCGCCCCCGGCCATGGATGGCCGATGGCGGCGGGCCCACGGAGCAGGACCGGAGCGAGGGCATGCCGAGCCACAGCGAGGCACCGAACGAAAGGGGCAAGAGCGCTTTGGTTACTTTCGCGCTTTTCGAAAGTGACTCGCCGTAAGGGCGAAACCAATATCAGCCATCACCCAAATAATGGATATACACGCAGTCAAAACCCGCGGTTAGCGCCCGAGCCTGTTACCAGCGGCCATAACCATGCGCAGGCCCGTAATAGCCACGCGGCGGGCCGTAATAACCACGGGGAGGGCCGTAGTAGACCGGCGGCGGGCCGTAATAACCCGGTTGTTGCACATAAACCGGTGCCGGCTGGTAATAAACCGGTGGCGGTTGCTGCACGTAAACCGGCTGTGGCTGCACGTAAACCGGTTGCTGCACATAAACCGGCCGGCCGCTATTGATGATGGCCGAACCGACGATGGCCGAGCCAACGATCGCACCAAATACCGCTGGACCTTGCCACCCGCCACCGCCATGCGCTTCTGCCTGCCCTGCGATAGCAAGAGCACCGATCAGCAAGGCAACTGTGGGGATTTTACGGATCATGATAGTTCCTCGGTTCATCGACCCGGCGCTTGCGTCTGCAATAGACCCAAGGATTGTCGCGGGGATACTTCTAAGACAGCGTATTTCTGAAAATCAGCACAGCCGTTGGGTAAATTTTGTGTAAGGTCTGTACCGGCTTCCTTACCAACTTCGCTGCCACGAGCAGGTACGCGGATATGATCGATCAGAACGCGATGGCATGGCTAATCCCGTCCATCTGAAAGTGCAATTGAAGGAGATTTTTCATGCAGATGAACCCCAACAAAGACACCCAGCTGTGCATGTCCCTGTCGGGCCGCCCCGGGAACTTTGGCCTGCGATTTCACAATCATCTGTACGAACAACTTGGCCTGAATTTCTACTACAAGGCGTTCCGCAGCCAGGACCTGACCGGTGCCGTCGCAGGCATCCGCGCCCTGGGGATTCGCGGCTGCGGCGTGTCGATGCCGTTCAAGGAAGCCAGCATTGCGCTGGTCGATGAACTGGACGCATCGGCTGCCGCGATTCAATCGATCAACACCATCGTCAATACGGACGGCCACCTCAAGGCTTACAACACCGATTACATCGCCATCGCTCAGTTGCTGGAAACCCACCAGGTGCCCAAGGCGTCGACTTTTGCCCTGCGCGGCAGCGGCGGCATGGCCAAGGCTGTGGCCAGTGCATTGCGCGATGGTGGCTACCAGAACGGCCTGATTGTGGCGCGCAACGAGCACGCCGGACGTGCCCTGGCTGAATCGCTGGGCTATGAATGGCAAGCCGAACTGGGCAGCCAGCGCCCGCAAATGTTGATCAACGTGACACCGATCGGCATGACCGGCGGGCCTGAGGCCGATCACCTGGCGTTCGATGCGCAAACGATCGCAGCAGCGGAGACTGTCTTCGATGTGGTGGCGATCCCCTCGGAAACACCGCTGATCGTGCAGGGACGTGCCGAAGGCAAGCGGGTGATCACCGGACTGGAAGTGATCGCGATCCAGGCGCTGGAGCAGTTCGTGTTGTACACCGGCGTGCGTCCGACGCAGGAGCAGTTTCAGAAGGCGGTGGAATTCGCCCGCAGTTGAGGTTGCATTGTGCGGTGCTTGTGCTGGCCCTTTCGCGGGCAAGCCCGCTCCCACAGGATTTTGCGTCGATCACAAAGCTCGTGTTCGATACCGATCCCTGTGGGAGCGGGCTTGCTCGCGAAAGGGCCGGCACAGCCAACGAATAACTATACTGCCCGCGATCAAGCAATGACTTGCCACCCCATAAACCGTGCCCGAGGTTTCCCATGCATCCCCCCATCCTTAACCTGCATCAGGTCGAACTCGAACCGCTGCCCGAAGCCCTCGCGCCCACCGGTGAAACCGCCGGCCGTTATCAACAGCGGATGGCTCGCGTCGGTCAGCAACTGGGGGCGCAAAAGCTCGGTTATCGCTTGTACGTGCTGGAACCGGGCATGCGCGGCAGCCCGTTTCACAGTCATCGGGTCAACGAGGAGATGTTCTACGTCGTCGCGGGGGAAGGGGAGATTCGTCTTGGCGCCGAGCGTTTTCCGATCCGCGCCGGTGACGTGATCGCCTGCCCGCCGGGCGGTCCGGAAGCGGCGCACCAGATCATCAACACCAGCAAGGCTGAACTGCGCTATTTGGCGGTCAGC
The DNA here is from genome assembly GCF_949768225.1 of Pseudomonas sp. IT-P44. Classification (NCBI taxonomy): domain Bacteria; kingdom Pseudomonadati; phylum Pseudomonadota; class Gammaproteobacteria; order Pseudomonadales; family Pseudomonadaceae; genus Pseudomonas; species Pseudomonas sp. IT-P44. Next base: position 161,329 of record NZ_CATKQM010000004.1, on the reverse strand, counting down.
ACCCAGCAATCGCCGGAAATCTGCGAATACCCGGACTCCGGCAAGTACGCGGTGATGGACGACTTCAAGGTCGATGCCGAAGGCAATGCCTCGGGCTTCGTTGCCATCGCCAGACAGGCTGACGGCGTGGATTACTGGGACGGCGAGTAGCACTTCCTTTGTGGGAGCGAGCGATGCGGCGATCCGACTTGCTCGCGAAAGCGATTTCCGATTCGACGATTATGTTGGCCGTTGAATCGCCTTCGCGGGCAAGCCTCGCTCCTACGGGAGATCGTGGCGGTTACTCGAGGCGTGCCAGGCGCTCTTCCAGCGCTGCAATCCGCGCTTCGAGCTCTTCGATGCGTTCTACCGACACGCCGCTGCCGCCACCACGCTCCACCGGATTGTGTCGCGCCGCGAGGATCGCTTCGATGTCCGCCGGATCACCCAGCGCATGCATGTAGCGGTCTTCACGCTGCCCCGCCTGGCGCGGAATCAGCAGCGCCAGACCGCGCGCAATCAGCCGTTCAAGCTGATGCACAACCTGTTCGGCATCTTCGAACTCATGCATGCGGCCGCTGCGGGTCAGCAGTTCGTTGACCGTTTGCGGACCACGCAAAAACAGCAGTCCCGTCAGAATCACCTGTGCCGGCACCAGTTCCAGTGCCTTGTCGACCTTGTGCTCCCAGCGGTCGGCACGACTGCCCATCACCAGTTTGGCAAAGCCGCGACCTTCGAGGGCGCGCAGGCTCTGGCCGACCTGGCCCTGGGTGAGGTTCATCACCGGTTCACGGCTGGTTTTCTGGTTGCAGGCAATCACCAGGGCATTGAGGGTCAGCGGATAGGTTTCCGGGCTGGTGGCCTGTTTCTCGATCAGCGAACCCAGAATGCGGATTTCCGTGCTGTTGAGCCGTGGCTCGTCGAAGGTTGTTTCTTGCTCAATGCTCATGATGCTGCGTCCTTACCTGATTCATATTCTTCTTCAGCTGGCATGCACTTTAGATGGGCGGGCGCCAATGGCAACTGAATTCGTCGCGTCCCCCGGCAATGGTCATAAAAGCTACATCAATCCATAACGCGATTTTTACAATTCGACGGGCACCGTATGCATGGCCGCGCGATGACGGTCGCGCCTGAGGGGCGCGGCGTCAGAGCGTATCGACGACGTCACTGGCCTTACTGACTGCAACCGGGAGCAAGGCATGACGCTGACGTTGGAATCGACTGGCAATAATGCGCTGATTGGCGCGCACCTGCCATGACTGTACTGGTCACCGGCGCCGCGGGTTTCATCGGTTTTCACACGGTCAAGCGCCTGTGTGAGCAAGGCCTTGAAGTGGTCGGCATTGATAACCTCAACGACTACTACAGCGTGGCGCTCAAACACGCTCGGCTCAAGGAGCTGCGAGCCTTGTCGGGCTTTCGTTTCCAGACGCTGGATATCGTCGACAAACCTGCCTTGATGGCGTTGTTCAAGGAACACCGCTTCACAGATGTCATCCATCTGGCGGCCCAGGCGGGTGTTCGCTACTCGCTGGACAACCCGGACGTGTACGCGCAGTCGAACCTGACAGGGTTTTTGAATGTGCTGGAGGCCTGCCGACACCATCGCCCGGACCATCTGATTTATGCCTCGAGCAGTTCGGTGTACGGCACCAACAGCAAGTTGCCATTCAGCGTCGAAGACGCCGTCGATCACCCGGTTTCGCTGTACGCGGCAAGCAAGCGCGCCAATGAGCTGATGGCCCACAGCTACTGCCATCTCTACGGGCTCCGGGCCAGCGGCCTGCGGTTTTTTACCGTGTACGGACCTTGGGGCCGCCCTGACATGGCGCTGTTCAAGTTCACCGAGGCGATCCTCAACGATCGCCCCATCGACCTCTACAACCAGGGCTTGATGTCGCGGGATTTCACCTACATCGACGACATCGTCGAAAGCATCGTCCGCCTGCGTCCACGTCCGCCGTTGCCGGAGAACGCCGGGGAGGGCGTCAACCGGATTTTCAACATCGGGCGCGGCACGCCGGTGGCGCTGCTGGATTTCGTCGAATGCCTGGAGGCGGCGCTGGGCCGGCCTGCCCGGCGCAACTTGATGCCGATGCAGGCGGGCGATGTGCACAGGACCTGGGCGGATGTGTCGGCATTGGCGCAGTGGGTCGATTTTCGTCCGCACGTGACGGTCGAGGCCGGCGTCGGGCAATTCGTGAAGTGGTATCGCCACTTTTATCAGCGCTGAAGCGTTGATCTTCGAACATAAAAATTCAGGAAAACAGGGGCCTCCATGAGCCAGGACTTATTTGTATCCGTGCTGATTCCGGCAAAGAACGAAGCGAGCAATCTCACCGCGCTGCTGGAAGAAATCCGCGTCGCGCTGGCGGATGAAGCGTATGAAGTCATCGTCGTCGACGATGGCAGCACTGACACCACGTTGCAGGCGTTGCGGCAGACCCGGCAAAACGGGCTGAACACGCTGCGCATCCTGCAACATGAACGTTCGCTGGGGCAGAGCACGTCGCTCTATCACGCCGCGCTCGCCGCCCGTGGCCAATGGCTGGCGACCCTCGATGGTGACGGGCAAAACGACCCTGCGGACATCCCCGGCATGCTGGCGCTGGTGCGCCGTGAGCCGGCAGCCGCCGACCTGCAATTGGTCGCCGGGCACCGGGTCAACCGCCGCGACACCGCCAGCAAGCGCTGGGCTTCGCGGTTTGCCAACGGGTTGCGCCGACGCATGCTCAAGGATCAGACGCCGGACACCGGCTGCGGGTTGAAACTGATCCAGCGCGCGGCGTTCCTGCGTTTGCCGTACTTCGACCATATGCACCGCTTCATCCCCGCGCTGATCCAGCGCCACAACGGCCGCATGCTCACCCACCCGGTCAATCATCGACCGCGCACGGCCGGCGTCTCCAAATACGGCAACATCGACCGCGCGCTGGTGGGGATTCTCGACCTGATCGGCGTCTGGTGGCTGATCCGGCGCACACGCCTGAACACCCGGCCGCAGGAGATCGAAGGATGAATCTGTCCCGCGAAACCCTGTGGCTGGTGGTCGGTTTCAGCGGCCAGATCGCCTTCACCGGGCGCTTTGTCCTGCAGTGGCTGTACAGCGAATACAAAAAACGCAGCGTGATACCGGTGAGCTTCTGGTACCTGAGCATCATTGGCAGCGCGCTGTTGTTCGCGTACGCCATCTATCGACAGGACCCGGTGTTCATCATCGGCCAGGCGTTCGGTTCCATCGTCTATTTGCGCAACCTGCAATTGATTGCCCGCAGCAAAACCTTGAAGGACTGACCCATGCGCCGAACCCTTTCACCGGGCGTCGAATGCCTGGGGCTGATGCTGCTTGCTCTGTTGCTGGTCGGCGCAGGGCTCGGGTTGCGCCAGCCGCAGAATGTGGACGAGGAGCGGTTCCTCGGCGTGGCGCTGGAAATGCTGCACAACGGGTCGTGGTTGATTCCCCATCGCGCCGCCGAGATTTACGGCGATAAACCACCGATATTCATGTGGGCCGTGGCGTTTTTCACCTGGATCACCGGGATGCCCGCCATTGCCCTTTACGTGCCGGGGCTGCTGTCTGCCACCTCGGTCACGGCGATGCTCTACGACTTGGGTCGCAGGCTTTGGAACCAGCGAGCCGGTCGGACGGCCGCGCTGCTGTACCTGGCGACCTATCAGACCTACAGCATTTTGCGCACCGGCCAGATCGACAGTTTTCTGATTCTGTTCACCTCGCTGGGCCTGTACGGTCTGGCCCGACACCTGCTGCTGGGGCCGGCCTGGCGCTGGTTTTACGTGGGCTGTGCGGCGATGGGGATCGGCGTGATCACCAAAGGGGTCGGCTTTGTGCCGGCGTTGATGCTGATCCCGTATGCCTACGCGGTGCGCAAAGGTTGGTCCGGCGTGGTGGCGATGCCGGGCGAAGCGCGCAAATGGTGCCTGGGTGTTGTGGTGCTGCTCGGTGCCGTGGGCATCTGGCTGCTGCCCTTGGCGCTGTCGATCGTGCTCAATGGCGGTGCTGAGGAAATTGCCTACGTGCGGGAAATCCTGCTGCGCCAGACGGCGGGGCGTTATGCGGCCGCCTGGGATCACCGGGAGCCGTTCTGGTACTTCTTCGTCAGCGTCATTCCGCAATATTGGTTGCCGCTGGTGCTCGCGCTGCCGTGGCTGATCCCCGCCTGGCGCCGGCAATTACGCAAGCATGATGGTCGCGTGTTGGTGCTGCTGGGGTGGGTGGTGCTGGTGGTGCTGTTTTTCTGCCTGAGCAGCGGCAAGCGCAAGTTGTACATTTATCCGGCGCTGCCGGGATTGGTGTTGGTTGCCGCGCCGCTGATGCCGTGGATGTTCAGGCGCTGGTTCCGTCAACGCCAACTGGGGTGGCGGATTTTTCAGGGGGTGGCGGTGGTCTGGTTCACGCTGTGGTTCGCCCGAGGGTTCATCGAGCCGGTCAAGGACGGCGCCAATCCCCACGAGGCGTTGATGGTGCAGGCGGCGACCATGACTCGGGGCGCAGACCTGGTGTTGGTCCACTGGCGCGAGGGCCATTGGTTGTTCGCAAGGCAGCCGATCGTGCATTTCGGCATGATCGGTTCAACGGTCGAGCAGGCGGCGCAGTGGTTGCGTGAACATCCGCAGGCGTATGCGTTGGTGCCGGATGAACAGCTCGGTCAGTGCTTCAATCCGCAGGCTGCCCGCGAGTTGGGCGAAACCTCCCGGGCGCAATGGTCGATCGTCGGTGCCGACGCCGACAACGGCAATTGCCATCCTGGTCCGCCGGCCCATATCTATCGCTTCACCTGGGACCGTGCATCGCTATAATCGACCCCACGTTTCACTCCTGTCACCACACGAGACTGCCATGACCATTTCCCTGTACGACGCTTCCGTCCCTGTTTTCAAACAAATGCTCAACGCCCTGAGCGACGTTCTGAACAAGGCCGAAGCCCACGCCACCGCCAAGAACATTGATCCGAACGCTTTCCTGCAAGCCCGTCTGTACCCGGACATGTTCCCGCTGGTGCGTCAGGTGCAGATCGCCGTTGATTTCGCCAAGGGTGTTTCTTCGCGTCTGGCCGAGATCGAAGTGCCGAAGTACGACGACACTGAAACCACCTTCGCGGAGCTGCAAGCGTTGCTGACCAAGGTTCTGGCCTACATCGGCGAGATCAAGCCTGAGCAGATCAATGGCAAGGAAGGCATCGAGATCATCACCCGTCAGGGCACGCCGAAAGAGAAGCGCTTCAGCGGCCAGGCTTACTTGCTGAGCTACGGTCTGCCGCAGTTCTTCTTCCACGTCACTACCGCTTACGCATTGCTGCGTCATAACGGTGTGGAAGTGGGCAAGCGCGATTACATGGGCGCGTTCTAAACCGCCCGGGTATAAAAAAGCCCGCCAAGGTTTGCGCCTTGGCGGGCTTTTTATTGTTCTTGTGGGAGTGGGGTTATGGTTTTTTGTCTGGGGACATATCCGTTTTTTCGGTTGCGGCGGCTATTGGTTTCGCCCTTACGGCGAGTCACTTTGGAAAAGCCCCAAAGTAACCAAAGGGCTCTTGCCCCTTTCGTTCGGTGCCTCGCTAAGGCTCGGCATGCCCTCGCTCCGGTCCTGCTCCGTGGGCCCGCCGCCATCGGCCATCCATGGCCGGGGGCGGCTAACCCGGCATCCATGCCGGGTTGCCCACTGCGCAGGACCTCCACTCGGCCTCTCGAGGGGGCGACCACCGCCACAGCCGCCGAGGCGGCCTGAAAGCCGACCTGGCTCTTTGGTCGTGCGCACACTTCCGCACGGTGGTGTCCGCACTAATTTTGGATGTTTACACATTCCCCTGTAGGAGCCGGCTTGCTGGCGATAGCGGTGGATCAGTCGACGCATTTATTGACTGGACGGACGCTATCGCCAGCAAGCCGGCTCCTACACGGGATTGGGTTCACACGGTTTGAAATTGTAGGAGCTGGCTTGCCAGCGATGGACGTCAACGATAACGCGTACTGTCTGAATGAACGCGTTGCCCCGACGCTTTTCGCCGGCAAGCCGGCTCCTACAGGGATCGGCGTACGCTTTTGATTTCCACCACTCATCAGGCCGAGCGTTAGCTCGCCTTCCGCTTTTGATCTGAGCGCCCCCTCGAGAGGCCGAGCGCAGGTTCTGCGTAGTGGGCAACCCGGCATGGATGCCGGGTTAGCCGCCCCCGGCCATGGATGGCCGATGGCGGCGGGCCCACGGAGCAGGACCGGAGCGAGGGCATGGCGAGCCTTAGCGAGGCACCGAACGAAAGGGGCAAGAGCCCTTGGTTACTTGGGGCTTTTCCAAGTGACCCGCCGTAAGGGCGGAACCAATAGAAGCCGTTACCGAAGAAACGGATATGCCCCCAAACCAAACCACCAAACCGCGCATCACGCCAAACGCTGAGCCTTCTCGTCCTCACCCAAACAAGCCGCCGCCGTAAACAACACATCAGTCGAAGAATTCAGCGCAGTCTCCGCCGAATCCTGCAACACACCAATAATGAAACCAACCGCCACCACCTGCATCGCGATCTCGCTCGGAATGCCGAACAGACTGCACGCCAGTGGAATCAGCAACAACGAACCGCCCGCCACACCCGAAGCGCCACAGGCACAAATCGCCGCAACGGCACTCAGCAGGATGGCCGTCGGAATATCCACGGCAATACCCAGCGTATGCACAGCCGCCAGGGTCAGCACAGTAATGGTGATCGCAGCCCCCGCCATGTTGATCGTCGCACCCAGCGGAATCGAAACCGAATAAGTGTCCTCATGCAGACCCAGGCGCTTGCTCAACTCCAGATTGACCGGAATATTCGCCGCCGAACTGCGGGTGAAAAACGCCGTAATGCCACTTTCACGCAAACACATGATCACCAGCGGATACGGGTTGCGACGCAGCTTCCAGAACACGATCACCGGGTTCATCACCAGCGCCACAAACAGCATGCAACCCAGCAACACCGCCAGCAGATGCGCGTAGCCGATCAAGGCACCGAAACCGGAAGTGGCGAGGGTCGAAGCCACCAGGCCGAAAATCCCCAGCGGCGCAAAACGGATCACCAGGCGCACGATCAGGGTCACGCCGTTGGACAAGTCGCCGAGCACTTCACGCGTGGTGTCACCGGCATGGCGAATGGCGATGCCCATGCCGATGGCCCACGCCAGAATGCCGATGAAATTGGCATTCATCAGCGCGCTGACCGGGTTATCCACCACGCTCAGCAGCAGACTTTGCAGCACTTCGCCGATACCGCCCGGCGCCGTCACCGCGACGTCGTGGGTGGACAGCACCAGGCTCGACGGGAACATCATGCTGGCCACGACCGCGACCACGGCCGCCGCAAACGTGCCCAGCAAGTACAGAAACAGAATTGGGCGAATGTGGGTTTCCTGGCCGTGCTTGTGGTTGGCGATCGACGCCATGACCAGCACGAACACCAGAATCGGCGCGACGGCTTTCAGCGCCGAGACGAACACTTTGCCAATGAACGCGGTGGACTTCGCCACGTCCGGCGCAACCAGCGCCAGGGCAATCCCGGCGAGCAGGCCGATGATGATTTGCGTAACCAGGCTCAAGCGTTTCAAGCGTTGCAATAGCGAAGGGGATGAAGCGGTCATAAAACGGCATCTCTGATTTTATTAGGTGCGGGGTGTCGCGACATCGCGGCCATTAAAGGGCGGATGAACAGGGTGTACGAATCGCAGGGCACGGACTTTATCACAGCGTCGTCCGCATCCCTCAGACCTGTGACGATCTGCCACCCGCCTGTTAAACGCGATGTGCAGGTTCGTGCAACCGCCTTTGGAAACACTCTGTTAAGATTGCGCATCCTCATTTTCATGTCTGCCAGTGAGCCTTCGGGCTATCGCTGGTGTTGTCGTTTTCTGGAGTTCTGCATGCTGTTGCCCATCCTTCTGTTGTCCGCCGCCGGTTTCACGGTGCTGACCACGGAATTCATCATCGTCGGCCTGTTGCCGGCAATCGCCCGGGATCTTGAAGTGACCATCCCCCAGGCCGGTTTGCTGGTGACGTTGTTCGCCTTCACTGTCGCCGCATTCGGGCCGTTCCTGACCGCGTACTTCGCCCGGTTCGAACGGCGCAAGCTGTTCATCTCGGTGTTGATCATGTTCGGTCTGGCCAACACCCTCGCGGCGTTTGCGCCGAACATCTGGGTGATGGCCGTTGCGCGGTTGATCCCCGCGCTCGGGCTGCCGGTGTTCTGGGCCCTGGCCAGTGAAACGGCGGTGGACATCGTCGGGCCGGATTACGCCGGACGCGCCATTGCCAAGATCGGTTTCGGCATCGTTTGCGCGACGGTGTTCGGCATTCCGGTGGGTACGTTGATTTCCGATGCGTTCGGCTGGCGCAGTGCCTTCGGCATTCTGGCGGTGATCGCGTTTGCCAAGGCGTTGCTGCTGTTTATCTACTTGCCGAAAACCAGCCTGCATCAACACCAGGTGAGCTTCCGTTCGCAGTTCAAGATCCTGCGCAGCCCGTTGATGATCGGGCACGTGTTGCTGTCGATCCTGGTGTTCAGCGGCATGTTCACCGCTTACACCTATCTGGCGGACATTCTTGAGCGGCTGGCCGGTTTCAACGGCACCGTGGTGGGTTGGTGCCTGATGGGCTTCGGCGCGGTAGGCCTGATCGGCAACTCGTTGGGCGGTCGCGCGGTGGATCGTCATCCGCTGATTGCTTCCGTGACGTTCTGCGCGTTCATGATCGCCGGCATGGTGACGCTGGTGCCGAATATCCATTCGCCGCTGGGGCTGGCGGCGGCAATGGGCATTTGGGGCGTGACACAAGCGGCGTTGTTCCTGGTCAGCCATGTGCGTTTGATGAAAGCCGCGCCCGAAGCGCCGGCCTTTGCCGCGTCGCTGAACATTGCCGGCGCCAACCTCGGTATCGGTCTGGGCGCGATGGTCGGTGGCCGGGTGATCGACAGCGTTGGCCTGGGTGGGCTGGGCTTTGCGGCGGCCGGTTTTATTCTGATCTCGATCCTGTTGGCCATGGCGCTGATGACCTTCAAGCCCCGCGAAGTCTGCGCCTGACCCTCACATCGCGGTGAACAGCTCGCGTCGGGCACCTTCGGTAATCGCAACGATGCCGGGGTGCTTGACCTTGCGCTCCACCGAAATGGCGTAGAACGACTCGGTCACGGCGTCGGTCTGGCCAATCAATTCCACGCCGCACTGACGCTTCACTTCATCGGCAATCACGCTCGGGCCAATGAAAATCCCGCTGCCAGACTGACCGAAGGCCTGCATCAACGCGCTGTCGTCGAACTCACCGACGATGCGCGGCTGAATCTGCTGCTCGGCAAACCAGCGTTGCAAGCGACTGCGCACCACGGTTTCCGGCCCCGGAATCAGTAGCGGTGCGCCGTGCAGGCTGCGCGGGAAATCCTGGCCGTACTGCGCCGCCAGTTCGGCGGTGGCGAAGAAGCTGATCCCGCATTCCCCGAGTTTCTGGCTGTAGCCCTTGATGTCCAGGTGCGATGGCATCGGGCTGTCGGAAATCACCAGATCGAGGCGTTGAATCGCCAGGTCGGCGAGCAAGCGTTCGAGTTTGTCTTCGCGACAGGTAATGCGCAGCGGTTCGCTCAGCTCCATGGTCGGCGCGATCAGGCGATAGACGATGGATTTGGGCACCACGTCAGCCACGCCAACCCGAAACAGAATCTGTTGCTCATTGGGTTGCGCCCGCAGCATCAGCTCCAATTCACCGCCGAGCTGAAACATCTGCTCGGCGTAGGGCAGGGTCTGGCGCCCGGCTTCGGTGAGTTCCAGCTGTCGGCCGACCCGACGAAACAACTCGATGCCGTAGGTTTGTTCGAGCAGGGAAATCTGCCCGCTGATGGTCTGCGGCGTCAGGTTCAGTTGCTCGCAGGCGCGCACGATGCTGCCGGTCTTGGCCACGACCCAGAAGTAATGCAGTTGTCGATAGTTGAGCATGGCGACCTACAGTTCGTGAAAACCGAAGTATAACCGCTAAAAATACGAATTTTCCTGAAGTGTTTGCCTCCCTAGAATACCTCGCTATCAACGGGCCATCGTTTCGGCCCGTTTTGTTCTATCGAGGAAAGCATCATGAAGCTTAAAACCACGGCGCTGCTGATTGCGTCTTTACTGGTGCTGGCCGGTTGCGACCAGGCCGAAAAAAGCGCTCAGCAACTGATGGGCAAGGCTGCCGAATCCGCCAAGCAAGCGATTGACGACACCCACAAAGCCGCCGAGCAAGCGCTCAGCGATGCCACCGGCGGGTTGATCAGCAAGAAAGAATCATCGGGCGACGACAAAGAGAAAACCGAATCGTCGTCCCAGGAAATCTAAACCGTCTTAAAACGAGTCAGGACTGACCCATGGAATACCTTTTAGAACTTGCTGCAAGCCCCACCGCCTGGGTCGCCCTGGCCACGCTGGTGGTGATGGAAATCGTGCTTGGCATCGATAACCTGATCTTCATCTCGATCCTGACCAACAAACTGCCGGAGCAGCATCGGCAGAAGGCGCGGCGCATCGGTATCGGCATGGCGCTGATCCTGCGACTGGCACTGCTGAGCACCATCGCGTTCATCGTCCAGTTGACTGAGCCGGTAATCGAGATCCTCGGCCACGCGTTCTCCTGGAAGGACATGATCCTGATCGCCGGCGGCCTGTTCCTGTTGTGGAAGGCGACCACCGAGATCCATCACAGCATGGACCCGGCGCCGGAAGATCCGAAGTCGGCGACCTCGACCGTGACCTTGGGCTTTGCCGCCGCGATCGGTCAGATCCTGATGCTGGACATGGTGTTCTCCATCGACAGCATCATTACCGCTGTCGGCATGACCGAGCATTTGCCGATCATGATCATCGCGGTGGTGGTGTCGGTGCTGGTGATGTTGTTGGCGGCTGACCCATTGGCCAAGTTCATCAACGACAACCCGACGGTGGTGATGCTGGCGCTGGGCTTCCTGATCATGATCGGCATGACGCTGATCGCCGAAGGCTTCGGCGCCCACGTACCGAAAGGCTACGTCTACGCAGCCATGGCGTTCTCGGCAACGATTGAAGGCTTGAACATGATGTCGCGACGGGCCAAGCAGAAGCGAATTGCCGCTGAAGCGTAACCTGGGCTGAAACGAAAACGGCCGCCTGCACTCGCAAGAGTCCAGGCGGCCGTTTGTATTCGGGGTAGTAAAAAGTGCCCGTCAGTGCGCGGTGGCGTGACGTGCACCTGGTTTATCGGTTTTCGTTACCCGAGCCGGCTGGGCGGGGTGGTGATGGTGTCGGCGGGCAATTCGCAGGACTCCCCACAACATGGCGGCGGCAACAGCCAGCCAACTGAAAATCAACATCACTATGGTCATTGTCAGGCTCATCAGTGCCTCCTCTTCGCCCTGCTTCGGGCACACACGCTTTGCAAGTGACAGTCTAGTCGCTGCCATGTTGCAGGCTATTGACCAAAGGTCGGTGCCGACCAATCAGTTCGCTCTATCGAACGCAATCAACTGCCGGTTAAGGCTATACCGCTGTCGCGCGGCGTCCTATGATCAACGGCCAAGCCGGGAGCACGGACACCTGGCGTCTGAACAAGAGAGTGATGATGGTGCGGGTATTTTCGCGAATTCGAACGGCAGCCCTGATTGCTGGCTGTGTTGCAGGTCTGGCTGGCTGCGCGGGCAGTGTGGCGCCGGAGGTCAAGCGTCTGCCGGAACGCGTGGAACTCAGCGGGACGTTCTACCGTGGGCAAAGCTTTCAAAGCGGGCCCCAGGTGCTGGCCAGTCTGTTGGCCCAGCAGGGCATCGTGATTACTCCGGGGTTGCTCGAAAAACCTTTGCACCTGCCGGGCGCCGAAGCGCAATTGCAGCAGAACATGCAGAACCTCGCCCGCGAGTACGGGATGGTCGTTTACCCACTCGACAGCCATTTGCCTGCGCTGCTGACCCAGGTTGCGGCGGGTTACCCGGTGATGGTGCGCTTCACTGAAGGCTCGGCGTTCTGGGCTGAACCGCGTTACGCCATTCTTGCCGGGTACAACCGTCAGAAGCGGACTGTGTTGCTGCGCTCGGGAATGAATCGTCGGGAGTTGATGAGCTTCAGCTCGTTTGAGTCGTCGTTCAAGGATGCGGGTGGCTGGGCGGTGCTGATCCAGAAACCGGAGCAGATTCCGGCTAACGTTGATCAGTCGCGTTGGTTGAAGGCGGCGAATGATCTGGCTCAGGCCGGCCAGGAGCAGGCCGCTGCCCGTGCGAAGAAGGCGCTGACTTCGCAGTAAATTTTCCGTTCGTCATCTGCCCGGCACTGCCACTTGCGATTGGCCTCTAAAGGATAAGGGCCCGGATGTTTCCGGGTCCGTTCCAAGGAGGCGTCCATGACACATCCCACTTCACCCTCCGGCCCGCACTCGTCCGAGCATTCATCAGGCAATGAGTTGGGTTTCGATCCGGATTCACCGGACCTTGCCGACCCTCAGGTCGACCCCATCGGACCTGCCAGGGCGCCAAGGGATGTAAAACCGGGCGAGGCGGGCAAGGCTCCCGCCAAACCTTACGACCCGCTCGCGAATTTGAAACCCTGACGTTTTGTGTGAGGTGCGTATGTCTACTGATTCGAGTTTTGACGACAAGCGTCCGGACAGTGTTCCAACCACTGTGGAGGATGATATTGATCCGGTGATGGATCCGGGCAGTCCGATGCGTGATCCATTGGTCAGGCCGGTGGTGAGGCCAAGGGATCCGAGTGCGGGGGATGGTATTCCGGATGATGATCAGATGCCGTTGCCGAATGATTGAGGTTTTCGGTTTGGCGTTCAGTGGATTGGGGGTATATCCGTTATTGCGGTAACGGCGGCTATTGGTTTCGCCCTTACGGCGAGTCACTTTGGAAAAGCCCCAAAGTAACCAAAGGGCTTTTGCCCCTTTCGTTCGGTGCCTCGCCTAGGCTCGGCATGCCCTCGCTCCGGTCCTGCTCCGTGGGCCCGCCGCCATCGGCCATCCCTGGCCGGGGGCGGCTAACCCGGCATTCATGCCGGGTTGCCCACTGCGCAGAACCTGCGCTCAGCCTCTCGAGGGGGCGACTACCGCCACAGCCGCCTAGGCGGCCTGAAAGCCGACCTGGCTCTTCAGTCGTCCGTGTTGCCCTTCTTTGATGCGTTCACTCATTCCGGACATGCACACCAACCCCCTGTAGGAGCCGGCTTGCTGGCGATAGCGGTGGGTCATCCAACATATTTATTAACTGGATGGACGCCATCGCCAGCAAGCCGGCTCCTACAATGGATTGGGTTCACACGATTCAAAATTGTAGGAGCTGGCTTGTCGGGTCACCGCATCGCAGCGATGGACGCCAACGATAACGCGGGCTGTCTGAATGAACGCGTTGTTCAAACGCTTTTCGCCGGCAAGCCGGCTCCTACAGGAAATCGCATACGCTTTTGATTTCCACCACTCATCAGGCCGAGCGTTAGCTCGCCTTCAGCTTTTGATCTGAGCGCCCCCTCGAGAGGCCGAGTGGAGGTTCTGCGCAGTGGGCAACCCGGCATGGATGCCGGGTTAGCCGCCCCCGGCCATGGATGGCCGATGGCGGCGGGCCCACGGAGCAGGACCGGAGCGAGGGCATGCCGAGCATTAGCGAGGCACCGAACGAAAGGGGCAAGAGCGCTTTGGTTACTTTCGCGCTTTTCGAAAGTGACTCGCCGTAAGGGCGAAACCATAAGCCGCCGTTACCGAAGAAACGGATATATACCCAACTACTTCGAAGCCTCAACCACACCACTCTGACGGTGCTTGAGGTTCTTCTCCGACTTGTACTGCAAGGCCTCAGACGGAACATTGGCGCCCTTGCCGGTCTCGACCCAGTTTCGAATACGACTGGCATCGGCGAAGTGTGTGTACTTGCCGTACGCATCGAGAATCACCAGCGCCACCGGACGATTACCCATGCTGGTCACCAGTACCAGGCAGTGGCCGGCTTCATTGGTAAAGCCGGTTTTGGTCAACTTGATGTCCCAGTTCGGCTTGCCGACCAGATGGTCGGTGTTGCGGAAACCCAGGCTGTAATTGGGTTTGCGAAACGAGACGGTTTTTTCCTTGGTGGTGCTCAACTCGGTCAATAACGGGTACTTGTGCGCCGCGATCAGCAATTTGCTCAGGTCGCGTGCGGTAGAAACGTTACGAGGGGAGAGGCCAGTCGGTTCGACGAAGTGGGTGCTGGTCATGCCCAACGCCTTGGCCTTGGCGTTCATCGCGGCAATGAATGCGACATAGCCGCCTGGATAGTGGTGGGCCAGGCTCGCGGCTGCGCGGTTTTCCGAGGACATCAGCGCGATCAGCAGCATTTCCCTGCGCGGCAATTCGCTTTTGAGTTTCACCCGGGAATACACGCCTTTCATTTCTGGCGTATCGCTGATGTTGATATTGATGTACTCGTCCATGTTCTGCCTGGCTTCGACCACGACAAGACCAGTCATCAATTTGCTGACGGAGGCGATAGGGACAACCACATCGGGGTTGCTGGCATAGATGACTTTGTTGGTCTGCATATCCAGCAGCAAAGAGCTGCCGGAAGCCAGCTTGAGTTGTTTCGTATCTCGAGGTGCCGCGGTGGTTTCAGCAGCATTGACCGTTGGCGTGATGAACGTCCCTGTAAATACAAAAAATAGGCTCAGGATGGAAAGACGGATTTTCACGCTGGCAGACTCATAAGGTGTGGATTAGCCGTTTTGTAACGGGCTGTTGCTTAAAAAAACGACGCATTTTAGGAGTATGGCTGAAGAACTGTCGATGGTTGTTCAATCAACAAGTCAAAGTCCTTGAAAAGCCCTACAAAACAGCAGGTTTCCGGCGAGTGGTAGGGGCTGTTCAGCGGGCAAAAAGAACCCCGCCATTGGCGGGGTTCTTTTGTTCGTTGCCTGGATCGAGGCGTGAACTCAGCTGTGCAGCGTTTCCGCTGCATACAGCGTATTTTCCAGCAGGCAGGCGCGGGTCATCGGGCCGACGCCGCCCGGTACTGGAGTGATCCAGCCAGCGCGGGGCAGGGCGGTTTCGTAGATCACGTCGCCGACCAGTTTGCCGTCTTCCTGACGGTTGATGCCGACGTCGATCACGATCGCGCCTTCCTTGATCCACTCACCCTTGACCAGGCCCGGCTTGCCGGCGGCGACCACCACCAGATCGGCGCGACCGACGTGGCCTGCCAGATCCTTGGTGAAGCGGTGGGTGACGGTCACGGTGCAACCGGCCAGCAGCAATTCCATCGCCATCGGTCGCCCGACAATGTTGGAGGCGCCGACGACCACTGCATCCATCCCGTAAAGATCGGCCCCGGTGCTTTCCAGCAGGGTCATGATCCCTTTGGGCGTGCAAGGGCGCAGCAGCGGAATGCGCTGGGCCAGACGACCGACGTTATAAGGATGGAAGCCGTCGACGTCTTTGTCCGGACGAATGCGTTCCAGCAATTTGGACGCGTCCAGGTGTTCAGGCAGCGGAAGTTGAAGCAGAACGCCGTCGATTGCCGGGTCGTCGTTCAGGCGATCGATCAGGGCGGTCAGCGCTTCTTGAGTGGTTTCGGAAGGCAGGTCGTAGGCTTGGGAAATGAAGCCGACCTCTTCACAGTCTTTACGCTTGTGCGAGACATAAACCTGAGAGGCAGGATCGCTGCCGACCAGGATCACCGCGAGACCGGGAGTGCGCAGGCCTTGCTGGCGACGCTCGGTGACGCGTTTGGCGATCTGCTGGCGCAGGCTGGCGGCGATCGATTTGCCGTCGATTAGTTGTGCAGTCATTGCGCGTGATTAACCATCGAGAGGGGAAAAAAAGAGAACGCATTCTCGCATGTCATGAGGTGAGGGCAAAGGCGCTTGGTCTGCAAATTCCTCTAACCCCTTTAATTAAATGAATTTTTTTTAAAAAGGATTTGACGCCCTACGGGGGGCTCTATACTATTCGTCGCACTTGTCGGGCACAGCCTAGCACTGGTTAAGAAGGTCGAGTGGAATTACGATTCTGCAAGGCTGGAAAGCACTTAGTTTGTAGTCCTTCAAGGGTACAGATTAACAAGGCGCCCGTAGCTCAGCTGGATAGAGCATCCGCCTTCTAAGCGGATGGTCGCAGGTTCGAGTCCTGCCGGGTGCGCCATTAGGCAGCTTTGGCACAAGTAACGCGATATGGTGGGCGTAGCTCAGTTGGTAGAGCACGGGATTGTGACTCCCGTTGTCGTGGGTTCGATCCCCATCGTCCACCCCATATTTCGAAAGGCGCCAGATTAACAGTCTGGCGCCTTTGCTTTAACGGCTACATGCGGATGTGGTGGAATTGGTAGACACACTGGATTTAGGTTCCAGCGCCGCGAGGCGTAAGAGTTCGAGTCTCTTCATCCGCACCAAATAAAGCTTCATTCAGGCCGCTGGCTTGGCTGGAGCTCAACGAAGAAGTTGTTTGGCTTCTTTGTTACGCAATATGGTGGGCGTAGCTCAGTTGGTAGAGCACGGGATTGTGACTCCCGTTGTCGTGGGTTCGATCCCCATCGTCCACCCCATATTCCGAAAGGCGCCAGATTTAACAGTCTGGCGCCTTTTTTGTTTTAGTGGTTTGAGTGTTTCGCGACTGCAGGTTCTGGGTCGCAGGCGCAGGGCGTTTCGTCGTATTTTTGTTTCTCGATGATGCCGTGCTGCTCGCCGGTCTTGCTCGCGAGATCGGCTGTCAGGGAGATGCCTGGCAATCGCTTCTATATATAGAAGGGTTGGCGCAGAGCCCTGGCATGATTGGCTGTATTTGCCACCGGGGCGAGATGCATTCATGCATTCGCACCTATAAATTGCCTGCTGCGTTGTTACCCGTTTTCAGTAGGGTGACTTCTTGAGTTTGACCTACTAGAATGCATGCCCTTGATTCTGGGGTCGGAAACGGCCGGCCAACGTCTGTGCAACGAGGAATATCCATGCAAGTTTCTGTTGAAAATACTTCTGCTCTTGAGCGCCGCATGAGCATCACCGTGCCGGCTGAGCGCATCGAGACTCAGGTCAACAAGCGTCTGCAGCAGACCGCCCAAAAGGCCAAGATCGCTGGTTTCCGTCCAGGCAAAGTGCCGATGAGCGAAATCAAGCGCCGTTTTGGTGCTGATGCACGTCAGGAAGCTGTCGGCGACGTCATCCAGTCCTCTTTCTACGAAGCCGTAGTTGAGCAAAAGCTGAACCCGGCTGGCGCTCCTTCGATCGAGCCGAAATCCCTGGAAGCTGGCAAAGACCTGGAATACGTCGCGATTTTCGAAGTGTTCCCAGAGTTCACCGTTGCCGGTTTCGAAGGCATCACCGTTGAGCGCCTGAGCGCTGACGTGGCTGACGCCGATCTGGACAAAATGCTGGACGTGCTGCGCAAGCAGAACACCCGTTTCGAAGTGGCCGATCGCGCCGCTCAGAACGACGACCAACTGAACATCGATTTCGTCGGCAAGGTTGACGGTGAAGTGTTCGCTGGCGGTTCCGCCAAAGGCACTCAGCTGGTTCTGGGTTCCGGCCGCATGATTCCGGGTTTCGAAGACGGTCTGGTTGGCGCTAAAGCCGGCGAAGAGCGCGTTCTGAACCTGACCTTCCCAGCTGACTATCAGAACCTGGACCTGGCGGGCAAAACCGCTGAGTTCACCGTGACTGTGAACACTGTTTCCGAGCCTAAACTGCCTGAGCTGAACGAAGAGTTCTTCGCTCAATTCGGCATCAAGGAAACCGGTCTGGAAGGCTTCCGCGCCGAAGTTCGCAAGAACATGGAGCGTGAACTGCGTCAGGCAATCAAATCCAAGGTCAAGAATCAGGTAATGGACGGTCTGCTGGCCACCAACCCGATCGAAGTGCCAAAGGCTCTGCTGTCCAACGAAGTTGACCGTCTGCGCGTGCAGGCTGTTCAGCAGTTCGGCGGCAACATCAAGCCTGACCAACTGCCGGCCGAGCTGTTCGAAGAGCAAGCCAAGCGTCGCGTTGTTCTGGGTCTGATCGTGGCTGAAGTGGTCAAGCAATTCGACCTCAAGCCTGACGAAGCCCGCGTTCGCGAAATGATCCAGGAAATGGCTTCGGCCTACCAAGAGCCTGAGCAGGTTGTGTCCTGGTACTACAAGAACGAGCAGCAACTGAACGAAGTCCGTTCGGTTGTGCTGGAAGAGCAAGTTGTGGATACTGTTCTGCAGAAAGCTAGCGTGACCGACAAATCGGTCTCTTACGAAGAAGCGGTCAAGCCGGTAGAAGCTCCACAAGCCGACTGATCTTTTCTGCGGTAAGAAGCACACACCATAAGCCAGCCTTCGTGCTGGCTTATGCGTATTCAAGACATAACTATTTGGGAGTGACTGCAGAGCATGTTCCGTAATTCGTATATTCAGCAGAACTCTGATATCCAGGCCGCAGGCGGCCTGGTCCCGATGGTTGTCGAGCAGTCTGCTCGTGGCGAGCGCGCCTACGACATTTACTCGCGTCTTCTCAAGGAGCGGGTGATCTTTCTGGTGGGTCCGGTAGAGGACTACATGGCCAACCTGATTTGTGCGCAGCTGCTGTTCCTTGAAGCGGAAAACCCGGACAAGGACATCCATCTCTATATCAACTCTCCGGGCGGTTCGGTGACGGCGGGCATGTCGATCTACGACACCATGCAGTTCATCAAGCCTAACGTGTCGACCACCTGTATCGGTCAGGCCTGCAGCATGGGCGCATTCCTGCTGACCGCCGGTGCTCCTGGCAAGCGTTACTGCCTGCCGAACTCACGCGTGATGATTCACCAGCCACTGGGCGGTTTCCAGGGGCAGGCTTCGGATATCGAAATCCATGCCAAGGAAATCCTCTTCATTCGTGAGCGTCTCAACACGCTGATGGCCAAGCATAGCGGGCGTACGCTTGAAGAGATCGAGCGCGATACCAACCGCGACAATTTCATGAGTGCAGAAGCCGCGCGTGAATACGGGTTGATCGATGAAGTGATCACCCAGCGCCCCGCTTAATATAAGCAGCTCAAAATAAGGCGGGTCGGCTGGTCCGATCACCAGCGGGCTTGAAAAAGCCCGCAATAGCCTTCATCTTGTGTTGCAAGCCTATCGGATTTGGATCGAACGAATGACTGACACCCGCAACGGCGAGGACAACGGCAAGCTGCTCTATTGCTCCTTCTGTGGCAAAAGCCAGCATGAAGTGCGCAAATTGATTGCCGGCCCCTCGGTCTTTATCTGCGACGAGTGCGTCGACCTGTGCAATGACATCATCCGAGAGGAGGTGCAGGAAGCCCAGGCGGAAAGCAGCGCGCATAAATTGCCTTCGCCTAAAGAAATCAGCGGCATCCTTGATCAGTACGTGATTGGTCAGGAGCGTGCAAAAAAGGTTCTGGCTGTAGCGGTGTACAACCACTACAAACGCCTGAACCAGCGTGACAAAAAGAATGACGACGTCGAACTCGGCAAGAGCAACATCTTGCTGATCGGCCCGACAGGCTCGGGTAAAACCCTGCTTGCCGAAACACTGGCCCGCTTGTTGAACGTTCCGTTCACCATCGCCGACGCAACCACCCTCACCGAGGCGGGTTATGTGGGTGAAGATGTCGAGAACATCATTCAGAAGCTGCTGCAGAAGTGCGATTACGACGTAGAAAAAGCCCAGATGGGCATTGTCTACATCGATGAGATCGACAAGATCTCGCGCAAGTCTGACAACCCGTCGATCACCCGGGACGTTTCCGGTGAAGGCGTGCAGCAGGCCCTGCTCAAGCTGATCGAAGGTACGGTCGCTTCCGTTCCGCCTCAAGGTGGTCGCAAGCATCCGCAGCAGGAATTCCTTCAGGTTGACACCCGTAACATCCTGTTCATCTGCGGCGGCGCATTCTCTGGTCTGGAAAAGGTTATTCAAAACCGTTCCACCAAGGGCGGCATCGGTTTCAACGCAGAAGTGCGCAGCAAGGAAGAAGGCAAGAAAGTCGGTGAATCCCTGCGTGAAGTCGAGCCTGACGATCTGGTCAAGTTCGGTCTGATCCCGGAGTTCGTCGGTCGTCTGCCGGTTCTTGCCACGCTGGACGAGCTTGATGAGGCTGCATTGATGCAGATCCTCACCGAGCCGAAAAATGCTCTGACCAAACAGTATGCCAAGCTGTTCGAGATGGAAGGCGTGGACCTGGAATTCCGGGCCGACGCACTCAAATCGGTCGCCAAGCGTGCCCTGGAACGCAAGACCGGTGCCCGTGGACTGCGCTCGATTCTCGAAGGCGTATTGCTCGACACTATGTATGAAATCCCCTCGCAGTCCGAGGTGAGTAAAGTAGTGATCGATGAAAGCGTTATAGAAGGCAAGTCCAAGCCACTGTATATCTACGAAAACAGTGAGCCGGCTGCCAAGGCCGCGCCAGACGCTTAAGCGTCACGCAGCTGGAATAAAGAAGGGGCCTTCGGGCCCCTTTTCTTTTAAAGCATTTTTAACGTCCTCTTTGCGCTTGTTTTTTTTCAAGGCAGCCCCCATCTTGGTTTCAAGCTTACTTCCATCTGTTTACGGCCTTATGGCCGCCGTAGAGGCGAAATCATGAAGACAACCATCGAATTGCCTCTCCTGCCATTGCGTGATGTCGTGGTTTATCCGCACATGGTTATCCCGCTGTTCGTGGGGCGCGAGAAATCCATCGAAGCCCTCGAGGCAGCGATGACGGGCGACAAGCAGATCCTTCTGCTGGCCCAGAGAAACCCTGCTGACGACGATCCCGGTGAAGAAGCACTTTATCGCGTAGGCACGATCGCTACCGTTCTGCAGTTGCTCAAGTTGCCTGACGGCACGGTCAAGGTTCTGGTCGAAGGTGAGCAGCGCGGCGCCGTGGAGCGCTTCAGCGAAGTGGACGGCCATTGCCGTGCCGAAGTCTCCTTGATCGATGAAGTCGATGCGCCTGAGCGCGAGTCGGAAGTGTTTGTCCGCAGCTTGCTGGCTCAGTTCGAACAATATGTGCAGCTGGGCAAGAAAGTCCCCGCTGAAGTCCTGTCGTCGCTCAACAGCATCGACGAGCCAGGCCGCCTGGTCGATACCATGGCCGCGCACATGGCCCTGAAGATCGAGCAGAAGCAGGAAATTCTCGAAATCATCGATTTGTCGGCCCGGGTCGAGCACGTCCTGGCGTTGCTGGATGCCGAGATTGATCTGCTGCAAGTCGAAAAACGCATTCGCGGTCGCGTCAAAAAACAAATGGAGCGCAGCCAGCGCGAGTACTACCTGAATGAGCAGATGAAGGCCATTCAGAAAGAGCTCGGCGACAGCGACGAAGGCCATAACGAAATCGAAGAGCTGAAAAAGCGCATCGATGCCGCCGGCCTGCCGAAAGACGCCTTGGCCAAGGCCCAGGCTGAACTGAACAAGCTGAAACAAATGTCGCCAATGTCCGCGGAAGCGACCGTGGTGCGTTCGTACATCGACTGGCTGGTTCAGGTGCCGTGGAAGGCTCAGAGCAAAGTGCGTCTGGACCTGGCGCGTGCAGAAGACATCCTCGACGCCGACCACTACGGTCTGGAAGAAGTCAAAGAACGCATCCTCGAATACCTCGCCGTGCAAAAGCGCGTGAAGAAGATTCGTGGCCCGGTGTTGTGCCTTGTCGGTCCTCCTGGTGTGGGTAAAACCTCGCTGGCGGAGTCGATTGCTCACGCCACCAACCGTAAATTCGTGCGCATGGCCCTCGGTGGTGTGCGCGATGAAGCGGAAATTCGTGGTCATCGCCGGACTTATATCGGTTCGATGCCAGGTAGATTGATTCAAAAGATGACAAAAGTGGGCGTCCGCAACCCGCTGTTCCTGCTCGATGAAATCGACAAAATGGGCAGCGACATGCGTGGCGATCCAGCATCGGCGTTGCTGGAAGTGCTCGATCCGGAGCAGAACCACAACTTCAACGATCACTATCTGGAAGTCGATTACGACCTGTCCGATGTGATGTTCCTGTGCACCTCGAACTCGATGAATATTCCACCGGCGCTGCTCGACCGGATGGAAGTGATTCGTCTGCCGGGTTACACCGAAGACGAGAAAATCAACATCGCCGTCAAATACCTTTCGCCGAAGCAGATCACGGCCAACGGTTTGAAGAAAGGCGAGCTGGAATTCGACGCCGAAGCGATCCGCGACATCATCCGCTACTACACCCGTGAAGCCGGTGTGCGTGGTCTGGAGCGCCAGATTGCCAAGGTTTGCCGCAAGGCGGTCAAGGAGCATGCACTGGAAAAACGCTTCTCGGTGAAGGTCACTGCCGACATGCTGGAGCACTTCCTGGGCGTGCGTAAATTCCGCTACGGCCTGGCTGAATCGCAGGATCAGATCGGTCAGGTGACCGGCCTGGCATGGACTCAGGTGGGCGGCGAATTGCTGACCATCGAAGCCGCTGTCGTACCGGGCAAAGGCCAGTTGATCAAGACCGGTTCGCTGGGTGACGTGATGGTCGAATCGATCACCGCTGCCTTGACCGTTGTCCGCAGCCGCGCGAAGAGCCTGGGCATTCCCCTGGACTTCCACGAGAAGCGCGACACGCACATCCACATGCCGGAAGGGGCGACCCCGAAGGACGGCCCTAGCGCCGGTGTAGGCATGTGCACGGCCCTGGTGTCGGCGTTGACCGGGATCCCGGTGCGCGCTGACGTGGCCATGACGGGTGAAATCACCTTGCGCGGCCAAGTGCTGGCGATTGGCGGTCTGAAAGAAAAACTGCTTGCTGCCCACCGTGGCGGGATCAAGACGGTGATCATTCCTGAAGAGAACGTACGCGATCTGAAGGAAATTCCTGACAATATCAAGCAAGATCTGCAGATTAAACCGGTTAAATGGATTGACGAGGTCCTGCAAATTGCGCTGCAATACGCGCCGGAGCCCTTGCCCGATGTAGCTCCGGAGATAGTTGCAAAGGATGAAAAACGCGAGTCTGACTCTAAGGAAAGAATTAGCACGCATTAGTACGCATTTGCCTGGAGGGCTTGTTGACAGCTTTTTAGAGCCCTTGTTATAAAGCGGCTCTTAAGTGTCTGTAGGCCATTCAGCACTCGTTTTTGCTTTCACCAAAAAACTTAGAATCATACTCAAATAGATATAAGGGGACTTAGAGTGAACAAGTCGGAACTGATTGATGCTATCGCTGCATCCGCTGATATCCCGAAAGCTGCTGCTGGCCGTGCGCTGGACGCTGTAATCGAATCCGTCACTGGCGCTCTCAAGGCTGGCGACTCTGTTGTTCTGGTTGGTTTCGGTACTTTCTCCGTGACTGATCGTCCAGCTCGCATTGGTCGTAACCCACAGACCGGTAAGACACTGGAAATCGCAGCAGCCAAAAAACCAGGTTTCAAAGCCGGTAAAGCACTGAAAGAAGCTGTCAACTAAGTTCGATTCAGGTTTTTGCCTATCCGGGTCGGGGTCATGCCTGACCTGGCAGCGGAGCGGTAGTCCAGTCGGCAAGTTGCCGGTCCGAGACACCGAGGGTCGCAAGTTCGAACCCTTGGTCCGCTCCGCCAGTTACGAGAAGGCGCATCCTCGGATGCGCCTTTCTTCTATCCGGATTCTACCCACGCTCCACGGTTGCCTAATTTTGAAGTTCAACCGTTTCTGGGGGACGCATGCTGCAGAATATCAGGGACAATTCACAAGGCTGGATTGCCAAGACCATTATCGGGGTCATCGTTGCACTGATGGCTTTGACCGGTTTCGACGCCATTTTTCAGGCCACCACCCATCGTAACGATGCGGCCAAGGTCAACGGCGAAGAAATCAGCCAGAACGAGCTGAGCCAGGCGGTCGATATGCAACGCCGTCAACTCATGCAACAGCTGGGCAAGGATTTCGATGCTTCCTTGCTCGACGAAAAAATGCTGCGCGAATCGGCCCTCAAAGGCTTGATCGACCGCAAGCTGCTGCTGCAAGGCGCAGAAAACTCGAAATTCGCTTTTTCCGAAGCGGCTTTGGACCAAGTGATCCTGCAAACCCCTGAGTTCCAGGTGGACGGCAAGTTCAGCTCCGAGCGTTTCGATCAGGTTATTCGTCAGCTCGGCTACAGCCGCATGCAATTCCGCCAGATGCTGGCTCAGGAAATGCTGATCGGCCAACTGCGCGCTGGCTTGGCTGGCAGCGGTTTCGTCACCGACGCACAGGTGCTGGCCTTCGCCCGTCTGGAAAAACAGACCCGCGATTTCGCTACCCTGAACGTCAAGGCTGACCCGGCGGCTGTGAAGCTGACCGACGATGAGGTCAAGGCCTACTACGACGAACACGCCAAGGAATTCATGACGCCGGATCAGGTGATCATCGATTACCTCGAATTGAAGAAGTCTTCCTTCTTTGATCAGGTCGCGGTGAAAGACGAAGACCTGCAAGCGGCGTATCAGAAAGAAATCGCCAACCTGTCCGAGCAACGTCGGGCGGCGCACATTCTGATCGAAGTGAACGGCAAGGTGACCGAGGCGCAAGCCAAGGCCAAGATCGAAGAAGTTCAGGCCCGTCTGGCCAAAGGCGAGAAGTTCGAGGCCCTGGCCAAGGAATTCTCCCAGGATCCAGGTTCGGCGAACAACGGTGGTGACCTCGGTTACGCAGGCCCTGGCGTCTACGATCCAGCGTTCGAAACCGCGCTGTATGCGTTGGCCAAGGACCAGGTTTCGGCCCCGGTTCGTACTGATTTCGGCTTCCACCTGATCAAGCTGTTGGGTGTCGAGGCGCCGGAAGTTCCGACCCTGGCCAGCCTGAAAGACAAGCTGACCCGCGAGCTGAAAACCCAGCAGGTCGAGCAGCGTTTCGTCGAGGCGACCAAGCAACTGGAAGACTCGTCGTTCGAATCTTCCGATCTGGCCCAGCCGGCACAGGACCTGAAACTGACCGTTCACACCTCCAAGCCGTTCGGCCGGGAAGGTGGCGACGGCGTTGCAGCCAACCGTGCGGTGATCGCTGCCGCGTTCAGTCCTGAAGTGCTGGATGAGGGTGCCAACAGCACCGCCATCGAACTCGATCCGGAAACCGTGATCGTGTTGCGTGCCAAGGAACACCTGAAGCCTGCGCAACTGCCGCTGGAAAGCGTGTCTGCCGCCATCCGTGGGCAATTGGCCAAGGAGCACGCCAGTGCTGCCGCCAAGACCAAGGCTGATGAGCTGATTGCCAACCTGCGCGAAGGCAAGACGCCGCTGGACAAGGCGATTGACGGTCAGAGCTGGAAAGTCACCGCTGCGGCGAATCGCGCTCAGGAAGGGATTGACCCGACTGTGCTGCAAGCGTTGTTCCGCATGCCGAAGCCGGTTGCCAAAGACAAGCCGACCTTCAGCAGCGTGACCCTGGCCGATGGTAGCCTGGTGATCGTGCGTCTGAACGGCGTCAACGAAGCCGCTGCGCCGACCGACGAAGAGAAGGCTCAATACCGTCGCTTCCTCGCCTCGCGCATTGGCCAGCAAGACTTTGCGGCCTACCGCAAGCAGTTGGAAGCCGAAGCGGACATCAAGCGTTTCTGATGCCTGACTGAGTTTCCCGCGACACAAAAACCCCGGCCAAACCGCCGGGGTTTTTTGTGGGCACAGAAAAAGCGGGCAGGGACTGTCCGTCGGCTGAGTTTTTTCCGGGCGACTTTTTCCTGTAAATGGCAGTCATTACACTTGTAACTGTTTCAAGACACTAATCGATGCGACGCTAAGCATCGATCTGTTGCACAATACGCCCCGGACCGTTTTTCTCAGGATGTTCAATGTTTAAATCATTTCCCGTGCGGGTTGTCGGGCTGGCGTTGGTGCTGGCCGTCGCGGCCGGTTGCTCTTCGAAAAAAGCCCCGATCTATGAGCATGAGAACTTCGACGACTCCGGAACCTTTTCGCGCAATTACCCGGTCACCGATGCGCAATCCTGCGAAGCCGCCCGTCGCGCGTTGCTCAGCCAGGGTTACATCATCACCAGCAACGACCCGAAGCTGATCAGTGGTCACAAGAGCTTCCAGCAGACCGGCGAGACCCACATGGAGATCAGCTTCAGTGTGGTCTGTGCCGATGATGGCAGCGAAGGCCATCACGCGACCATGTTCGCCAACGCCTTGCAGGATCGCTATGCGCTGAAGAAGACCAACAACTCCGCGAGCCTCGGTGTCGGTGTGTTGGGTTCGGTATCGATGCCGATCGGCTCGTCCGACGACTCGATGGTCAAGGTCGCCAGCGAAACCGTCTCGTCGGCTAAGTTCTACGAGCGTTTCTTCGCCCTGGTCGAATTGTTCCTGCCGCCGGAAGCGAAAAAAGCCGCGCACATCGTCGAAAAGCCGAAAACCGATCTGGGCGTGCCTGAAGCCAAGGCCGCTCCGGCGCCTGAGCCTGCCTCTGCCGCCCAATCAGCTCCAGCCCCAGCTCCGGCAGCCGAGCCTGCGCCGGCGCCTGCTGCGGAACCGGTTGCACCGCCACCTGAGCCCGCACCGGTCGCACCGGTCGAGAACGCTGAATCGGCGGCACCGTCGACGGAAAACGTCACGCCACCGGCGCAGTCGAATTTGCCTCCTCCGAGCGAACCGATTCCTGCCATGCCTGTGACCAGCCAATAATCGGTGACTGACGTTCCGGGATCGGCTCGCAGCCTGTCGATCCCGGAATCGTGTTCAAGTTTGATCCGCGTCAACCCAGGCCACATTCCGATGGCCTGTATCGAAAAATCCTGTGATAAATTCCTGACCACCTGCTACGTTTTATTCAGTAGCGACGAAGCGTCGTGCCTGCGTCATTTTTCTTTCACGCGGGCACTTTATGCTCAAGGTGCAGGTCATTTATTCAAGCTTTTTTTCAATGAGCGATGGGGGATTCAAAATGGACGATTATCAAGAAGAGCTGCTCGAGTTCCAGGCCTTTGAACTGGACCCGCTGGAACCGGCCGAAGACGCTACCGAGCTGTAAGCGTCAGGCCGACTGGCGGTGACTGCGGCGAAACTCGCCGGGTGTCTGACCGCTCCAGCGTTTGAAAGCACGTTGAAACGCTTCGGCTGAGGCAAAGCCCAGCAGGTAGGCGATTTCACCGAACGCCAGTTCGGTGTCACGAATGTAGGTCATGGCCAGGTCGCGACGAGTGTCGTTGAGAATTGCACGAAACTGCGTGCCTTCCTCGGTGAGTTTGCGGCGCAAGGTCCAGGTAGGCAGCTTCAGGCGTGCCGCCACTTCTTCCAGGTCGGGTTCCCGGCCACCATTGAGCAACGGCCCCAGTAACTGAGTGATGCGTTCACGCAGGCTGCGGGTGCGTGTCAGCTGTTCCAGTTCCCGTTCACACAATTGCAGCAGGTGTCGCCACGTACTCGGGCAGTGCAGCGGGTTGCGCTGAGCGAGGCTGGCCAGACTCAGGCGCAGTTGGTTCTGCTCGGCGCCAAACTGGATCGGGCAATCGCCCAGCACCGCATAAGCGTCCCGGTAATCCGGCTCGTCGAACTCGATCTCGATGCGCTCAGCGCTCAGGGGAACAGGGCTGACGCTGGACAATTGTTGCAACCAGCCGGCGATGATCGAATCCACCACGAAGCGGTTATAGGCGTTGTAAGGGCTGATGGAATAGAACCGCAGCCACGCGCCTTGGGCATCTTCGTGGAAGCTCGATTGACCGCGATAGTTGGAGCCGTACAAGGCTTCGAAACGAATCAGGCAACGTGCCGCTTCGCGAACGGTGGGTGCCTGCGCGGCGGTAACCCCGGCGAGGCCGGCCTGGCTCAGGCGGCTGAGCTGGCCCATGCGTAAACCCAGTGCCGGGTCGGCGGTCAGTTGGATGGCACCGTGGCCCAGGCGCATGTAGCGCGGGATCGACAGCCGGGCGCAGGCTTCGCCAAGCCGGGCGGGGTCCAGGCCATACTGGTCGAGCAGGGGCTGAGGATCGATGCCGTGACTGCGCACCGCGTCGGCCAGGCTGTGAACAAAGCCCACCGACAGATCGCCCAGACGCATCGGCAACGGTTTCATGGTTTACAACCAAAGGTTCAGCAAACGCGCGCCACGGAAGTTTCCACCGGCGAAATGCTGCCCGTTGCTGCTGAGAAAACTTTGCCCGGCGCTGCCCTGATCCCAGAACTGCCCGCGCAGGAACACGCTCATGCCGGCGATGGCCTGGCTGGCGGGCGGTTGAGCGGTCAGCGTCAGGCGGTGCCAGGCTTGACCCTCGCTCAGTTCGCCAGCCTTGAGGCTGACGGAATCGGGCGTCGATAAACCCTTGTAGCCGCGCCATGGCTTGTCCCAGGCGCCGCGACCGATGACGAACGCCGGGACCGCGACCAGCTGCGCGCCCTGATCGTCGAGTTGGCGGTAGTTGTCCGGGTACCAGCTGTCGCTGCCGATCAACACGCCCAGGCGTCCGGCCGGGGTGTCGACGACGTTGAGCGTGAGTTCGCCATTAGCCTGGATCACATCGTTTTCATCGACGATCGGGTGCATCTGGCGTTGTGGCTGGCCAATCGGCAGCCCGTCGCGGCCGAACACCACGCTGCTGTTGTACAGCGCACCGCGGCCGATTTTCAGGGTGCCTTCGATGATGCTCGGTTCGGGCAGCACGATGGAGCCCGCCACAAGCGTCACGTGAAATTCCTTTGCCAGCCCACCAAACAGGGCCTGGTAATCCTTGGCCATGCTCTTGGCTTTCATGCGCAGGTGCGCATCGTCGAGGCGGTTGTCACCCTTGGCGCCGATCAGCGCGCGGATGAACTTCAGCGGGTTGCTCACCGCCAGCCAGTTCATGGCTTCCTTGAGCGTGGTGGCTTGATACAACTCGTCTTTCTCGCCGCTGACCATCAGCCAGGTGCCGACATGTTCGGGCAGCACCACGATGGTTTTTTCATTCAGCAGCCCCTGTTCCTGGGCTTTCTGCAAATAAGCCGCGAGTTTGCGGTGCAAGCGGTCGGTGCTTTGGTAGTCGGTGGGAAACAGTTCGGGCTGGATACCCAGCAGGTTGCCACGATCGGCAGGCGTTCCCTGATCGATGGCGAGATCGATGCGCAAGTCCGACAGGTAATGACCCGCCGGACGATCCGCGGCCCACATGGCGTAGGTCGTCAGGGCGGCAATCAATGCCATGGAGAAAGTCAGGTACAGAAGTTTGCGCATGGGAAAACAGTTAGTGGCCGTGTGCAGGGTTCATGATTGGCGTTCAGGATGGGGGACGAGGCTACGGTAAAACAACGCGTTGAGGGGCGGTTTTTTTGATTTTTTTGCGGTTTTGCAGCGAATGATGGCCGACGCTGGCGAACCAATGCCAAGACGCATCGCAATGATCCATATGTGCCGAATTCGTCATGGCGTCGGCCTAAAGCGATCAAGCCGTGACGGCTGGAACGGGTCAGGCTGGACGGTCTGTTCAAGGAGATGATTATGATCCGTCTGTCCCTGGCCGAAGCTCGCGAGCTGGCCGAATCGATCTTGCTGCACAACGGTTTCAACCTTGCCCACGCTCAGGCGGTGACAGCCACAGTGATTGCCGGCGAGCGCGATGGCTGCGCCTCCCATGGTTTGTATCGGATCCTGGGCTGCGTCAACTCACTCAGGGCAGGCAAAGTGGTGGCCGATGCCGAGCCGCAGGTCATTGATCAAGCGCCTTCGATCGTGCGCGTGGACGCGGCGGGTGGTTTTTCACAATTGGCGTTCCAGGCGGGGCTGCCGTTGTTGGCGCAGAAAGCCCGGGCAAACGGTATCGCTGCGCTGGCAATCAATCGCTGCGTGCATTTCTCTGCGCTGTGGGTTGAGATCGAGCAACTGACGGCGGCCGGCCTCGTGGCATTGGCCTGCAATCCCAGTCATGCCTGGGTGGCGCCCGCGGGCGGCAGCCAGCCAGTGTTTGGCACCAATCCCATTGCGTTCGGCTGGCCACGCTCGGGCAAGGACCCGTTTGTGTTCGACTTCGCCACCAGCGCGATTGCCCGTGGCGATATCGAGTTGCACCGGCGCGCCGGCAAAGCGCTGCCCGAGGGCTGGGGTGTGGACGCGCAGGGGCAGCCAAGCACCGATGCCAACGTGGTGCTCGATGCGGGCGCGATGCTGACGTTCGGTGGGCACAAAGGCTCGGCGCTGGCGGCCATGGTGGAACTGATCGCCGGGCCGTTGATCGGCGACCTGACCAGCGCCGAGTCACTGGCTTACGACGCCGGCAGCAAGTCGTCGCCGTACCACGGCGAGTTGATCATTGCCCTTGATCCACGACGCTTTCTCGGTGAAGCCACCGAACAGCATCTGGCCCGTGCCGAGGTCTTGTTTGAGAGTATTGAAGGGCAAGGTGCACGGTTGCCCTCGCAACGGCGCTATGAGGCGCGAGCGCGTAGCCTGGTGGAGGGCGTCGAGATTCCCGAGGCGTTGTACAACGATCTGAAAGCGCTGCTGGGATGAGTGAGAGCGTGCGCCACCGGTAAACCGGTGGCGTTTTTTTACAGGGGCGCGCGTTGATTGCTGCCATCGACCAGACGAGCGATGCCCAGCGGGTTGGCATTTTTCAGCGGGTCGGGCAGAAGCGCGTCGGGACAATTCTGGTAGCACACCGGGCGCAGGAAACGCTCGATGGCCAGGCTGCCGACCGAGGTGCCGCGCGCATCTGAGGTGGCCGGATAAGGCCCGCCATGCACCATCGCATCGCAGACTTCGACGCCGGTCGGGTAACCGTTGAACAACACCCGGCCGACTTTTTGCTCCAGCAGCGGTAACAGCTCAGGGTGATTTTGCAGGTCGCCGGCTTCAGCAATCAGCGTGGCCGTGAGTTGCCCGTGCAAGTGCTGAAGTGCCCGTTGCAGTTCGGCTTTGTCGGCCACTTCCACCAACACTGTCGCCGGACCGAACACTTCTTCTTGCAACAGCGGGTCGCCATTGAGCAACAGACTCACGTCAGCCTTGAACAGTTGCGGCTGCGCCTGTGTGCCCTGTTGATCGCGACCGGCCAGGTGAGTGATGTTCGGGTGCGCGTGCAGCGCCTGCACACCGTTGGCGTAGCTGTCGAGCGTGCCGAAGTTGAGCATGGTCTGCTCCGGTTGCCCGGCCATCACGGCGCTCAGCGATTGGGTGAAGGCGCTGAACGCTGGCGAGCGAATACCGATCACCAGTCCCGGGTTTGTGCAGAACTGGCCACAGCCGAGCACCACGGAGGCGGCGAGTTCGCTGGCAATTTTCTCGCCCCGCAGTTGCAGTGCTTCGGGCAATACCAGCACTGGATTGATGCTGCTCATTTCGGCGAAAACGGGAATCGGCTGCGCTCGTGCCGCGGCCATGTCGCACAACGCGCGCCCACCCTTGAGTGACCCCGTGAAACCGACAGCCTGAATCGCCGGATGTTTGACCAGGGTTTCGCCCACACCAGAACCGTAGATCATGTTGAACACACCCTTGGGCATGTCAGTCTGCTCGGCGGCACGGATGATCGCGTCGGCCACGAGTTCGGCAGTCGCCATATGCCCACTGTGGGCCTTGAACACCACCGGACAACCGGCGGCCAGGGCGGCAGCGGTATCGCCACCGGCGGTTGAGAATGCCAGGGGGAAATTGCTCGCACCGAACACCGCGACCGGGCCGACGCCGATCCGGTATTGGCGCAAATCAGCTCGTGGCAGTGGCTGACGCTCGGGCAGGGCCCGGTCGATGCGTGCCGCATAAAAATCGCCACGGCGCAGGACTTGCGCAAACAGGCGCATCTGGCTGCTGGTGCGCGTGCGCTCACCCAGAATGCGTCCGTTCGGCAGCGCCGTCTCGCGGGTCACCAGAGCGATGAAATCATCGTCCAGTGCCTCCAGTTGCGTGGCGATGGCTTCGAGAAACTCAGCGCGGCGTATAGCCGACAACGTGCGAAAGGTCGGGTAGGCGGCTGCGGCGGCCTGGGCGGCAGCGTCGACTTCTTCGTTGGTGGCCTGCATGAACGCGTAGGGCAGCGCTTCACCGGTAGTGGCGTCGTGGCTGCGCACGGTGATCTTGCCGGCGGCACTGCGCGCACCGCCGATGTAGTTGTGGCCGATGATCTGGGGCATGAAAAGCTCCGTTTGGTATGTAGAGGACCTGTAGGAGCCGGCTTGCTGGCGATGGTGTGTCAGACGGCATCAATGTTGATTGATACACCGCCATCGCCAGCAAGCCGGCTCCTACAGGGGGCCGTGTCAGGCGAGTGAATCGCTGCGGCGTGCGGCCACCGGTTCGGCGTCGTTCAGGGCGGCGATCCGCGCAGCAGATTCGCTGTCCACCAGGTGCAACGACTTGCCACGCGTCTCACGGGTCAAGCCGACCGCGATGATGGAGATCAGCGACGCGCCGACCAGGTAAAACGCGATCGGTGTCGAGCTGTGGTACTTGTTGAGCAAGGTGATCGCAATCAACGGAGCGAGGGATCCGGCGAAGATCGGCGCCACCTGGTAGCACAGGGACAACGCGGTGTAGCGCACGTGGGTCGGGAACATTTCCGCCATCAGCGCCGAGTAGGGCGCATAGGTCATCGATTCGATGGCCAGGCCCAGGGTGATGGCCGCCATGATCAGCCAGTTGTTGCCGGTGTCCATCATCGGAAAGCCGATGAACCCCCAGAACGCCGTGAGGATCGCGCCGGTCAGGTACACCGGTTTGCGCCCGACCAGGTCAGACAGATAACCCATCAACGGAATCATGAAGAAGTGCAGCAGGTGCGCGCCGAACATCAGCAGCAGAATTTCGGACGTGTCCTTGTGCACCACCAGTTTCAGATAGGTAATCGAGAACGTCACGACGGTGTAGTAGAGGATGTTTTCGGCAAACCGCGCGCCAATACCAACCAGTACCGAACGCCAGTGGTGACGCAGCACTTCGACCACGCCCAGTTGCTGTTGCTTGGTCTGTGCCTGACGGGCCTGGGCTTCCTTGAAAATCGGCGCGTCATCGACGCTGGTGCGAATCCAGTAGCCGATCAGTACCACGAAGGCCGAGAACCAGAACGCCACGCGCCAGCCCCAGGCGAGGAATTGCTCCTCCGACAGGTTCGACGACAACAGCAGCAGCGCAACCGTCGCCACCAGGTTGCCGGCCGGCACACCGGCTTGCGGCCAACTGGCCCAGAAACCTCGGCGATTGTCCGGGCAATGCTCGGACACCAGCAGAATCGCGCCGCCCCATTCGCCGCCAAACGCGAAACCCTGGATCAGCCGCAGCAGCACCAGCAACACCGGTGCGGCATAGCCGATCTGGTTGAAACCGGGCAGGCAACCCATCAAGAAGGTGGTGATACCGACCACCACCAGGCTCAGTTGCAGCAGGCGTTTGCGGCCGTACTTGTCGCCGTAGTGACCGAACACCAGGCCACCCAACGGGCGGGCTAGAAAGCCCACGGCGTAAAGGGCGAAAGCGGCGATGATGCCGTCGATGGGACTGTCGGTCTGGCGGAAGAACAACTGGCCGAAGACCAGTGCCGACGCGGTGCCATAAAGGAAGAATTCATACCATTCGGCGACTGTGCCGGCCATGGCGGCGGCCACGACGCGCTTGAGTCCCGAAGGTGTGGTTGCGCGGTGAGTGTGTTGAGCGTTGGGCATGCTGGCGTTTCCTGTAGGGGCGCAAAAACAGGTAGCCGGGCCGGGCCGCAAAGGCCCGCCCGGCAATCACTCAGAGACCGACGTCCGGCAGGTGCGGACGGTTGGCCAGGGCCTTGGCCATGATCTGCTCGACGAAGAGCCGATCTTCTTCCGGCAGGGCCAGGCGTGGCGGACGGGTCAGCGCACTGCCGCGACCGGCGATGGCTTCGCACAACTTGATGCACTGCACCAGGTCGGCACGGGCGTCGAGGTGCAGGATCGGCATCAGCCATTCGTAGATCGGCATGGCTTCGGCATAACGTCCGGCCTTGGCCAGGCGGAAGATGGTTTCGCCTTCTTTCGGGAACACGTTGGACATGCCCGACACCCAGCCTTCCGCGCCCACGGCGAGGCTTTCCAGCACCACATCGTCGAGGCCGGCGAACAGCACAAAACGGTCACCCACTTCGTTGCGGATGTCGATGAAGCGGCGGGTGTCGCCAGAGGAATCCTTGAAGCACACCACGTTGTCGCAGTCGGCCAGGGCAATCAGGATGTCCGGGGTCACGTCGTTTTTGTAGATCGGCGGGTTGTTGTAGACCATCAACGGCACGTCGGCGTTTTTTGCCACGTAGCGGTAATGCTCGGCGGTTTCGAACGGCTTGGAACCGTAGACCAGCGCCGGCATCAGCATCACGCCATCGACACCGACCTTGCGCACGGCGTTGGCGACCTTGGCCGCTTGCACACTGGTGAATTCGGCCACACCGCAAATCACGGGCACACGGCCGCGCGAGGCATCGACCGCGACTTCGGTCACGGCGATTTTTTCTTCAGCGGTCAGCGAAGTGTTCTCGCCGACCGAGCCGCACACCACCAGGCCCGACACGCCGTCGCGGATCACGTTGGAAATCACCTGATGGGTTTTATCCAGGTTGATCGAGAAGTCATCGTTGAATTGAGTGGTCACCGCGGGGAAGACGCCACTCCAGTTAATTCGCTTGCTCATTGTTGCCTCCGGGTTGTTTATTGTATTTCGTATACGATATTTAAAATGAAAAAATTCGGCTAGTGCTTTTTTCAGGTTTGTGGGGTTTTTGTCAGCCGTCGGTCGGGGTGGTCAGTGCTTCAGAGTGTTCAGGCACCGGGCCAGGTGTCTGACAGTCGATAGCCTTGTGGCCACGGATCACTTGGATCGAGCAGCAATTGATGGGTGCCGGTAATCCAGGCCCGGCCGGAAATGCAGGGGTAGATAGCGGGGCGTCCGGCCACTTCGGTCAGTGAGTCAATCCGACAGTGGAATTCGGAGCCGATGATCGAGCGACCGATAAAGCGCTCGCCGACGCGCATCAAACCCTTGGCGTGCAACACCGCCATGCGCGCAGAGCAACCCGTGCCGGTCGGCGAGCGGTCGATCTTGCCCGGTTGAATCACCACCGCGTTGGCGCCGGTGGCGATGCCGTTCTCGTGGACGACGGGCGCGGCGATCTGGCAAAAGGAAATGTGCGACCACTCAGGGTTCAACGGATGCACAAAGCCCAATTGCTCGTTGGCGGCACGGGTGATTTTCAGCCCGACCGCCACCAGGTCGGCGGCTTCATCGGGGCGGATTGAAAAACCCAGTTCCCTGGCATCGGCGATCACAAAGCTGTCACCGCCATAGGCGGTATCGACCTTGAGGGAGCCGACACCTTCCACTTCGATCCACGCGTCGAGGCGATCGGCGAAGGACGGCACGTTTTTGATTTCCACCCGTTCGACCTTGCCATCACGGCAATCGGCTACGGCCTCGATCAGGCCGCCGGGGGCTTCGAGCACCAGCCGGGTTTGCGGTTCGGTCATTGGCACAATACCGGTGTCGAGCAATACGGTGGCCACGCACAGGGAATTGGAGCCGGACATCGGCGGGGTATCCGCCGGTTCCATGATGATCCAGGCCATGTGCGCCCGCGGGTCCTTGGCCGGCACCAGCAGGTTGACGTGGCGAAACACCCCGCCACGCGGCTCGTTGAGCACGAAGTTGCGCAGGGTTTCATCCCTGGCGATCCAGCGTGATTGTTCCCACACCGTGGCACCGGGCGGTGGTGCGACGCCGCCGACAATCACGTCGCCGACTTCGCCTTCGGCGTGGCAGCTGACTACATGAATCACTTTCGATGAGCGCATTGTCTCCTCCTTGTTTCGTCTGTTCGGGCCTCATCGCGAGCAAGCCCGCTCCCACAGTGATTGCGTACTCCCTGTGGGAGCGGGCTTGCTCGCGAAGGGGCCATCCGTTATTTCACCGACTTCAAAAACGCCGCGGTCTCGGCATGCACCGGATTACCAATCACCTGATCCGGCGAGCCGATCTCATGCACCAGGCCGTTGCGAAAGAACGCCACGCGGTCGGACACGTCACGGGCGAAGCGGATCTCGTGCGTCACCAGCACCATGGTCATGCCGTCTTCGGCGAGCATGCGCATGGTGTCCAGCACTTCGCCGACCAACTGTGGATCGAGGGCCGAGGTGGCTTCGTCGAACAGCATGTAGTCCGGTGACATTGCCAAGGCGCGGGCAATGGCCATGCGTTGTTGCTGGCCGCCCGAAAGCTTGCCGGGGAACACCTTGAGCTTGTCGCCCAGGCCAACGTGAGTCAGTTGCTGCACGGCCAGCGCCTCGGCTTCGGCCTTGCTTTTGCCCAGGACCTTGCGCGGTGCGAGCATCACGTTTTCCAGCACCGTCAGGTGCGGGAAGGCGTTCCATTGCTGGAACACGATGCCGATTTTTTGCCGCAGGTGATTGAGGTCGGTTGCGCGGTGATGCACCTCGACGCCATCCACGCGGATGTTGCCTTTCTGGATCGGTTCCAGGCCATTGATGCACATCAGCAGGGTCGATTTTCCCGAGCCGGAGCCGCCGATGATGGACACCACTTCGCCCTTGTTCACGGTCAGGCTGACACCCTTGACCACATCAAGGTCGCCGAAGGATTTGTGTACGTTGTCGATCTCAATCATTTTCTTGCCACCTTCTTTCCAGACGAGCGCCGAGGCGTGCGACCACCAGGCTCATGACGTAGTAGATAAGGCCCGCGATGCACAGCACCAGCAGCGGTTCCTGAATGCGGGTCACGATGGTTTGCGAGGCGCGCAGCAGTTCGACGATGCCGATCCACATCACCAGCGCGGTGTCTTTCATCACCCCGAGCACCAGGTTCAGCCAGCCGGGGAAGGCCACCCGCGAGGCCATCGGCAGGACGATCCAGCGCAGGTCCTGGAAGAAACTCAGGCCCAGCGAACGGCTGGCCCGGCGCAGGGTCAGCGGTACCGACAGCACGCCGCCGCGCACGATCTCGGTGAAGTACGCGGCGGCGTAAACCCCGAGCACGATGCAGCCCACGCTGAAAGCACTGATGTTCAGGCCGACGATGCTCTTGAGCGAGTTGAACAGCACGAACTGGATCAGCAGCGGCACGCTGCGAAACACGTCCAGCACCCACGCCAGTGGCAGGCTGGCCCGTGGCAACAGCGCACGCAGCAGGCCGAACACCAGCCCGGCGAACGTGCCGAGCAGGATCGCCCAGCAAGTCAGTTGCAGCGTGATCCAGGCGCCGTTAAGCAGGAACAGCAGGTCGTTCCAGGAAAAACCGGTGGAAAACATAATCACGTCCTCAGTAACGGAACAGCCGCCAGGCCATCAGCCGGGCCGTCGCGACGATCGCCTTGGCAATCAGGTAATACAGCACCGCGGCGATGGTGAAATATTCGAAGGTGCGGAACGTCTTGACGTTGTAGTCCTGGGTCACGCCGGTGAGGTCGTTGTTGAGCCCGACAATCACCCCCAGCGACGTCATCAACACCGCCCAGACCATCTGGTTGCTCAACGGGTAGAACACGATCCGCAACAGTTGCGGGACGATGATCATCCGGTAGGCCTGGAAGGCACTCATGCCCAGCGAGCGCGCAGCCCGCACTTGTGTGCCTGGCACTGCCTTGAGCCCGCCGCGAAAGTTTTCCGCGAGATAGCCGGCATTGTTGAAGGTGATCCCGGCCAACAGCGCGAGCCAGGAACTGACGTGCAGGCCCATTGAACCGAGGCCGAAGTACAGGATGTAGATCTGGAACAGCGACGGGGTATTACGGGCAATGGACACCCAGCCGTTGCCGATACCGCGTAGCAGCGGGTGTCTGGTTTCACGCATGACTGTCAGGGCCAGGGCGATCAATACGCCGAAAATCATCGACAGCGCGGCGGTCTCGAACGTGACCCAGGCGCCGGCGAGCATGTCCGGCAAGGCGCGCAGGGTGGCGCGCCATTGGAAGGTGTAATCAAACATGCGCGAGGCTCTCCATCGGCAAGGCAGGTTGCAACCAGCTCGGCAGTCGCCCGCTGGCGCTGCCAGTGCAAGCGGATTCAACGCACTCGGCGAGACTGGCGAAGTGCACTTTTCGCCCCACCAGACCGGGTGCGTAATGGGCGTATTTGCCCGAGTTGGTCATTAAGGTTGTGGCGGCTGGCGGGATCACCGGCTCGCCGAGCATGCACCAGCAGGTGTCCGTCACCAGGGTGGCGCCGAAGGCTTCAATGACGCCGATGTGTCCGGCGTCACGCGCCTGTTCCAGCACCGCACGACCGCACGTGATGGCGAGCACCACCTCGGGATGTTTGTGCCGGCCGTGACACAGCCGTGCGAGTCGGGCGAACTCGCTGAGCGAGAAGTGCGGGTTACCCAGCGAGACCACCTCCACGCGGTTGTCACGGGCACTGTTGAGCTCGCGCCAACTGCCCAGCAGATCCGCCAGGCGGATTGTTTCCACAGGCACCGGGACGTCGGCTTCCAGCGCTTGTGCAGGGTCGAGTGCTTCGGGTGTGACCCCGGCGATATGAAACAACGGCGCGGCCGACGTGGTGGCGAACGCCGCACCGAAGGCTTTCAGATCGTCGAGGTCTGGCTGGTACTGTTCCAGCCCGAACACCAGCGGGATCCGGCTGCCCGCGAGGGCACCGATGTGGTAGCCGAGCAAGGGGTAAAACGCATCGTCGAGTTCGCCCAGTTCCGGTAATTCAACGCGCAGGCGGGCTTTGCGTGGCGCATCCAGATGACAACCGATCAGGGGCGCGCGGCCGGTCAGGGCGATGCAGATATCCAGGTAATCCGGGTACTTCAATGTGCGCGCACCGAGCACGCTGTTGGCGTAGACCACCGCGTTGGATTCGGCCCAGACGATCTGCTCGCCGGCCTTCGGTGCGGTGTCGAGCAAGTAGGGGGCACAGGTGAAACTGAGCTGCGCACCCATCGCCATGTAGGCATCGCCCAAGGCACTGGCCGGTTCGCCGAGCAACGGGTCGATGCCCAACTCTCGCCAGCGGCGCTGGTCCACGGAAATTGAATTGAGGGTGGTGGGCACGCGAACCTTTGCGCCCCAGTGCACCAGTTGTTCGGCAAAACGCAGGCTCGCCGGTCCCGTGTAAATACAACCGTCGATGTGGGCCTGAGCGATATCCACCAGTTGGTGGGCGCCTTGCAGTTCGGCCATGCGCAGGACAATCTGCATGGCCATCTGCGCGGCTTTGCCATGCTCGCCGTCGAGCAGCGAACGGTCGAACCCGGTGAGCTCAATCGACTCGTTGGTTTCGCCTGTGTGCATCGGTGTTTCGGTTGGCTGCCAGCCATCGATGGGCACGTGATCGAACATCGCCAGCGAGGCGCCTTCGACTCGGGCAAAGGCTTTGCCGCGCAAGGTCGCGAAGGCCTCCCGGCCGATGCACAGCACCGGCAGGGAACGCTCGAAAATGGTCTGCGCCACCAGCACGCCCAAGGTCAGAATCTCATCGGCTTCGGCCAGGACCAAAGCGGCCGGTGCATGACCGTTGCTGATCAACTCCATCAGCACGCTGCTGCCGGTGCACGAACCGCGACCACTGGGAATGGCTAGCACACGACCGCGCAGATGTTCGCCGCTGAGCGGATGGTGACGGTCGATGACTTCACCCGTACAAGGGTCGACGCCGCCCCAGAAGCTCAGCCCGACATCGGCAAACAGCAGCGCGCCCTGGGCGGAGCCCGGGACCAGGTTACGACCGATGAGAGCAGTGGACCCAGGCATGCCGGACACCTTAGTAGTAGACCTTTGGCACGGTCAGGTCGGTCGGCGGGATTTCAGTGCCGACCCATTTGGTGAACAACTCGTTGTAGCGACCGCTGCGCACCTGCTGGTTGACGAACAGGTTGAGGTAGTTGAGCAGGCCGTACTCATTGCGCTTGGCACCCAGGGACACGTAGTCGATGGTGTAAGGCGCGTTGCCGGCGATTTTCAGGTTTTTGTATTTGCCCGACTTGATCGTCGCGGCGGCGACGGTATTGGTCACCACCGTGGCGTCGATGTGACCCTGGGCCACCGCCAGCAGCGTGTCGTTTTGTGACTGATAGGCGCGGAAGGTGCCGCTGCCCCATTTCTTCACATCGCCCTCCAGCGCGATGGCCTCAAAAGTGCCGCTGGTGTTGCCCAGCGCTTTGCCCTTGATGTCGTTGAAGCTGTTGATGCCGGTGTTGTCGCGGGTCAGCACGACCATCTGGAAGGCGAAGTACGGCACGGTCAGGCCAACGGTCTTGGCCCGTTCGAGGGTGTCGGAAGTCGAGGCGACGATCACGTCAGCCCGTCCGGAGATCAGCGCCGGGATGCGGTCCGGGAACGGCGTTTCCACCACTTCGGCCTCGACCCCGAGGATCTTCGCCAGGTCGTTGCAATAGTCCACGTCGAAACCGGCAGGAGCGTTGCTGGCATCGCGGAAACCCATGGGCGGGAAGTCCAGGGTCACGGCGCAGCGCAGCTTGCCGGAACCGATAATGTCGTCGAGCTTGTCAGCCTGCGCGGTGGCAATGAAGGAGGTACTGAGAACAGCGCTGAGGGCTACGGCAAATGCGGGGTTTTTCATAGAGGCCTCGTTCTGTGGAAGTGCTGTTGAATATCGTATTGGGGATTTCGTATACGATATTAACAATAGCAATGGCCGTGCCGTTTTTGCTTTTGCCGCCGAATTTTTGCCAACCCTTGAAGCAGGGCGGCTCAGCGCAAGCGAGCGGGGCAACGCTACGACGGTGTCGGTCGAGGAGGTGTTACGGAAGGGAGCACGCAGGGTGCGCAGCGCCCCTTAAAGGAACATTTTAACGACGGCTATCGCGGTACTGGCTGGGCGAAAGACTGGTGAGGGCGCGGAATTGGCGGCTGAACGCACTGTGGTCGGTGTAGCCGCAGCGCAGAGCGATTTCGGTGATCGGCAGGTCGGTGTCGAGCAACAGGCGCGAGCCTTCTTCCAGGCGGGACTTGTGGATCATCTGCCGTGGCGTGAGCTGGAACACCCGTTTGCAATGGCGTTCCAGTTGCGCCACAGAGAAACCGGCGATGGCCGTCAGTTCAGCCAGGCTGATCGGTCGGGCGAAATGTCGGCGGATATGTGCGTCCACCGCTGCCAGTTTCTGGAACGCCGGATGGTTGGACTGGGGCAGTTGCAGGTCGCGGGAAATGCCGGCGAGGCCGACGATCCGCCCTTGTTCGTCATGCAGGGCGAGTTTGTGGGTCAGGCACCAGACTGGCTGGTTGCCGAAATACAGGTGCAGTTCCAGTTGATCCGCCAGTTCACGGCCGGTGGACAGCACGCGCCGATCCTGCTCGGTGTACAGCGGGCCAAATCGTGCCGGGAAGACCTGGTCCGCCGTCAGCCCGAGCAGTTGCCCGCTGTGCTTGAAACCACACCGTCGAGCCAGGGTCTGGTTGACGAAGACATAGCGCGCCTCGCTGTCCTTGATGAAGAACACCACGTCCGCCAGGGTGTCGAGAAGCGTCGCGATGGGCTGCAGACTGCTCAGCAGCGTCGGCAAATCGCAGGGTTTGAACTGATTGAGTAAGGGGAACATAGCGCTGGGGGCCTGGTGGCAACTACCGGGATCATAAAGACTCGGCAGTGCCCCCGAAACCCCGGAGCGAGCGTTTACGCGGGCGGGGTGTCTTCCAGGCACATCAGGGTTTCGATACGTGCCGGGCTGAACGGCGGTCGCGGGGCCGAGGGTTGCCAGTCGAACAGGTACTGCAAGGCGCCGCCACACACTCGCCCCTGACAGGCGCCCATGCCGCAGCGGCTGGCCAGTTTTGCCCCGCGCCAGTCAGCGTGCCCGGCCAGTGCCGCGTAGGGCACGTCTTCGCAGCGACAGACCAGCGTGTCGGCCTGCGCCAGTGACTTGAGGTGTGGGTTGAGGCTGAACGCGTTGTTCAACGCCTTGGCGAAACCCTGCCAACGTGTCCGACGTGGCCACAATTGGCGTGCCGCTGAGGTGTTACCGACGGCGGCATGCCCGGCAATGGCACCTTCGACCAACGCCAGTTCACTGCCACCGAAACCGGTGCATTCACCTGCGGCGTAGTGATCGGCAAGGCTCGTGGCTTGCCAGGCATCGACCGCGAGCGCCGTGCCGTCGAGTGCGCAACCCAGCGCCTGACCGAGTTGAATATTGGGAATCAGGCCGAAACCACAGGCCAGGCGATCACAGGCCAGTTCGACGATTTTGCCCTGTTGCCGCAGACGCACACCTTCCAGCCGTTCATTACCCAAGGCTGCCACGACGTGGGAGCCGGTGCGGTAATGACGATCAAACAGGCTGAAGGATTGCACAAGCTTGCCCGGCCAGCGTGGCAGTTGCAGGGCGAACCCGGCGACCGCAACCGAGGAGGCTTGCTCGGCAATACTCAGCACGTGGGCGCCGTTGTGTTTCGCGGTGGCAGCACTGGCCAGTAACAACGGCCCGCTGCCGGCGATCACCACGCGTTCGTCCTGCACCGGCAGGCCGCCCTTGATCAACGCCTGGAGTCCTCCGGCCCCCGTCACACCCGGCAATGTCCAGCCGGGGAAGGGCAGCAGCAACTCACGGGCGCCGGTGCACAGAATCAGTTTGTCGTAGCCGATCAGCCATCCGTGATCGGCGTCTTCCACCAGCAATTGTTTGGGGCCGGAACAGGCGATCACACGAGTGCCGCTGTAGTGGCGAATATTGCTGTTGGCATGCAGGCGCTCGCGCATCTGCCGTGCCTGATTCGGCAGGCTGGCCTGAGGCCCGTCGCGCCAGATCTGGCCTCCCGACAACGG
The DNA here is from genome assembly GCF_949768225.1 of Pseudomonas sp. IT-P44. NCBI lineage: Bacteria > Pseudomonadati > Pseudomonadota > Gammaproteobacteria > Pseudomonadales > Pseudomonadaceae > Pseudomonas > Pseudomonas sp. IT-P44. Next base: position 118,802 of record NZ_CATKQM010000004.1, on the reverse strand, counting down.
GTTGTCGTCGAGCACGATAATGCGGGCGCCACTGGGTGCGGCGGCGAGGGCGGCGCTCATGCCGGCGGGGCCGGCACCGATGATCAGCAAATCGGCGAATTCGTTCATGGTCGGGTCCGCACCTGCATGCCGTCATGACACAGCGTCTGGCAGGCCAGTCGACGGCGTCCGTCGATGGTCACCCGGCATTCCTGGCAGATGCCCATGCCGCACAGCGGTGCGCGCCGCTGACCGCTGACCGAGGTGCGAGTACACCCGTCGTCGGCCAAGGCTAATGCCGCGGCCACTGTTGTACCTTCGGCGACCCGCAGGGTGCGGCCGTCCAGGACCAGATCAGGCATACACGGCCTCCCCGAGAAAACGTTGCGGCAGATAGGCTTGCGCCGCCAATGGCGGCGTCTCATTGAACAGTTGCGCGACCAGAATATCGGCGGTGCCGGGGGCCGTGGTGACCCCCAGTCCCTCGTGACCGACTGCCAGCCACAAACCTTTGCGTGATGGGTGCTCACCAATCAGTGGCAGCCCGTCGGGGCTGGCAGCGCGAAAACCGGTCCAGGCGCGGATGCCGTTGAGTTGAGCCAGGCCCGGCATGTACTCGGCGGCGCGCTTGAGCATTTTCGCGAGCATCCAGCCTTCGACCTGCGGGTCGGTGGTACCGAATTGTCGCGAGGCGCCGATGAACAGTTGCCCGGTCGGCCGGGGCTGAATGTTGCAGGCGGTCGAGGGCCCTGTGGCGTTGTGGGCGCTGGTGACATAACCCAGTTCCACCAGCGTGTGGGTGACCTTGCCGGGGTAGCGGTCGGTGATCAGCAAGTGGCCTTTTTTCGGCTCGATCGGCAACTCGGGGCACAGGTCGTTGGCCTGGATGCCGTTGGCCAAAATGACTGCCTCAGCGCTCAACCATTGGCCGTCATCGAGTCGCACGCGATTGCCATCGACCTCGCTGACCCGCGCCCTGCGTTGCTCGATGTCGGCGGTGTCGAGCATCCAGTTGGCGGTCGCCGGAGCGTAGAGAATGCCGTCGCCGTTGATCAGCAAACCGCCTTCGAGGTCTTCGCGCAGTTCAGGTTCACGGGCGCGCAAGGCGTTACGAGCGATCAACTCGCAGGCAACGCCCTGGGTCTGAAGGTTCAGGTATTTGCTGTGGGCCACGGCCATTTCTTCGGCATTGGCTGCCAACCACAACGTCCCGTTGCTGCGGTAAGCGCAGCCTTGCGGCAAGTCCGGCGCCAGTTCGCGCCAGCGTTGCAGCGAGTATTGGCTCAGGGCCAGCTCGGCCGGGTTGTCGTCGAGCACCAGCAAGTGGCCCATACCGGCGGCCGTCGCGCTGTGCAAACCAGCGTCCAGCACCAGCACGCGCAAGCCGCGCCGGGCCAGCGCCTGGGCGCACGCGGCACCGATGATGCCGGCACCGATCACGATGACATCGGCCACCAGGCCTTGGCTCATGGGCGAATGCCCCAGGCGAACGGGTCGTCCTGTTCGATGATCAGGCTGGCCTCGGCGCTGATGAAGGCGCGGCCACGAATCGTCGGTACGATGCGCTCGCCGTGCTGTTCGTAGGAGCCTTCGAACTCGCTGCCGATGACGCTCGCCTGTCGCCAGATCTGGCCCGGCTGCAATTTGTCATCGGCCGCCAGGCACGCCAGTTTTGCACTGGTGCCGGTGCCGCAAGGCGAGCGGTCATAGGCCTTGCCGGGGCAGAGCACAAAGTTGCGGCTGTCGGCCTGCTCATCCTCGGCGAACAGTTCGACGTGGTCGATCAACCCGCCGTCTTCGCCGCGTATCCCCTGAACATCCAGTGCTTGCTGCACGGCGAAGGTGTAGGCGGTCAACGCATCAAGGTTGTCGCTGGCAACGCGCAGACCATGCTCGGCGATCAGGAAAAACCAGTTGCCACCCCAGGCAATATCACCGACCACTTCGCCAATTCCCGGCACCTGCAACGCCACGGCTTTGCGATAACGGTAGGCCGGCACGTTGCGCACGCTGACGGAGTGGTCGTCGTGCAAGGTTGCCTGCACCGTGCCGACCGGCGTTTCGATGCTGTGCACGCCCGGACCGATCTTGCCCAGGTGAGCAAGCGACGCCACCAGGCCGATGGTGCCGTGGCCGCACATGCCGAGGTAACCCGAGTTATTGAAGAAGATCACCCCGGCACAGGCCGCAGGGTCAACCGGTTCGCACAGCAGTGCGCCGACCAGCACATCACTGCCTCGCGGTTCGAGCACGCAGGCGGTGCGCCATTGGTCATGGTGTTCAGCCAGCCGTTGAAGACGTTCGGCCATGCTGCCGGTGCCCAGCTCGGGAAAACCGGAGGTCACCAGGCGGGTGGGTTCGCCGCCGGTGTGGGAGTCAATCACGGTGATACGTTTCATGAGTGGGCCACGTCCGTTCAGATGAGTGAACGCAAGAGTGGCCCGTGCGGGGGCTTGCAGGCTTGATGGTTTTACCCGGTGCCGATGACGAAATCGGCACAGTACCGCGGTCTGTCAGTGGTGGTGGGGCAGGTGCTCGAACAGGGTTTTGCAGACCCCGGCGATGTGTTCGTCCAGCAGCTTCACCGCCCGGTCGACGTCACCGGCGCGACAGGCTTCGAGGATCTCCCGGTGTTCGTGATCGGCGCGTTCCTTGCCTGCGGAAAGGCTCATTTGCATGCGCAGGTAACGTTCCAGTTTGTCGTTGACCGAACGGATCAGGCTCACCAGAAACGGACGTTGTGCCGGTTCATAGAGGCAGGCGTGCAGTTCCCAATTGAGCTCGGCCCAGCGTCCCACATCATCTTCGCCGACGAACTCCTGGCAGATGCGTTCGGCCCGGGCGAAGGTGTCTTCGGTCATGTTGGGAATGGCCAGGCGAAGCACCTTGTCTTCGAGCAACATGCGCACTTCGAACATCTGCGCCAGCTCGGCATCGGACACCCGTGTGACCATCGCCCCGCGATTGCGCTGGAACATCACCAGGCCTTCGGCTTCCAGGCGCTTGAGGGCCTCACGCACCGGGATCTTGCTGACGTTGAACTGCCGGGCGATGTCGTCCTGGCGAATCGGCTCGTCCTCGGCGAAATGCCCGGCGACGATGGCGTCACGCAGATGGCGGGTGATGATTTCAGATGTCGAAGGCGCATTGCCCAAGTCTGGAGCATTGAATTTGGGTAGGGTCACGGCGGCAGTCGTTCGGATTGAGTTGGAGATATGGTATACGAATTTTCATTGGGTTCAGTGCACTTGCGCTGCCTTTCGACAGCCGCACCCTGACTCCCTGCCGTTAATTGCAGAGGAGATGGTGCAAACGTCCGACACCCGAGCCGTTGCGCATTTGGATCATTAAGTTGTCAGTTTCGGTCATTGAGCGGCCGGGGGAGTGCTCATAGTCTGTTACACATGACAGAGGGGCGCCAAAGAGCGCCCACACTTTTTCCGTGAACGCTCGTTGTGGAGTTACCGATGACCGCCGCTCATTACCCGCACCTGTTGGCTCCGTTGGACCTGGGTTTTACCACGTTGCGCAACCGCACCCTGATGGGTTCGATGCACACCGGTCTTGAGGAAAAGCCCGGCGGCTTCGAACGCATGGCTGCTTTCTTCGCCGAGCGCGCCCGCGGCGGTGTCGGCCTGATGGTCACTGGCGGTATCGGCCCGAACGACGAAGGCGGTGTGTATTCCGGTGCGGCCAAACTGACCACCCTCGAAGAAGCGCTCAAGCATCAGATCGTGACCCGCGCGGTGCACGAGGCGGGCGGCAAGATCTGCATGCAGATCCTGCATGCCGGCCGTTATGCCTACAGCCCGAAGCAAGTTGCGCCGAGCGCCATTCAGGCGCCGATCAACCCGTTCAAGCCCAAAGAGCTGGACGAGGAAGGCATCGAGAAGCAGATCAGCGATTTCGTCACCTGTTCGACCCTGGCGCAAACAGCCGAGTACGACGGCGTCGAGATCATGGGCTCCGAAGGTTATTTCATTAACCAGTTCCTCGCGGCTCACACCAACCACCGCACGGACCGCTGGGGCGGCAGCTACGAAAACCGCATGCGCCTGCCGGTGGAAATCGTCCGCCGTGTACGCGAAGCCGTAGGCCCGAATTTCATCATTATCTTCCGCCTGTCGATGCTCGACCTGGTGGAAGGCGGCAGCAGCTGGGAAGAAATCGTGACCTTGGCCAAGGCCATCGAACAGGCCGGTGCAACCATCATCAACACCGGCATCGGCTGGCACGAAGCGCGTATTCCGACCATCGCCACCAAGGTGCCGCGTGCGGCGTTCAGCAAAGTCACCGCCAAGCTGCGCGGTTCGGTGAGCATTCCGCTGATCACCACCAACCGCATCAACACCCCGGAAATCGCCGAGCAGATTCTTGCCGAAGGCGATGCCGACATGGTTTCCATGGCGCGGCCGTTCCTCGCCGATGCCGACTTCGTCAACAAGGCCGCCGCGGGCCGTGCCGATGAAATCAACACCTGCATCGGTTGCAACCAGGCGTGCCTCGATCACACGTTTGGCGGCAAGTTGACCACTTGCCTGGTGAACCCGCGGGCCTGCCATGAAACCGAACTCAACTACCTGCCCGTGCAGCAGATCAAGAAAATCGCCGTGGTCGGTGCCGGCCCTGCGGGTCTGTCGGCCGCAACCGTGGCTGCCGAGCGTGGTCATCAGGTAACGCTGTTCGATTCGGCCAGTGAAATCGGCGGTCAGTTCAACATCGCCAAACGCGTGCCGGGCAAGGAAGAGTTCTTTGAAACCCTGCGCTACTTCAACCGCAAGTTGCAAACCACCAACGTCGAGGTCTGCCTGAACACTCGGGTCGATGTGGCGAAACTGGTTGAAGGCGGTTACGACGAGATCATCCTCGCCACCGGAATCGCGCCGCGTGTACCGGCGATTCCGGGCGTCGAAAACGCCAAGGTGTTGAGCTACCTGGACGTGATTCTTGAGCGTAAGCCGGTGGGCAAACGGGTCGCCGTGATCGGCGCGGGCGGAATTGGTTTCGACGTGTCCGAGTTCCTGGTGCATCAGGGCGTTGCCACCAGCCTGGACCGTGAAGCGTTCTGGAAAGAGTGGGGCATCGACACGCTTCTTCAGGCGCGCGGCGGTGTCGCCGGCATCAAGGCTGAGCCGCATGCACCGGCGCGTGAAGTGTTCCTGCTGCAACGCAAGAAATCCAAGGTCGGCGACGGCCTGGGCAAAACCACCGGCTGGATTCACCGCACCGGTCTGAAGAACAAGCAGGTGCAGATGCTCAACAGCGTCGAATACCTGAAGATCGACGACGAAGGTTTGCACATCCGCATCGGCGAAACCGGCGAGCCGCAAGTGCTGCCGGTGGACAACATCGTGATCTGCGCCGGGCAGGATCCGTTGCGCGAGTTGCAGGACGGGTTGGTTGCGGCAGGGCAGAACGTGCATTTGATTGGCGGCGCGGACGTGGCGGCGGAGCTGGATGCGAAGCGGGCCATCAATCAGGGTTCGCGGTTGGCTGCTGAGCTTTAACAGCAGGTCCAGCGTGCCAATGGCCTTCGCGGGCAAGCCTCGCTCCTACAGGTGCTGTGTCGTTTATCAATTTTGTGAACGACACAGCACCTGTAGGAGCGAGGCTTGCCCGCGAAGGCGTCCTCAAGGCTGCTAATATGCCGGCTCTTTACCCAGAGCCGGCACCAATGCTTCTCCCGCCCAACGACTGGCTCCCCAAAGCCCCGCTCGAACCCCTTCATCTCGACTGGCTCGAAAGCACCGGCATCAAAGTCGCCATCCTGCGCCTGGACCAGATCGACCCGCTGATCAGTGGCAACAAGTGGTTCAAGCTCATCGAACACCTCAAAGCGGCTGACCTTGGCGCAGCCAAAGGCATCATCAGCCTCGGCGGTGCTCACTCCAATCATCTTCACGCACTGGCTGCCGCCGGCAAGCGCTTCGGTTTCACGACCGTTGGTTTACTGCGCGGCCATCCGCAGGAAACGCCGACAGTGAACGACTTGCAAGCCTTCGGCATGCAGTTGCACTGGCTCGGTTATGGCGGCTATCGCGCGCGGCACGATGCGGGTTTCTGGGAACCCTGGCAGGCGCAATACCCTGAGCTGTTTGCGGTGCCGGAAGGTGGCGGCGGTTTGTCGGGTGCGAAGGGCTGCATGCAACTGAAGTCGATGGTCGGCGCGCAACTGAACGGTCTGGGCTGGAGCGACTACGACGGCTGGTGGCTGGCCTGCGGAACGGGCACCACGCTGGCCGGCCTGGCGTTGGCTGAAGCGGGGGATCATCCGGTTTATGGCGCGCTGGCGGTGCCCGATGACCATGGTGTTGCGCAGCAAGTCGAATCGATCGTGCAGGAGGCCGGCTTGCTTCATCCGGTCTACGAACTGTTCGATGCCAGCCGTGGTGGCTTCGCCAAAGTCGATCCGCTGTTACTCGAATTCATCGCGCAAACCGAACAGGCCAGCGGCATACCCCTTGAACCGCTTTACACCGGCAAAGCGCTGCTGGCGCTCAAGCAGCACGTCGAAGCTGGCAGATTCGCAAAGGGATCGCGACTGATCTTCATCCACACCGGCGGCTTGCAGGGCCGCCGCGGATTTTCGTCGCGACTCGTACCCTTGTAGGAGCGAGGCTTGCCCGCGAACACAGGCGACGCGGTCTGTCCGACAAACCTCGTCATCGTTCTTCGCGGGCAAGCCTCGCTCCTACAGGGGGGAGGGCATAGTTTTCAGGAATTGCGGTTTACGCGTTTGGGCATCATTCGCAGCAGGGTGTTGTCGCCCACCACATAGTGGTGATAAATCCCCGCCACGGCGTGCAGCCCGATCAGCCAGTAACCGATGGTGCCGCCGAGTACATGCCAGCCTTCGATTTGCTTGGCCAACTCCTTGTCCTCTGACAGCAGCATCGGCAGATCAATGCCATAGAACATCACCTGATGCCCCTTGGCGCTGGTGACCAGCCATCCCAGAATCGGCATGGCGATCATGAACAGGTACAGCGCCCAGTGCATCAATCTGGCCAGCACGGTCTGCCAGTGCGGCGAAGCGGGGAAGATCTGCGGCGCCGGGCCGAGGCTGCGCGCGAACAGCCGCAACCACACCAGCACAAACACCGTCAGACCGAGCATGAAATGCGCTTCAACGATCAGCGTTCGGCCACCACTGCCTTTGGGAAAGATTCCGCGAAATTCGATGCTGGCGTAAACCACCGCGAGTAACACCAGCATCAACCAATGCAGCGTGATCGACACGGTGCTGTAGCGTGAGTCGGAGTTCTTCCAGGGCATACGGCGTTCCTCACAGGTCGGGTCAGGCCACCGTTCTTGGTCGACGGTGTGCGTTAACTGTAAGCCTGTTTCGCACGGTTTGCCTCAAGCCATTGGCGGTTCAATGCTCTAAGTCAGGTGATTGAGCAAAAAAACACAATTCCCCCTGTAGGAGCGAGGCTTGCCCGCGAAGGGGTCCTATCAGCCGACATCCATGTTGAATGTTCAGACGCCTTCGCGGGCAAGCCTCGCTCCTACAGGGGAACGTGGTGCTTTGGGTGAATCAGTTGGTTTGCGGCATCTCGCCGTTGGCCAGGCGCTGGTTGATGTCGGCGATCACGGCCGGCAAATCGGTGATGGTGTCGATCATGTAGTGCGGGCGCGAGCCTTCGAACAGTGCGTGGATACGCTTGCGTTCGCTGTCCAGCTCGTCACTGCCGAGGGCGCGATAACCTTCGTAGTCCAGGCCCAGCGCGTTGCCCGAGCAGATCAGCGCCACGGTCCACATGCCGGCGCGACGACCTTCCAGAATGCCTGGCACGGTGTCGTCGATCTTCACGCACGCGGCGACATCGTCGATGCCCAGGGCGATCACGTTGGCCAGTGCCTGAGCCGGCCATGGACGGCCGTTGGGCACTTCGTCGGTGGCGACCACGTGATCGGCGACGTAGCCGTTGGTGGCGGCGAGTTCGACCACTTTGTCCATGACCTGTTTCGGGTAACCGGAGCAGGAACCGATCTTGATCCCTTGCGCACGCAGGTTGGCGATGGTCTCCAGCGCGCCGGGGATCAGCGCCGAGTGCTCGGCGATTTTTTCGATTTGCAGCGGCATGAAGCGTTGGTAAATCGCAGTGACGTCATCGTCGGTCGGCGTGCGGCCGAAGGCCTTGCGGTAACGTTCGGCGACGGCCGGCTGATCGCACAGGGTGCGGATGTGATCCCATTTGCCCATGCCCATCGGGCCACGGGCTTCTTCGATGGACACCTGGACGTCGAATTCGGCGAAGGCCTCGACAAAAATCTGGGTTGGGGCGAAGGAGCCGAAGTCGACCACGGTGCCGGCCCAGTCGAGGATGGCGGCTTGCAGTTTGGTTGGGTTTGCGTAGTTCATTTTTTTGATCCTGTAGGAGCGAGGCTTGCCCGCGAAGAACGATGACGAGGTTTGTCGGCGGTACCGCGTCGCCTGTGTTCGCGGGCTAGCCTCGCTCCTACAGGGACGGCGGTGTCTGTGGTTCAGATTTCGAGCACTTCCATCTCGCGCAGCACTTCGGCAATCGCCGCCACCGCCGCGTGCATCTCGGCCTGGTTGACGTGGCCGATGCAGCCGACGCGGAAGGTTTCGACCTGGGTCAATTTGCCGGGATAAAGGATGAAACCCTTGGCCTTGACGCGTTCGTAGAACTCCTTGAACTGGTAACGCGGGTCTTTCGGTGCGTGGAACGTGACGATGATCGGCGCCTGGATCTCGGCAGGCAGGAAGCTGCGCAAGCCGAGCCCGGCCATGTCATCGAGCAACACTTTGCAGTTGTCGGCGTAACGCTGATGCCGCGCCGGCAAACCGCCTTCTTCGTTGTATTGCAGCAGGGCTTCGTGCAGCGCCGCGACCACATGGGTTGGCGGGGTGAAGCGCCATTGGCCGGTCTTGGCCATGTAGGTGTGCTGGTCGAACAGGTCCATCGCCAGCGAATGCGAGTTGCCGGCGGCATTTGCCAGCGCGTCTTTGCGAGCGAAGACAAACCCCATCCCCGGTACGCCTTCCAGGCATTTGCCCGAGGCGGCGATCAACGCGTCGAACGGCACCTGTTGCGCATCCACCGGCAGCGCACCGAAGGAACTCATGGCGTCGATGATCAGGCGTTTGCCGTGTTGCGCAATGACCTGGGCGATTTCCGGCAGCGGGTTGAGGATGCCGGTGCTGGTTTCGCAGTGGATCAGCGCGACGTGGGTGATGCTGGCGTCGGCCCGCAGCAGACGGTCTACGTCGGCGGCGGTGGTCGGTTCGTCTTCGGCGGTTTCAAAGGTGCTGAAGGCGCGGCCGAGCACTTCGCAGATTTTCGCCAGGCGTTTGCCGTAGGCGCCGTTGATCAGCACCAGGACTTTGCCGTCGCGAGGCACCAGCGTGCCGATTGCCGCTTCGACGGCGAAGGTGCCGCTGCCTTGCAGGGGCACGCAGTGGTGACTGTCGCCGCCGTTGATGATCGCCAGCAGTTGCTCGCAGAGGCTGGCGGTCAGTTGATTGAAGCGGTCATCCCATGAACCCCAGTCGACCATCATCGCCTGACGGGTGCGGGCCGACGTCGTCAACGGGCCGGGGGTGAGCAGGATGGGTTCGGCAGTACTCATTCTCGTGTCCTCGCAATCGATGGGATGAAGCTACGGGGCTTAAATTGCAATTTGCCGTGCTATCAATCAAATTGTTTGTTGTTATGCCAGCCATCAGTGAGGGTTATTCATGAACCTGTTCCAGCTCCGCGCCTTCGATGCGGTGGCCCGCGAGGGCAGCTTCACCCGGGCCGCCGCACGGCTGTTCATCAGCCAACCGGCGGTCACCGGGCACATCAAGGCGTTGGAGGAGCACTACCAGATCACCTTGCTGCGGCGCACCGCGCGTCGGGTCGAGCTGACGGAGGAGGGCACCAAACTCGCCGCGATCACCCGGGCGATGTTTGGTCTGGCCGAAGAAGCGCAAGTGATGCTGGAGGCCAATCGGCAATTGCTCACCGGGCGTCTGGAAGTGGCGGCGGACGGGCCGCACATGGTCATGCCGATGCTCGCGAGCCTGCGCGCTCGGTATCCGGGGATCACTGTGAACCTGCGCCTGGGCAATGCGCAGGAAACCCTGGCGGCGCTGTTGTCGGAACATGCCGACGTGGCGGTGCTGACCGAGGTTGAGCCGCGCAAGGGTTTGCATTTGCAGGCGCTGAGCGAGTCGCGGATTTGTGCGCTGGTGCCTGAGGGACATGCTTGGGCGCAGCGTTCGAAAGGGGTGCCGCTGAAGGAACTGGATCAGGTCATCATGGTGTTGCGCGAACCGAGTTCGATTACCCGGCGCACGTTCGATGACGCATGTGCCCAGGCGAAGGTGAGCCCTCGGGTGTTGCTGGAACTGGACAGTCGCGAGGCGGTGACCGAGGCCGTCGCGGCGCAGTTGGGGGTTGGCGTGGTGTCGTCGGTGGAGGTCAGCCATGACCCGCGGGTGGCGGCGGTGCCGATTATTGGCGAGGGGTTGGTGAACCGGCACATGATCGGGTGCATGGAGCGGCGGCGGGATTTGCGGTTGATTCAGGCGTTTTTCGAGTTGGCGCCGGTCAGTTAGACCGCGTCGCGGCCTTCGCGGGCAAGCCTCGCTCCTACAGATTGCATGCGACCTTGTAGGAGCGAGGCTTGCCCGCGAAGGGGCCGGACCTGCCTACGCAAGACTCTCGCGCACCATCTCCAGAAACGTCGCCACCACCCGCCGCGAACTCTGCTCGCGCAAACACACCAGCGTTTCCGTCAGCCGCCGCTTGCAGTCGGTGATCGGCAGCGCACACACCCGCGAATCCGCACCAAACTCCGCCGCCGAGACCACCCCCACCCCGATCCCCACGACCACCGCCTCCCGCGCCGCCTCCCGGCCTTCGACCTGAATCGCCGGGCGAATCCGAAACCCGGCGCCGGCCATTTCCTCCTCCAGCGTCTGACGCGTCACCGAGCCGATTTCCCGCAGCACCAGCGGCGTGTCGTCGAGGTCCGCGAGGCAGATCGACTCGCGGTCGGCCCACGGATGATTGCGCGAAACAAACGCCACCATCGGGTCATTGCGCAGCGGCAGCGAGATCAATCGTTCATCGCTGACATCGCGCCCGAGCAACGCCAGGTCAGCCTGATAGTTGAACAGCCGAAACAGCGATTCATCAGTGTTGCCGGTTTCGATCTTCACGCTGATGCCGGGGTAGCGCTCGCAGAACCGCGCGATCTGCGGCAGCACGTGCACCGGGGCGTCCACCGCCAGAATCAGGCTGCCGGTCTGCAACGCCTGCGAGTCGTGAAGCAACTCCTGCGCCTCGGCTTCGATGACGAACAATCGCTGGGTAATGCTCAACAAGCGTTCACCCAGATCGGTCAGTCGCACCGACCGTTTGTTGCGGTGGAACAGCAATACCCCGAAGCGCTCTTCGAGCTTGCGCACCTGGTCGGAAATCGCCGGTTGCGTGAGAAAAAGCCGCTCGGCGGCTTTGGTGAAGCTTCCGTGAACAGCCACGGCATGGAAGGCTTTGAGCTGGGCGTGGGAAACCGACATCGAAACCTCCAATAACAAGCTGAGCTTATATTGGAAATACGATAAATCGATTTCACTTATTAATCAGTAATTGTTTTTATCGGCTCCAGTCGCGGTGACTGGTCAGTCGAACAGCCTCCGTGACCATGACCATGAGCCTGCGCGTGCAATTGCAGGACTCATCTGACCGGTATCGCCAAAGGGACGCAGCGATATCGCAGTGCTCAACAATAAAAAACACAGGCGTTTTCTTCCAATTCTGCCGGCACACTCACACCCTGAGGTCAGAACCACAATGAACAAGCACATCGGCACCATCAAGCGTTGGCGCGTGCAGATCTTCGCGATCACCTGGCTCGCCTACGCCGCTTTCTACTTCACCCGCAAAGCCTTTTCCGTGGCCAAACTGGGGATCGCCGAAGACCCCACCTTCATGCTCGACAAAATGGCCATGGCCAACCTCGACGCCATTTACCTCGCGGCCTACGCCATCGGCCAATTCACCTGGGGCATCCTCGCCGACCGCTTTGGCCCAAGGGTCGTGGTGCTCGGCGGCTTGCTGATTTCCGCTGCGGCTGCGCTGGTGATGGGCAGCTTCGCAACGTTACCGATTTTCGCCACCTGCATGCTGATTCAAGGGCTGGCCCAGTCCACCGGATGGTCGGGGCTGTGCAAGAACATCGGCAGTTTCTTCCCCGCCGAACAGCGCGGGCGAGTGCTGGGTTTATGGAGTTCCTGCTATGCCTTTGGCGGGCTCGTGGCATCGCCGTTTGCCGGTTGGTGGGCGTACACGCTCATCGGTAGCTGGCATGCGGCGTTCTTTTCCAGTGCGGCGGTGGTTGGGCTGGTCGCCGTGCTGTTTTTTATTTTGCAACGCAACAAACCGCAAGACGTTGGCTTGCCAGCGATCGAACCGGAACCAGAGATGACCGCCGAAGAGGCGCATGCGCAAAGCAAGATCAGCGTGCTGGAACCGCTGAAGGAAATCCTGCGCAACCGCACGGTGCTGGTTCTCGGGCTCGCGTACTTCCTGCTGAAACCGGCGCGCTACGCGATTCTGCTGTGGGGGCCGGTGATCGTTTTCGAGCAGATGCCGACCGTGGGCAAGGTCGGTGCGGCGATCATCCCGACGGCGTTCGAACTGGCCGGGTTGCTCGGACCGATCCTGCTCGGGCTGGCCTCGGACAAACTGTTCGGCGCCCGACGCATGCCGGCCTGCGTGATCAGTTTGCTTGCGTTGACCGTTTCGCTGGCGTTGTTCATGGGCGCCTTGCACACCGGCAGTGTGATGCTGGTGGTGGCGCTGCTGTTCGTGATGGGCCTGACCCTGTACGGACCGGACTCGATGATCAGCGGCGCGGCGGCCATCGATTTCGGCACCGCCAAGGCCGGCGCCACGTCGGCGGGCTTCGTCAACGGTTGCGGCTCGGTCGGGGCGATTCTCGGCGGTTTGCTGCCGGGCTACTTCGACTCGGTCACCGTGTTCATTATCTTCGCCGGTTGCGCCTTGTTTTCAGCGCTGGTGCTGATCCCCTACTGGAATAGCCGCCCGGCTGGTCTGCGTGGCGAAACTGCATTCGTGCCGAACCGGCCGATGAGCGTCAAACCCCTGCGTACCTGAGGAAATACCGATGAGACCTTTCTGGCTGGAACAGGCGCTGGCGGCTGAGTCGTGCGCGCCTTGCGAACCTTTGCCCGGCGACACCCGCGCCGATGTCTGCATCGTCGGCGGTGGCTACACCGGTTTGTGGACCGCGATCATGCTCAAGGAGCAGAACCCGGAACTGGATGTGTTGCTGATCGAAGCCGACATCTGCGGTGCCGGCGCCAGCGGCCGCAACGGCGGTTGTGCGCTGTCGTGGTCGGCCAAGTATTTCACCCTGGAAAGGTTGTTCGGTGTCGAAGAGGCGGTGCGGCTGGTCAAGGAATCCGAGCGCAGTATTCATGCGATCGGCACCTTCTGCGAACAGTACGGCGTGGACGCCGATTACCGCCTCGACGGCACGCTCTACACCGCGACCAACCGCGCCCAATGCGGCTCGACCGACGCGGTGATCGCTGCGCTCGAACGCCACGGCATCAACTCGTTCACGCAACGGCCGGTCGCGGATGTGCAGCGCATGGCCGGTTCCCGAAAACACCTGGAAGGCTGGTTCTCACCGGCCGCCGCCAGCGTGCAACCGGGCAAGCTGGTGCGCGGTTTGCGCCGGGTGGCGTTGCAGTTGGGCGTGAGGATTCATGAGAACACCGCAATGACCGGACTGGAGGAGGGCAAACCGGCAGGGATCCAGACCCCGCGCGGCACTGTCCGCGCGGACCGGGTGGTGCTGGCGATGAACGCGTGGATGGCCCGCGCGTTCCCGCAGTTCGAGCGCAGTGTGGCGATTGTCTCCAGCGACATGCTGATCACCGAACCACGGCCGGACCTGCTCGACCAGATCGGATTGACCAGCGGTGTCACGGTGCTCGATTCACGGATTTTCGTGCACTACTACCACAACACCCCGGACGGCCGGATCATGCTCGGCAAGGGCGGCAACACGTTTGCCTACGGTGGCCGAATGCTGCCGGTGTTCGATCAGCCGTCTCCCTATGCAGGCCTGTTGCAGCACAGCCTCGGCGAGTTTTTTCCGGCGTTTGCCGAGGTCAAAGTCGAAGCGACGTGGAACGGTCCGTCGGATCGCTCGGTCACCGGTTTACCGTTCTTCGGCCAGATGAGCGCCCACGGGAATGTGTTCTACGGCTTCGGTTATTCCGGCAGCGGGGTCGGGCCCTGTCACATGGGCGGGCAGATTCTCGCTTCGATGGTTCAGGGGCTCGACAATGCCTGGACCCGTTCACCGCTGGTCAACGGCCCCTTGGGCTTCTTTCCGCCGGAGCCGATTCGCTACCTCGGTTCGCTGATGGTGCGCAACGCCATCCGCCGCAAGGAGCGCGCCGAAGATCACGGGCGTCGGCCACGGCATCTGGACGTGCGCCTGGCAAAATTCGCGGCGGCAGCGGGCAAGGCGGACAAGGGCTGATCAGGCCTGACGGTTGATCAGCCAATCGAGCAGCAGCCGGTCATCGCCGCGTGGTTGGCGGGTGGTTCGAGGCGCTGTCGGATGGCTCGCCGTCGCGCACAACACCGGGCGGTCCGGATCGCTGTCGAGAAAACTGACGAGCACCTCGGTGCCGGCGACCGGCAGCTTCGACGGATCGATCCGACCGTCCGCTGTGGCGAGAGCCAGGGGCAGCCAAAGGCCGGGGGATTCATCGTCATCGGACTCCGGGGTGGGCCACAACCTGACCTGTATCCGGCCTTGTTCATCCAGCACCGCAGGCTGGCCGACCGGGCCGAGCACCCGCGCGGTCTGGAAGCCCGGAATGCCGGGCCTGGCGTGTGTCAGCGCAGGGCGGAACACCGTTGACCACGGGATTGCGGTGAACTGATTGCTGTAACGCCGGCTCATGTCGCTGGTGGCCGGGGCGAGAATCGACGGTTGCTGTCCCTGATGACGGAGCTCGGTCAGCAGCCATTGATCGTTGAAGTTCTGCAGCGGATGTTCCGACACTTGCACGATGCGTCCGCTGCGCAATTCGCTGTGATTGCTTTGACCCTGTATCTGCCGATGCAGACAGCGCAAACGCTCGAGTATTCGGCGGCTGAGCCGTTCGCGATCAAGCAGTGGCGGGGCGGGGTGCGCGCAGAGTGGCGGCGAGGTGTGCCGCTGGAACAGTTCGTTGATCACCGGCCCGTTCGCGTGCCCGGGTGTGTCGCCATGAAACGGCGTCAGCAGCGGTTCCTGGGGGAAACTCAGGCAATCATCCGCGAGCACCAGCACATGGCCGTCGCATTGATGTTCGAAGTGATAGTGGATGCCTTCTTCTTCGCACAGACGTTGCAGGAACGTCAGGTCGCTCTCGTCAAACTGAATGCAAAATGGCCTGGCGGGATAACGCCCGTTCGGCAGCTCAAAACGATAGCTGTCTTCGGGCACTGAGTTTTCTGCGAGTAACTGGCGCAGGATCGCTGGCACATTGAGTTGATGAAACACCCGGCGGCAATGCTGCCGGTCGAGGTTTTGCAGCCAGGGCACCACCACCAGTCTGTACCCGGCCCAGTGCGGGCCGCGATGTTCGTGGCTGACGCTGTGGACGACGCCATGAATGCCAAGGCCTTGCGTCAGGCTGAGGAACACCGGTTGTTGCAACAGGCGATCCGGGCTCATCGCCGGTGACAGGCCGATCACTTCGATATCGAATCGATAGGGCTGGTTGAGCGCTTCATGGCCACTGAACTGAACCACCTGCCAACTCAAATCGGCGTCCAGCAGTGTCAGGGTGAGGGGACTTTCCTTGTCGTTGTGCATCGATCGCGCTTCTGCCAGGGAGTACGGGCACAGAGGGTACGAAACCGTGGGCCTTTATGGTCACCGCAAATCGACGTTTCAGAATCGCCCTACAACCAGCGGTGAAGAAGTCGATTCGACAGGATGGATTTTTTGGTCGATTGCCAACTTTAGGCCGTATAAACTTGCGCAAAGCGTCGGCCAATAGATGTCTCGGCGCCATAGATAAGAGAGTGAGTAATGGGCGCACAGTGGAAGGTTAAACACAAAGAAGCGGCAGCCAACGCCAAGGGCAAGATCTTCGGCAAACTGGTGAAAGAAATCACCATTGCTGCGCGTAACGGTGCCGATACCGCCACCAACGCACACCTGCGTCTGGTGGTCGAACAGGCAAAAAAGGCGTCGATGCCCCGCGAAACCCTGGAACGTGCGATCAAGAAGGGCTCCGGCCAGCTCGGCGAAACCGTGCAATACCATCGCGTGACTTACGAAGGGTTCGCGCCGCACCAGGTGCCGCTGATCGTTGAATGCGTGACCGACAACATCAACCGCACCGTCGCTGAAATCCGCGTCGCGTTCCGCAAGGGCCAGCTCGGCGCCTCCGGTTCCGTTGCGTGGGACTTTGACCATGTGGGCATGATCGAGGCGTCCCCGGACAGCCCGGATGCCGATCCGGAAATGGCCGCTATCGAAGCCGGCGCGCAGGATTTCGAACCTGCCGATGACGGCGCTACTCTGTTCATCACCGAAGCGACCGATCTGGATTCGGTGCAGAAAGCCTTGCCTGAGCAGGGTTTCACCGTGTTGTCGGCGAAACTGGGCTACAAGCCGAAAAACCCGGTCAGCGGCCTGAGCGACGAGCAGATGGCTGAGGTTGAAGCGTTCCTGGAAGGCCTCGACAACCACGATGATGTGCAGGACATGTTTGTCGGTCTGGCTGGGTAATTTGCTTCTTCAGTGATACCGCTTTCGCTAGCAGGCTAGCTCCCACACTGGATTGTGAACACCGGTCAATTGTGGGAGCTAGCCTGCTAGCGATTGACCGCGCAGCGGTCACCGATTGTTCAATTCCCGAACAATCTCGCTGAACCCCGGCCGCGCCAGCACTTTCGGCTGGCAGCAACGCTGCTGCAAATCCTCCAGCTTCACCCGCGCCTGATCACTCAGCCCCGAGTCGATCCGCTCCAGCAACTCCCCCAACAGAACGCCAAACGCGCGCACCTCGATCCGCTGCAATGCACGGGTTTCAAGGCTGTCCTCGGTTGCGTGGAAAGACGCTGCGCCAAAGTCCCCCAACAGGCAATCGCCGTGCTCGTTCCATAGAATATTGTGGCCGTAGAGGTCGCCGTGGGTGATGCCCTGGCGGTGCAAATGCTCGGCCACCGACGCGATGCCACAGGCGATTCGCAAGGCCACGTCGGCGCTGAACCGGGTATCGCTGGCGTAGACATCGCGGCTACAGGATTCCAGGCTCGGCAACCCGGCGAGGTTGCGATAGCTCGGGTCGATCAACTCCATGACCAACCCGGCCTGGGCCTGCGGATGCTCGACAATCCGTCCTTCGACCCGGATCAGGTTGGGGTGAAGGCCGGCGGTGATGCAGGCGTTCATTTCATGCAGCGGCGAGCCATCGCTGGTCATTTCGCCCTTGTAGAGTTTGACCGCGACCGGCGTTGCCTGCTTCCACAACGCCTGATGAATGACGCCGGAAGCGCCTTCGCCCAGCTTCTGTTCAAGGCTCAGCTGAGACCAGGGAATCGTCGACGTGGCATCGAGCGCGGCGGCATCGGCTTCGGTTTCCAACGGATTGCCGGCATAGGCCAGCCAGGTCAGGCTCGGCAGGGTCAGCAACCAGGATGGCAACTCGGTCAACTGGTTGGCGGCGATGCGGGTCAGCTCGAGGCGATGGCAATTGCTCAGGCTCTGGGGCAAGCACCGCAGGCGGTTACCGGCCAGCATCAGTTTTTGCAGATACGGGCGTTCGCCCAGCTCGGTCGGCAATTCGCTGATGCGGTTGTCGGTCAGGATCAACCAGCGCAACAACGGCGGCAGCGCGGCGCCCGGTACGGTTTCGATGCGGTTGGCCTTGAAACCGACCATGGTCAGTGCGGGGCACTGGCCGAGGCAGGCGGGCAGTTCGCTGAACTGGTTGCGGTCGCAGAACAACACGCGCAAACGGGTCAGGCGATGAAAGTCGTCCGGCAGGCTGCGCAATGCATTGCCACTGAGGTTGAGCACCTCCAGCGAATCCGCCAGGTCGAGGATTTCCCGGGGGAACTCCGTCAGGTCGGCGGCCAGGTCCAGGCGAGTGGTGCCAGCCAGCAGGCCGGCGCGCAGTTGGGCAAGGGTATCCATGATCAGATTCGCTATTGATCGAAGGTAGGGCGCGAGGCCCGATAAAGGGCGACATGATAGCGGTAAAAGTGCTGGCTGTGAGGTCGTCTTCGCGAGCAAGCCCGCTCCCACAATAGACCGCGTTCGTCCAGACAACTCGGTCAACTGTGGGAGCGGGCTTGCTCGCGAAGACGGAGTTCGCTGCGCCGCAAGAACTGGGTTCAGGCCAGCTCCCTGACTTCCATCAACTGTCCCAATCGACTGCGGGTGCGCGCCAGGTCAATGGCATCGCCGCCCAGGCTTTCGCGCAACGAGCGGTGGCCGAGCAGGATCAGGTGCTTGTCCTGGTCGTACAGAACGTCCACCAGATTGATGAATCGCTGCTGCGCGGCAATCGAGCAGTCGGCGAGGTTGGGCAGTTTATCGATGATCCAGTGGTCGAAACGTCGGCACAGCTCCAGGTAATCCATGACCGCCGTAGGGTGGTCGCACAGATCGCCGAAGGTGAAACCGATGGTGCGTCCTGCGCAATATCGGGCTGGAAGATGCCGGTTGCCGACGGGCAAAGGAATGGACGGCGCATCGGGCTCGGGCAGGTTCAGTGCCTGACGTTGCGCCGACGTAGCCGGCCAGACGTAGTGACCCTGGGTAAACAACTGCTGGGCGTGGGTTCTCGCCTGACTGCGATAGTCGTGCGGGCCGCCGACTTCCATGACTTGCATGCGCGCATTGATCAGGTCGATCACCGGTTTGAAGCGCGCGTGGTAGAGCGGGTTTGGCAGCAAGCCCTCAGGCGGGTAATTGGAGGTCACCAGCAGCAGAATGCCTCGGCGAAACAGAGCCTTGAACAGCCGCGCGATGAGCATCGCGTCGCCAATGTCGTGGACGTGAAACTCGTCGAAACACAGCACCCGGCAATCGTTCAGCAAGTCGTCGAGCGTCGTCGCCAGCGCATCCGGGTGATCGCGATGACTGAACATGCCTTGGTGCAGTCGAGCGAAAAACTCGTGGAAGTGCAGGCGCTGTTTTTCCGCGATCGGCAGCGCCTGGAAAAAGCCGTCGAGCAACCAGCTCTTGCCACGCCCCACGGCGCCGTACAGATAAAGGCCCGGCAGCGTTTTTGCCGAAGTGCCGAGCAGTGTCGCGGCGTGCTGCGCCATGCAGTCGACCACGCGCTGCTGGCTGTGGCTGAGGGTGTAACCCTGTGCGTGGGCCTTGTGCCGGAAATAGTCGTGGATCACGCGCCCCGTCGCTGAATGAGCGGCTGAGGCCGTCGATGCCTTGCCGAAGAGGCGGCGCAGCGCGGGCCAGCGTGGTGTGAATCGCGAACGGTTGGGCGGTCGAACGGCCACTGTGTCACCCCGTAATCGTCAGGCAGGCTCCCCGAGCTGCGGCGGCCTAGTGTAACCAAATGGGGAAATTTGCTTCCAGTTGTGTCGACGGGCGTGGGGTGTAATTGGACAGAATTGTGCGGTGTGTACAGCTTGTAGGGCGTAGGGGTTGTGGGGTTTTGCCAGCAATTCGACATAAAAGCTCATTCCTTCGGCGGATCCAGTTTTTTCGGGCCACTGGAAAATCTTCGGGGCGTTGCTAACCTGAATTTCTAGACGCCCCCCCTCACAAGGAATCGGCCGTGAATGGAATCATTGCATGTGCAGTCTTGGGCGTGATGCTCAGTGCGCAAGTGTCGGCCGCAGAACTTCAGGTGCACGTGCGTGTCGACGTGCTGCGCGGTTGTCAGGTGGTTGGCCAGCAACGCATAGCGGGCGTCGAGCAACTGGGGGTGCTGGACTTCGGCAATACCGCGCGGCTGGACGACCCCGCCGGGCCTTTGGCGGCGGCGCTGATGAACGAGCGCCTGCCCCGTCTCGAATGCAATCCCGACACCCCTTATCAACTCCGGGTCGACGGCGGCCTGCACGGTGGCGTCGGTGACACGCGCTACATGGCCGGTTCCGCCGGCAGCAAACCCATTCCCTATCGGCTCTATCAGGACCCCGCGCGGTTGATCCCGCTGGCGGTGGACGTCCCGGTGAGCGGCCGTGTGCCGGATACCGGTTCAGTCGATTTACCGTTGTATGCACGCATCGAACCGCTGGCGGAAATTCCCCGGGTCAGTCGCTATTCCGACCTGTTGAAAGTGACCGTCACCTGGTAGCGGCAACTGTGTAACTGCCGCCAAAGGATTCGGCTGGCGCAGGGAAGGGGGCGCTCCTCGTTGTGCGCCTGGGTTCTGGAGTCCTGATGGAATTGGGATTGGCGTTATGACAAGCAAACTCTGGATATTGATGGCTGTGGGTGCAGGGGTATTGCTGACGGGGGGCGCGCAAGCGGCGATCAGCGGGCAGATCCATGCGCGACTGACCATCATCGCCGGTTGTGAAGTGACCAATGGCGGCAGCGCCGGCAGCCCGGTCAGTGATTTCGGCACGCTGGATTTCGGCCAGCAAGGCCCGACCTGGACCAGCCCGATCAAAGCCCGCCTCGGTGCTGACGGTCGCGGCAGATTGAACGTCGCCTGCACCCCTTCGGTCACCGGCTTCACCGTCACGATCGATGGCGGCACCCATGGTGACGG
Source organism: Pseudomonas sp. IT-P44 (assembly GCF_949768225.1). Classification (NCBI taxonomy): domain Bacteria; kingdom Pseudomonadati; phylum Pseudomonadota; class Gammaproteobacteria; order Pseudomonadales; family Pseudomonadaceae; genus Pseudomonas; species Pseudomonas sp. IT-P44. The sequence goes on along the minus strand of NZ_CATKQM010000004.1, from coordinate 98,065 downwards.
CACCACCCGGCGCCTGAGCAACGGCAGCCAGACCCTGCCTTATCAATTGTTCCTCGATGCATCCGGAAGCCAGAGCTACAGCATCGGGCAACAACACAACTTCGCCGTCACCAGCGGGGCCCAGATACCGATTCCGGTGTTTGGCTCGGTGGTGGCGAATACCCGCGCGATACCGGCCGGGGTCTATACCGACACCCTGACCGTGACGCTCGATTGGTAAACCCGTAGAGGACGGACACCATGCGCATGCTCGTATCAAGGATAGTTTTGTCACTGCTTGGCCTGACGCTGGTGTCCGGCGCGCAGGCGGCCACCACGGTCACCGGCCAGATCTCTGCCAGCCTGATTCTGATCAGCAGCTGTCAGGTAAATGGTGCGGGTGGCTCCAGCGGGCTGAACTTTGGTGCCTTGAACTTCGGCACCGACAACAGCCTGTTCACCACAAAAGATGCACAAGTCATGGGCGGTGGCGTGGCGCTGTCGATCCTCTGCTCCAGCGGCACCACGCCAACGGTCAAGGTGCGTGCCGGTGCCCATGACGGACTGTCGGCGGGCGGTTCTCGCGCGCTGTACGACGGTGTCGCCAACTACGTGCCGTACGACTTGTACACCGATTCCGGGCACTCGCAGCTTTTAGCCATTGACGGGGTGATCAACCTTGATCCCAGCACCGGCGTGGCGCAGACCGTGAACATCTACGGTCAGGCGAAGGGCAAGGCCGGGCTGCCGGCGGGTACTTACAGCGACACGATTTCCGTCGAACTGACGTTCTAGGGCGATGAACCACCATGGATGGGCAGCGATGGCGCTGTTGTGCGCGGCCGGTGTGCCGTTGCCGCTCGCAGCGGTGACCAGCCAGAGTTTCCTGGTCAGCGCCACGGTCACGGCGGGTTGTCTGGTGGTCGGCGGGGTGTCGAACTACGGCAGCCTGAATTACGGCAGCCAATCGGCGCTGGCCACCGGCACGGTGCAAGTGGCCCTGACGGGGGATGTACAGCTGCAATGCACACCGGGCGTGACCATGAACATGACCGTCGATGGCGGCCAGTACAACAGCAGCGGGCGACACCTGCAGCTGACCACCGGCAGCAACCGCGTTTCGTACCAGCTGTTTCGCGACGCGGCTTACAGCCAAAGCCTGGGGATCGGCCAGAGCGTCGCGGTGGCGTACACGGACGCAAACAACATCCGCCTGCCGATTTACGGTCAGGTGCTGTTACCGGGCAATCAGCCTGGGGGGACCTACAGCGATGTGCTGCAAGTGCAGCTGTCGTGGTAACGCGGCGTTTTTGATCGGGCCTGACAGGCACAAGGAGTAGGCAAATGGATTTACCCGCGCGGCGGCATTCTGTTGTGCGTCAGGCAGTGTTGGCGATGCTGCTGTTGGGGGCGGTCAAGGTGCAGGCGGCCAGTTCGGTGCTGATCTGGCCGATCGATCCCGTGCTGGAGGCCGATCAGCAGGCCAGTGCCTTATGGCTGGAAAACCGTGGCAACGAGACTGCGAATTTGCAGATCCGGGTGTTCGCCTGGAGCCAAAGCGGTTTCAACGATCAATACCAGAACCAGCGCGACGTGATTGGCAGCCCGCCGGTGGCGAAAATCGAACCGGGTCAGAAACAACTGGTGCGCCTGACCCGTACCCGGGAGATCCCACCGGGGCAGGAACGGGCTTATCGCATCATCATCGATGAAATCCCCTCGGCCACCCCGCCCGCCGGCGAAAGCGGCAAGACGGCGGCGGCGATTCGGTTCCAGATGCGTTATTCGGTGCCGCTGTTTGCTTACGGCGCGGGGCTGTGGAGCAAGGAAGACACCAGTCGCAAGCGTGATCCCAAAGGCGCGGGGCTGCCGGATTTGAGCTGGCGCACGGTGGCGGTGGACGGTCGCCCTTATGTGGAGGTGCGCAATCAGGGGGCGGTGCATGCGCGGTTGACGGACGTTGCGCTGAAGCAGGGAGGCCAGACAAAACCTCTGGTGGAAGGCCTGCTCGGTTATGTGCTGCCGGGCGCGATCATGCGCTGGCCGGCGCCCGGTCCGATGGCGCAAGACCCGGCGTTGCAGGTGCGGGTGAATGGTTCGCCGCAGGTACAAAGCATTACGCCCGCGCGCTGATCTGCAACTGACGGGAAAGGGAGGCAGGGTCCATCGACGGACGTAAAGCGGTAATGAGCCCGCATCGGGCCCGCAGTTTCCAGCGTCCGTTGATCTGCGCCATGAGCTGTGTGGGTTGCCTGGCGTTCGCTCACCCGTCCCAGGCCGGTGATTTGCCGCCGCCACCCGGCAGCATGGAGGCCGTGGCTGATGCGCAGTTGTTTCTGGAATTGGTGGTCAATCAGATGAATACCGGATACGTCGTGGCGGTGGAGCAACGCAACGGGCGGTTTTTCCTGTCGGCCAACGCGTTGCGTGACACCGGTATGAAACTGCCGGACACCCTCGGCACCGAAGTCGACCTCGACAGCCTGTCGGGCCTGCACAGCGAGTACGACAGCGCCGGTCAGCGCCTGCTGCTCGACGTACCGCCCAGCTGGCTGCCGGAGCAATTCGTCGGCAATCGCGACGCCTACCCGCGCACTCCGGCCCTGAGCAGTTTCGGTGCCTTGTTCAACTACGACCTGTACCTCAACGACACCGATGATGCCGGCACTTACCTCGCGGCCTGGAACGAAGTGCGACTGTTCGACAGCTGGGGCACGCTGTCCAACACCGGGCAATACCGGCGCACGTTGTCCGGCGATTCGGTCAGTACGCTGAACAATGGCTACCTGCGTTACGACACCACCTGGCGCTACTCCGATGACGAGCGATTGCTGACCTACGAGGCCGGTGACCTGGTCAGCGGCGCATTGCCCTGGAGCAGTTCGGTGCGCCTGGGCGGGGTTCAGCTGTCGCGGGATTTCGGCGTGCGCCCGGACCTGGTGACCTATCCGTTGCCGCAGTTTGCCGGGGAAGCGGCGGTGCCATCCTCGGTCGACCTGTTCATCAACGGCTACAAATCCAGCAGCGCCGACCTGCAACCCGGCCCCTACACGCTGACCAATATTCCGTTCATCAATGGCGCCGGCGAAGCCGTGGTGGTCACCACCGATGCCCTCGGTCGGCAGGTCTCGACCACCGTGCCGTTTTACGTCACCAGCAGTTTGCTGCAAAAGGGCCTGAGCGACTTTTCCGTGGCGGCCGGTACCTTGCGCCGCGATTACGGCATCAGCGATTTCGGTTACGGTCCCAGGGTCTCATCGGGCAGTCTGCGCTACGGCCTGAGCGACAACTTCACCCTGGAAAGCCACGCCGAAGCGTCGGACTCACTGACCCTCGGCGGTGTCGGCGGCAACCTGCGCCTGGGCAATTTCGGCGTGCTCAATACCGCACTCAGCCAAAGCCGGTTCGATGGCGACAGCGGTCAACAACTGAGCCTGGGTTATCAATACAGCAGCCAGCGCTACAGCTTCTCTTATCAACGCCTGCAACGTCGCGACCAATACGCCGATCTGACCGTGGTCGACAGTCCTTTCACTACCCTCAGCAAACGCAGCGAACAGGCGACCCTGAGCCTGAATCTCAATACCTGGGGCAGCTTCGGCGTCGGGTATTTCGACGTGCGCGCGGCGGATGATTCACGCACCCGTTTGCTCAACCTGACCTGGAGCAAACCGCTATGGCACAACAGCAGTTTCTACCTGTCGGCCAACCGCGAAATCGGCGACAGCAACTGGGCGGTGCAGGCGCAACTGGTGATCCCGTTCGACTTGCGCGGCAGCCTGGCACTCAGCAGTGAGCGCAGCAAGACCGGGCAGAGCCAGCAGCGGGTCAATTACAGTCGCGCCGTGCCGACTGAAGGCGGGGTGGGGTTCAACCTCGGTTACGCCCACGGCGACGGTCCGGCCTATCGTCAGGCCGACCTGACCTGGCGCCTGCAGTCGGTGCAACTGCAGGCCGGTGTGTACGGCAACAGCGACGCCGAAACCCGTTGGGCCGATGCCAGCGGATCGCTGGTGTGGATGGACCGCCAGGTGTTCGCCGCCAACCGCATCGACGATGCCTTTGTGGTGGTCAGCACCGATGGCTACGCCGACATTCCGGTGCGCTACGAAAACCAGCAGGTCGGCCAGACTGATCGCAATGGCCACCTGCTGGTGCCGTGGAGCAGCGCCTATTACCGCGGCAAGTACGAGATCGATCCACTGAACCTGCCGGCAAACGTGCGCAGCCCGAACGTCGAACAGCGGATTGCGGTGCGCCGTGGCAGCGGTTATTTGCTGACGTTTCCATTGAGCCGGGTGATCGCCGCGAGCATCGTCCTGGTGGATGCGCAGCAGCGAGAGCTGTCTCTGGGCAGTGGTGTCGTGCATGAGCAGAGCGGCACGCAAACAGTGGTCGGATGGGACGGTCTGGTGTACCTGGAAAATCTTCAGGCGCAGAACACATTGCAGGTGACGCTGGCCGACGGGAAAGCCTGCCGCGTCCAGTTCGCGGTGGACATGAATCAGGATCAGATTCCGCTGATCGGGCCGTTGGTGTGCCAATGAGTGCCGTGAAATGGCTGGTGCTGCTGGCGGTCTGGTTGCCAGGCTCGGCATGGGCGTTGTGTTCGGTGGTGGTCCCTGCCACGGCGGTGGCATTCGGTTCGGTGAGCTCGATTGCGCTGCGTACCGCCGTGCAGAACAGTTCAAGCCTCAACGCCGGTTTGAGTTGCACCGGCTCATTGGTCTCGTTGCTGACCAACAATGACCATTTCTACGCCACGATTACCTCGACTCAAACCGGACTGCTCGGGCCGACCGGAGACGTCATCGGTTACACGCTGTATGCCAACAACACCACCAGTTACCCGATCGAACGTGGCACGCCCTTCGACTTCGCGCGCAACGGGATCATTGATGCGCTGGGGCTACTGGGCAGCGTGGTGCCGAAAACCGCACCGATTTATCTGGGGACAATCACGGGCAGTAACGTGGCGGCCGGTATCTATACCGAGACCCTGAGCATTGCCTGGAGCTGGAATTATTGCTCCGGCATTGGCACCGGCAGTATTTGCCTGGGGCGCGATATCAGCAGCGGCACCACCAGCATGACCGTCACCCTGACGGTCGCCAATGACTGCACCATCACCGCCCCGAACATCAGTTTCGGCAGCGCACCGGTCGTCAGTGCCTTTGCGCCGGTTACCGGCCAGACCATCAGCCTCGCCTGCACCAAGGGCAGCGCTTACACCGTCGGCCTGGGCGACGGTCTGCAGGCAGCCAGTGTTGGCGGGCGACGACGGATGGCTTTCGGTGGCAATTACCTGGCGTATGACATCTTCAAAAGCGCCGGCACCACCCGCTGGGGCAGTGTCGGCAGTGCTCGCCGGGCCAGCTCCGATGCCGAGGTCAATCCCGGTAACGGTTTGGGCTCCGGGAGCCAGATCTTCAATTACAACGCGAAAATCTACACCGACCAGACCACGCCGCCGGCGGGCACGTATCAGGACAGTGTGATTCTGGATGTGGGGTTTTAACGATGCCAGTGAATCAGGCGCGGAACCCTGTGGGAGCGGGCTTGCCCGCGATAGCGTCGGAACAATCAACCATATGTTGAATGTACCGGCCTCATCGCGGGCAAGCCCGCTCCCACAGTTTTTTTGAGTTTATAACTACCGCTCGATACTACGATTCCACCGCGCATTCCACGCCGGGCGCTGTTCGTTGACCTGGTCCCAGTCGATGGCAATCGCCGTCGTCAGATACTGCTTCATCGCTTCGACCTGGCCCCGTGTCTTGTCCGTGGTCGGGGTGTTCGGGTTGGACGGGATCTGATCGCCATCTTCAAGTGCAGCGGCTTGCGCCTCGGGGGTCAGCAGAAACGCGGCGAGTTTCTGCGCCAGTTCCGGCTGGGTATTGTTGGCGATGGCGCATTCGGCAACGTTGAGCACCACTGCGCCTTCCTTCGGTTGCGCATATTCGACCGGCATGCCTTTGAGTTTCAGCGCGGTGACCTGGGTCGGCGTCAGCGGGAACAGCGCCGCTTCGTCGGTCTGGAGCATTTCGGAAATCTTCGCCGAGCTCGGAATGTATTCCAGCACGTTGCGCCCGACGGTGTTCGGCCATGCCTTGAAGCCCGGCTCGACGTCGGTTTCGCTGCCACCCTGAATCCGGTTGAACATCAGGAAACCGTGCAGGCCAAAGGTCGAAGAAGCCATCGACTGGAACACCAGTTTGTCCTTGAAGCGCGGGTCGGCCATGTCCATCCACGAGGTCGGCGTCGCCCAGCCTTTTTCCTTGAACAACCGCGTGTTGTACGCCAGCCCCGTGACACCGAGGCTGACCGCCACGGCCTGGTCCTTGATGCGGCCCTTGGCCGGAATCTGCGCCAGGGTCGGGCTGTCTTCGAGTTTGTCGCACAGGCCCATGGCGATGGCGCGGTACATGATGCCGTCGTCGAGGAACATCACGTGCATTTGCGGGTTGCCTTTGCTGGCCTGGACCTTGGCCAGAATATCGGCGGACGTGCCGGGCACGATCACCACTTTGACGTTGTTGGCCTTCTCGAAAACCGGCAGCACCTTGTCGGCGTAGAGCCGTTCCATGGTCCCGCCGTTCATGCCGAGGTAAAGCGTCGGTTCGGCCTGGGCCTGGGTGACCGTGAGCAGGGCGCTCAGGCACGAAAGTCCGAGCAGTGCAGTGCGTTTGACGTTATTCATTGGCGCGACCTTCCTCTATCAAGCAACGGAGATGGAGTGAAACCGGGTGATGGAAAACGCATCCAGCGACGTGGTTGAGGCGCCGCTGCAGATGATCTCGGTGAGCGCCTGGCCCACCGCTGGACCGATCTGGAAACCTGCGCCGGCAAAGCCGAACGCGTGCAACAGACCGGGTTGAGTGCCACTGTGCCCGATCACCGGTTGGCGATCGGGCAAGTAACCTTCGGTGCCGCTCCAGGTACGAATCGCCTGGGCGCCTTCAAGAAACGGATAAAGCTCTACGGCTTGGCGCAGGATTTCGATCACCGCGTGTTGACCGGGGCGGGCGCGCGCGCCGTCGAGGGCAAACCCCTGGCCGCCGCCCAACACGCAATTGCCGCGCGCGACCTGACGCGCATAAATACCGCCGCCCTCGACGCCGGTGCTGGCATCCATCACCCATGGCAAGGGTTCGGTGACCAACATCGCCGGGTGCCCGGCGTGCATCGGCACCGCTTCGTCGAACTGCGCGGCAAGGCTGCCGGCCCATGCGCCAGCGCAGTTCAACAGCCAAGGGGAGTGCAGCTCTAAACCGTTTTGCGTGCTGACGCGAAAGCGCTGACCGTCGTGCTCCACGGCGCTCACCGCGCATTGTTCGTGGACTTGCGCGCCGTGGCGCTGTGCTGCCCGGGCAAACGCGGGTGAAACCAGTCGTGGGTTGGCGTGACCATCATCCGGGCAAAACGAGGCGCCGACCGCGACGTCGCCGACCCACGGAAAACGCGTGCGTAATTCACCGCGATCAAGCACCTGCAAATCGAGGCCGAAACCCTGACTGCTGGCGGCATAGTCCTGCAATGCGCGCAGGTCGTTGAGGCTGCGCGCCAGTTTCAAGTGGCCGCTGCGCTGGTACTCACCGTCGATGCCGATCAACTGCGGCAACTGCCCCCAGATCTCGTGAGCCTGTTGCGACAGCGGCAGTTGCGACAACGGTCGGCCCTGTCGCCGCACGCCGCCGTAGTTCACGCCGCTGGAGTGCGAACCGCAAAAGTCGCGCTCCAGCAGCGCCACGCGACGGCCTGCCTTGCTCAGGAAGAGCGCGGCGGAAGCACCGACAATGCCGCCGCCAATGATCACTGCATCGACCTCGATCATGGCTCGACCTCCAGACCAAACGGCAACGGTTTGATCGGTGCCTGCGCCCGCAGGCGGCCGATGTCAGAGACGCTTCGCTGACTGGCGCAGGCAATGATTTCTGCGGCGGCAGCGCCACACATGCGCCCCTGACAGCGACCCATGCCGACCCGGCAATGGGCCTTGACCCGGTTGATTTCCCAATGGCCCTCGCGCACGACGTCGCGGATGTCACCGGCGCGCACTTCTTCGCAGCGGCAGATCATCACGTCGTCCGGCGTATCGGCCGCCCAGTTTTGTGGAAACACGAAAGCGCGTTCCAGGCCTTGGCGAAAGCTATCGATTCGTTCAAGTGCCTGCTCCAGTTGCACGCCACGCTTGGGCGCAACCCCGTGACCCATGTCTTCGAGCAAGGCGAGGGCGGCCCGTTCGCCGGCCATTTCCGCCGCGTCGGCGCCCATGATGCCGGCGCCGTCGCCGGCCAGATAAACCTCGGCGACACTGCTGCGACCGGCGCTGTCACGCTGCGGCAGCCAGGCGCGGTTGAGCGGGTTCCAGGCGAATGCGCAGCCGAGCAAGTCGGCGAGTTGGGTTTCACTGCGCAGGCCATGGGCGAATGCCACGGCGTCGCAGTTCAGTTGATGTTCACCGTTTGAGTTGGCCCAACTCAGCGACTGCACGCGGTGTTCGCCATCGACGCGTTTCAAGGTTGCACCCTGATGCACCGGGATGCCGTGAGCGGTCAGCCAGCTGCGGTAATAAATGCCTTTGGCCAATGTGGCCGGTTGCGCCAACAGATCGGGCAGGGCGCGGGCCTGGGCGCTGAACGGCGAGCTGTCGAGCACCGCGACCACGTTCGCGCCGGCCTTGGCGTATTGATACGCCACCAGATACAGCAATGGTCCGCTGCCGGCGAACACCACGCGCTCACCGATGGCGCAGCCCTGGAATTTCAGGGCGATCTGCGCAGCGCCGAGGCTGTAGACGCCCGGTAGCGTCCAGCCTTGCACCGGCAAAATCCGGTCGGTGGCGCCCGTGGCGACAATTACCCGAGAGAACTCCAAGCGTGCGGCGCGCCGCTCGTGCAAGGTGTCGAGCGCTCCGGCCTCGGCGTTCCACACCAGGGTTTCAGGGCGGTAATCGAGCTGCTCGCGCAACTCATCAATCGTCTGGTGCAAGGCTTTCGCCTTGCGCGCTTCGAAGCCATACAGCTTGACCGCCGAGCGCTTGAAGTTCGCTGGCTGCCGCCGATAAATCTGCCCGCCACCGCGCGCGGCTTCGTCCAGCAAAACCGGGCGCACACCATGCGCCACCAGCGTCTGCGCCGCACGAATCCCGGCCGGCCCGGCCCCCACAATAACCACCGACTTCATACCCAACCCCCTGTAGGAGCCGGCTTGCCGGCGATGGCGGCCTCACATCCAACACCCATGTCGGCTGACACACCGCCATCGCCAGCAAGCCGGCTCCTACAGTTGATGGGGGTTGGTCGCGAATTTTGTGCTCGACACAGCTCCCCTGTAGGAGCTGGCTTGCCAGCGATGGGGCCCTCACATCCAACATCGATGTCGGCTGATACACCGCCATCGCCAGCAAGCCGGCTCCTACAGTGGATTGGTGTTGGTCGCGAATTTTGTGCTCGACACAGCTCCCCTGTAGGAGCTGGCTTGCCGGCGATGAGGCCCTCACATTCAACATCCATGTCGGCTGATACACCGCGATCGCCAGCAAGCTGGCTCCTACAGTTGATTGGGGTTGGTCGCGAATTTTGTGCCCGGCACAGCTCCCTTGTAGGAGCTGGCTTGCTAGCGATGGGGGCCTCACATCCAACACCCATGTCGGCTGATACACCGCGATCGCCAGCAAGCCGGCTCCTACAGTTGATGGGGGTTGGTCGCGAATTTTGTGCTCGGCACAGCTCCCTTGTAGGAGCTGGCTTGCTAGCGATGGGGGCCTCACATCCAACATTCATGTCGGCTGATGCGCCGCCATCGCGAGCAGGCTCGCTCCTACAGGGGATCCGGGTTGGGGAGATGTAATGTGTGTTCATAGTGATCGCCCCGGTTCGCGGCTGATTTGTTCGCCGGCTTCTAGCAGCGTCGAGCACGCGCGTACTCGCCGGCCATCGCCCAGGCGAACCCAGCAGTCCTGGCACGCGCCCATCAAGCAAAACCCGGCGCGGGGCTGTGCGCTGAAATCGCTGCCGCGCAAGTGTTCGCTACAGGTCAGCACGGCGGTCAGCACGGTGTCGCCGAGCAGCCCGCTGGCCGGTGCGCCGTCGAGGGTAAAGTTCACGGCCGGGCGGTCGCCTTCGGCCAGTCGTTTCAGCAGAGCCATGGCGCCCTCATTGTTTACCCACCAGAACCCGATCCAGGCCGTAAACCCGATCAAGCAGAATCATCGTCAGCGCAGTCAGCGCGATCACCAGGGCCGACACCGCCGCCATCATCGGATCGATGGACTCAGTGGCGTACACGTACATACGCACCGGCAAGGTTTGCGTGGCCGGCGAGGTGACGAAGATCGACAGCGTGACCTCGTCAAAACTGTTGATGAACGCCAGCAGCCAGCCACCGGCGACCCCCGGAAGAATCATCGGCAAGGTGATTTGGCGAAACAGCGTGAAGCGCCCGGCACCCAGCGATTGCGCCGCGTGTTCGGCGCTGCGATCCAGGCCAATGGCCGAGGCCAGCACCAGTCGCAGCACATACGGCGTGATCACCAGCACGTGGGCGAAAATCAGCCAGGCGAAGCTGCCGTTGACGCCCATCAGCGCAAACAAGCGCAGCAGTGCCACGCCCAACACCAGATGCGGAATGATGATCGGCGACAGAAACAGGCCATTGAAAAAGTCCCGTCCGGGAAACTCGAAACGGGTGATTGCCAACGCTGCCGGCACCGCAATCAGCGTCGCCAGACTGGCCGCGCTAAACGCCAGGATCAGGCTGTTGTAAAACGCATCGACAAAGTCGGCACGCTCGAACACCGCACGGAACCAGCGCAGGGAAAACTCCGTGGTCGGCAGGCTCAGGGTGTTTTCCGGGGTGAACGCCACGAGGCAGACCACCACCAGCGGCGCCAGCATGAACACCACCACCAGGGTATGGAACAGCAGGGCGAAAGGACCGTTCTTGGACATGACGAGTTATCCCAATGACTTCTTGTAGCGGCCTTCGATCATCCGGTTCCACGACAGCATGATCAGCAGGTTGAGCAACAGCAGCGCGACGGCGATGGCGGCGCCCATCGGCCAGTTCAGCTCCGACAGGTACTGGTCGTAGATCAGCGTGGCGACCATCTTGATCCGCCGCCCGCCGAGCAGGCCGGGAATGGCAAAGGAGCTGGCCGCGAGGCCGAACACGATCAACGTGCCGGACAACACGCCGGGCATGATTTGCGGCAACACCACCTGGCGCATCACCGTGAAGTGACTGGCACCCAGCGACATCGCTGCTTGTTCGGCGGCCGGGTCGAGTTTTTGCAGCGAAGTCCAGACCGGAATGATCATGAACGGCAGCATCACGTGAACCAGTGCAATCACCACCGCGAACGGCGTGTACAACAGCTTCATCGGTGAGCCGCCGAAGGCTTGCAGGGTCTGGTTGACCAGGCCGTCGGCGCCGAGCAAGAGGCTCCAGCCGAAGGCGCGCACCACCACCGAAATCAGCAACGGCGTGAGGATCAGAATCAAGAAAATCGAACGCCATGGCGCGCCCATGCGGCTGAGGATGTAAGCCTCGGGCACGCCGATCACCACGCAGAGCAGGGTGGTCAGGGCGCTGATCCAGAACGTGCGCAAAAAGATTTCGTAGAAGTACGGATCACCCAGCAGGCTGCTGTAATGGTCGACGGTGTAGGCGTCGCCGTTGATGCCCGAGCTGTAGTCGAAGACGTTGAACGACAACACCAGCGTCAGCAGCAGCGGGATCACCAGCAGGCAGACGTACAACGCCAGCGCCGGTGCCGATAACAAATAACCCTGACGTCCCTGGCGAACAGCCACGAGCGTACTCATGCCGACACCTCGTCGACACTCAGCACCCGCAGCAGCGCCGCGTCCCAGTCGAGGCCGACCGGCGTGCCTTCGTTCAGCGGTGCCGAGCCGTCGTTGCGGCGCACCACGCTGAGTTCGCCGAGGCTGGTCGAAACGCCGTACAACCATTGGCTGCCGAGAAAGAAGCGGCTGACGATCCTGCCTGGCAGGCGGCCGTGATCTTTGTCCCGCAGATCGATTTTTTCCGGACGCAGGCTCAGGGTCAGTTCACCGCCGCTGCGCACCTGAACCACACCCGCACTGTCTCGTTCGCCGGGCAGCAGATTGGCCTTGCCGACGAAGCCGGAAATGAACTCGGTGCGCGGGTGTTCGTAAAGGGTGTAGGGCGCGTCGATCTGGGTGATGCGCCCGGCCTGCATCACCACCACGCGGTCGCTGATGGACAGCGCTTCGGACTGGTCGTGGGTGACCATCAACGTGGTGATCCCGACTTCGCGCTGGATGCGGCGGATCTCGAATTGCATCTCTTCACGCAGGTTGGCGTCGAGGTTGGACAGCGGCTCGTCGAGCAACAGCACCGGCGGCTCGATCACCAGGGCGCGGGCCAGCGCCACACGCTGGCGCTGGCCACCGGACAGTTCTCGTGGGTAACGTTCTGCGTGCTGGTCCAGACGCACCAGTTTCAACACCCGATCCACGCGCTGCTGCAACTCGCCGTTGGGCACTTTGCGCATGCGCAGGCCGAAGGCGACGTTGTCTTTGACGGTCATGTGCGGAAACAACGCGTAACTCTGGAACACCACGCCCAAGCCACGGCTGGCGGGTTTGGCGTGGGTGATGTCGCGACCGTCCAGCAGAATGCGCCCGCTGGTGACTTCGACGAAGCCGGCGATCATTTGCAGGGTGGTGGTTTTGCCACAGCCGGAAGGGCCGAGCAGGGACACGAACTCGCCTTTCTCGACCGAGAGGTGAGTGGCGACGACGGCATCGATGTCGCCGTAACGTTTGCCGAGTCCTTCAAGTTGCACAAAAGCCATAACTGCGCTCCACCTGAGATTGTTATGCGCGGCCTGAGGTCGCGCTTTTTTGTATGGGCAGATACGAAAGGGTGTTGCGGGGTGCGTTGGCGCTCGACTTGAGTCGGCTGCCGCTGTTGTTCGAATCGCCCCTGTGGACGCAGATTAGGACGAAGACTAGGATGGGCTCAATGGCCTATTTCACTGAAGCGATGACTATTTTCAGTTTCATTCGGTGAGTAAATTAATTGTCGAGAAATGGCATGACTGATTCCATTGAGCGGAATGAAAACAAAAATGAAGTCGGCGTCGGTGCGGTCTCCCGGCTGTTTGCGGTGCTGCGCAGTCTGGGTGACACCGTCGAGGGCGGGGAGCGCGTGACGCAACTGGCCCAGCGCATCGGTCTGTCGCAACCGACCACGCACCGTTTGCTGCGCAGCCTGATGGACGAGGGCATGGTCGAGCAGGACGTTCGAAGCAAACGCTATCGCCTGAGCCTGGATTTTTTTGCGCTGGCGGCGCGTGCCGGCAATACCGGAAACCTGCGCGAACTGGTGCGGCCGTCGTTGCTGCGGTTGTCGGCCTCGCTGGGGGATTCTTTGTTTCTACTGGCGCGCAGCGGGTTTGATGCGATCTGCCTGGACCGCAGTGAAGGGCCGTTTCCGATTCGCACCTTTACCGGCGACATCGGCGGGCGGGTGGCGCTGGGCGTGGGCCAGGGCAGTCTGGCGATTCTGGCGTTCCTGCCGGAAGAGGAGCGCGACACGGTGATCCATTACAACCTGCCGCGGCTGAAGGATTTTCACCTGTACGACGAGGTGTTCCTGCGTTCGGAAGTCGAGAACGTGCGCGCCCTCGGTTATGCCGGGCGCAACACCGGCGTGCTGCAAGGCATGGCCGGCGTGGCGGTGCCGATTCTGGATCGCGAGGGGCGTGCGGTGGCGGCGTTGAGTGTGGCCACCGTGAGTGACCGATTGGGCCCGGATCGCTTGCCGACAGTGGTGGAGATGCTCAAGCGCGAAGCAGCGCTGATCGGGCCGCGGATCAATCCGTTTGATCCGTTGTTGCGGCGGCCGTCCCAAGTCTTCGGCCAAAGCTGAACACACCGCAAATCCCTTGTAGGAGCCGGCTTGTTGGCGATGGCGGTGTGTCAGTCAAATCAATGGTGACTGATACACCGCCATCGCCAGCAAGCCGGCTCCTACAAGGGGTGGTCAGAATTGCACGGTTTGCTTGAGCATCTGCGCCGCAGGCGTATCGCTCGGGCTGACCATCGCGTAGTTGTAACCACTCCCCGACCAGTACTCAGCCTGCAACCCGCCGTCACTGCGACTGCCCCGCGGCAGCAGGAAGTTTTTCGGTCCTGGCGGGCGCACGTAGAAGCTGACTTTGTGCCCGCTGCGGTCTTCATAAACCACCATCGCCGCCGGCCCTTGCTCAGTGCTGAGCAAGCGCCCGCTGACCGGTTTGAACCCCGCGCCTGAAAGGTCCGGCAAGCGATGGGCCTGCGTGAAATAGCGGTCGAGCCAGCCCTGCATATCGCCGTCATCGCTGACCTTGTAATCCGCCGGCAGCATGCCTTGCTGGGCAAACAGCCGATAAGCCTGCATCGCATCGGCCATCGGCGCCGCCGCGCTGAGGAGGGTCATCTCCCGCGCCTTCCAACCGCTGAAGCCGCCGATGCTCACGGCAATCAGCAACACCGCGGCGCTGGCCAGATGGCGGCGTGATTGGCGTTTGAGGCGTTGGCGAATCAGTGCCGGGTCGAGGGCCGGGTTGGCGGGTTGCTGCAACGCACCGCTCAGGGCCGCGCGCAGTTGCTGGGCGTCCTGCTGCCAGGCGCGAACCTGTGCGGATATTTCCATGTTGCCGGCCAGAAAAGTCTCTACCAGACGTCGGTCGTCATCATTGAGCTGGTGGTCCACATACGCGTGCAGGTCACGCTCGCTCGGGGGCATGCTGATCATTTGAGTCTCCGCAGGGAAGGGCGGGTGATTTCGCCGTCGCTGAGTTGGCGCAAGGCCTGGCGGGCGCGGGACAGGCGCGACATGACGGTGCCGACGGGGACGTCGAGAATCTCGGCGACTTCCTTGTAGCTCAGGCCTTCGACCGACACCCAGAGCAGCAGCGCACGCTGTTCGGTGCCGAGCTGATCGAAGGCTTGCAGGGTCGATTGGGCGATCACGGTGCGCTCCACCGACGGTTGGGTATCGTCCCGTCCGGTAAAGAATTCGAGCATCCGCGCATAACGCCGGGAGCGCCGGTGAGCGTCGAGAAATTGCCGATACAGAATCGAAAACAGCCAGGCGCGCAAGTCGCCTTCGGGGCGTTTGTCGCCCCAACTCGACAACGCCCGCTCCAGACACGACTGCACCAGGTCGTCGGCGCTGCTGGGGTTGCGCGTCAACGACACGGCAAACCGGCGCAATCCGGGAATGATTTCTCTCAGTCGTTCGTCGATCTCGTTCATGAAGTTCTGGCTAGTCACTACGCTGTGGACTAGAGAGACGCCCGGCACTGAAGGTTATTCCACGCCTGAAAAAATAAATACCGCACGATGGAATAAACGTTCGCGGGGTTCGTCTGCTTGATCCTTCTCACTTGTGGCCGATGGCCCTGGAGTCTTTCATGGTAGATCGCTCATCACCGCCCACCCGGCCCCCCTTGAGTGCCGCGAGCCTGACGTTGCGTCTGGCCGGTATTGCCGTGGTGGTCGCTGCAGTGGCCGGGGCATTTGCCTACGTCAACGGCACCTTTGACCCACAGCGACTGACCCCGAAAAAGCTGATCAACGTGCTGGAAACCAACAACGGCGTGCACCCGGGCTTCCGGCGCAATCACTCCAAAGGCGTGTGCGTGATCGGGCATTTCGAGAGCAGTGGCGAGGCGCGCAGCTATTCCAGCGCTCAGGTGTTCAATGAGGCGCGGACCCCGGTGGTCGGGCGTTTTGCCTTGCCGGCCGGCAACCCTTATGCGCCGGACAGCGCCGTGCCGATCCGCAGCCTGGCGCTGCGCTTCACCCAGGCCAACGGCCAACAGTGGCGCACCGGGATGAACAGCATGCCGGTGTTCCCGGTGGGCACACCCGAGGCGTTCTATCAATTGCAGCAGGCCCAGTCGCCGGACCCGGCCACCGGCAAACCGAACCCGGCAGCGGTGCCGGCGTTCTTTGGTGCGCACCCGGAGGCCGGACCGTTCCTGGCCTGGATCAAAACCGCCAAGCCGTCCGCCAGTTACGTGACGGAAACCTATAACAGCGTCAATGCGTTTTACCTGGTCAACGCTGCCGGGCAAAAGCAAGCGGTGCGCTGGAGCATGGTGCCGTTGGTGCAGGACGCGGCAGGTGCCACGGCGCCGGAGGGTGGCGATTTTCTCGAGAAAGACCTGCTTCAACGGATTGCCTTGGGGCCGCTGCGTTGGCAGTTGAACATCACGCTGGCCAACCCCGGTGATCCGGTCAACGACGCCAGCAAGGCCTGGCCCGACGGTCGCAAAGTGGTGAACGCCGGCACGCTGGTGCTCGAAAGCACCCAGCCGCAGCTCAATGGCGAATGCCGGGACATCAACTACGACCCGCTGGTATTGCCCGCCGGTATCGAAGGTTCCGACGACCCGTTGCTCGCCGCTCGCTCCGCCGGTTACGCCAGTTCCTACTTGCGCCGCACCAGTGAAGTCAGTCAGTTGCCCGCCGCCAAACAGGAGGCACAACAATGAGCAACCAACCGAACCACTTCGCGCCGCTGGCGCGACTGCTGCACTGGCTGATGGCGCTGATGATCATTGCCATGCTGTTTATCGGCGCGGGCATGGTCGCTTCCGTCTCTGAGCGGCACGAGTGGCTGATCCATCTGCACAAACCGTTGGGCATCGCCATTCTGCTGCTGGTGATCGTGCGCATCGCTGTGCGCTTTTCCACCCGGCAACCTCCATTGCCGGCAGACTTGCCGGGCTGGCAAGCGCTGGCGGCCAAGGCTTCGCATGTCTTGCTGTACGCCTTGATGTTGATCCTGCCGCTGCTCGGCTGGGCGATGATTTCGGCGGCGGGCGACCCGGTGATGCTCAGCAGTTCGTTGCAGTTGCCGTCGATTGTGCCGGCGAATGCGCAGGTGTTTGCGTTCCTGCGCAAGGCGCACGGGTATCTGGCGTACCTGCTGTTTCTGACCGTGCTGCTACATCTGGCGGCGGCGTTGTTTCACGGTTGGGTACGGCGTGATGAGGTGCTCGACAGCATGCTGCGGGGCAACAAGGACCGCGGTTAACCGGCTTGCGTGGCGCATCGGGCGGATGCGCCACTTTTCAGCGTCAGCCACCAGTAACCCAATGCCACGGCGTTGATCCCCGCACCCAACAGGCATACCCCGAGCCACCCGGCCCAGGCGTACATCGCCGTCGAGCCGATCGACCCCAGCGCGCTGCCAATTGAATAAAACAACATGTACCCCGCAGTGAGGCGGCTTTGCGCTTCGGGGCGCACGCTGTAGATCATGCTTTGGCTGGTCACGTGCACGGCCTGCAAACCCAGATCCAGGGTGATCACCCCCAGTAACAAGGCCCACAAAGAGGATTGAGTCAGCGCGATCGGCAGCCAGGAGGCCAGCATCAACAACAATGACAAACCGCTGACCCACTGACCTAAACCACGATCAGCCAAATGCCCGGCACGCGCGGCGGCCAGTGCTCCGGCGGCGCCAGCCAGTCCGAACAAGCCGATTTGTGTGTGGGACAACGACAGCGGCGGGGCACTCAGCGGCAACACCATGGGCGTCCACAGCACCATGGCACTGGCGAAGGTCAGTAATGCGAGCACCGCCCGTTGACGCAACACCGGTTCTTCCGTGAACAACCTGAACACCGAGCCGAGCAATGCGCCATAGGAACTGGCCGGTTGCGTGTCCTCGTGTTTGGGCAGCACACGTAACAGCAGCAACGCCATCACCAGGGTCAACCCCGCCGACAACAGATAAATCGAGCGCCAGCCGGCCAGGTCGGCCATGCCGCCTGCCACCGTCCGAGCCAACAAAATGCCGACGACGATGCCGCTGGTGACCACGCCGACCACACGCCCGCGCTGCGCCGGGATGGCCAATGTCGCGGCGTAGGCCACCAACACTTGGGTGACCACCGCCAACAACCCGGTCAACGTCATCCCGAGCAACAGCCAGGTGCTGTTCGAGGCTAACGCGATCATCAACAACGCCAGCGCCGACAACAGGGTTTGCGTGACGATCAGGCGTCGTCGGTTCAGCAGATCGCCGAGCGGCACCAGCAACAACAATCCGACGCCGTAACCGATCTGGGTGAGCGTGACGACGATGCCGATGGTGGCGGGGTCCATGGCAAACGCCTCGGCCATCGCATCGAGCAAGGGTTGCGCGTAGTACACGTTGCCGACGGCCAGTCCGCAGGCGACGGCGAACAGCAACACGACGCCGCTGCTGAGTGTTGTGTGAGTGGGCTTCATGCCGGGCTCCAAAAGTGGTTTCTAAATAAAACCAGTTGTACGGTAAGCAAGCCGGTTTTATATTGCAACCACATTTGTTTTCGAGAGCGCAGGCATGGCCAAGCGTACAAGCATGGAGAGCGCCGAATGCCCGGTGGCCCGTTCACTGGATGCCATCGGCGATTGGTGGTCGTTGCTGATCGTGCGCGATGCGTTCGACGGCATTCGCCGGTTCGGTGAGTTCCAGCGCAATCTGGGCATGGCGAAGAACATTCTCTCGGCACGATTGCGCACGTTGGTGAGCCACGGGATTTTCGATCTGGTGCCGGCGTCGGATGGCAGCGCGTATCAGGAATACGTGCTGACGGAGAAGGGCAAAGGCCTGTTCCCGTTGATCATCGGCTTGCGGCAGTGGGGCGAGGCGTTTTTTTATGAGGACGGGGAGGCGCACTCGCGGGTGGTTGACCGCGACAACGGTCGACCGGTGCGGCCATTGGAATTGCGCGCCGAGGATGGGCGATTGCTGGGACCGGAGGATTGTGTGCGAGTGGCGGCCGAATGAGGCGTGGCTGCATGCCTGGCATGCAGCCATTGCGCAGGATCAGCGCAAGGTATCGACCATGTCCGCCACGGTCGTCAGCACATCCTTGCCCAGTTGCTTCGAGCGCTTGCCGGACCAGCCAGTCAACGGATCCGGTTTGTCGTTGTTGTCCTTGAACGGCATCTCCAGGGTCAACGACAGGCAGTCGAATTTCTGACCGACGCTGTTGCACGCCAGGGTCATGTTGGCTTTGCCTGGTTCGTCGCGGGTGTAGCCGTGCTTGGTCTGGAAGTCCTTGGTCAGGTGTTTCAGATGACTGCGGAAATGCTCTTCGAGTTTTTCGATCCGCGGCGTGTAGCCTGGGTTGCCTTCGCAACCGGCAGTGAACACGTAGGGGATTTCTTCATCGCCATGGATGTCGAGGAACAGGTCGACGCCGTACTTCTCCATCTGTTGCTGAGCGAACAGCACTTCCGGACTGATCTCCTGACTGGCGCTCTGCCAGGCGCGGTTGAGGTCCTGGCCCATGGCGTTGGTGCGCAGGTGACCGTGAAAGGCACCGTCCGGGTTCATGTTCGGCACCAGATACAGGTCGGCGCTGGCCAGCAGTTTGTTCAGCACTGGATCGTCGTGTCTTTCCAGGCGTTCGATCACACCTTCCATGAACCACTCGGCCATGTGTTCGCCGGGGTGTTGCTGGGCAATCATCCAGACCTTGCGCCGGCCTTCGGCGCCGGTGCCTTTGCGCAGCAACTGAATGTCACGACCTTCGACACTCTTGCCGGTGGCCAGCAGTTCAGTGCCGGCCTTGGTCAGCGCCTGTTCGATCAACCAGTCATGGCGGCCACGGCTGTAGGGTTCGAAGTAGGCAAACCAGGCGTGGGTGGCCGTGGCTTCGAGGCTGAAACGTAGGCAGTCGCCTTCGAAGATGGTCGGCACCCGGAACCAGTTGACGTGGTCGTAGGACGCCACTGCCTGATAGCCGTCCCAGGCTTTGTTGTACGAGGATTTGCTGGCATTGTTCAGACGAAACCAGTGTTCCTGTCCGACGTGCAAACCGCTGGCCTTGAAGTGAAACCACTGAAAATGCTGGCTGCGGGTGTCTGGCTTGATGGCCAGCAGGGCTTGCAACGGATTGCTGATGTCCAGCACTTCAATGTTGCCGCTGTCGAAGTTGGCGCTGATGTCGAAAGAAGATCTAGCCACGGTCATAATCGATTCCTGAATATGATTTTTTATGGCTGATACTTTACACGCTGGGAAGGGAAAAACCGGGGGAAATTGCGGGGGTAAAAGGGGGGCGTCCTCCTTGACGCCGTCGCAGCTTAGAGACTGTGCGATTGATTCTCAAGTGCTATTTTCCATTAGTTTGGCCCAATGTTGCCGGGCTTCTCTTGCCAACAGATATTCTTTTGATATTATCCGCGCCATCGAATTTGCAGCACCCAAAGACTTCATTAGCCTGAAGGTAAAGCCAGAATAACTGGCAAAAAAAAGACCCGGCAAAAAGCCGGGTCAAAAACCGTGATTAGCCTGATGAGGAGATAGTCCAGGAGACCGACCTAAGGTCACTTGGACAATCGACTGATCTCGCGATCAGCTGCATGCAATAATAATCATTCTCGTTTGCAAGTCAAACGATTTTATCTGCGCGATTGGAAAATTCTTTCCCGCGCCCCGCGAAATATCCCTGCCTGCCTTATGCGTGATGATCCCCGTCGAGGGATCGGTCCAGCAACGCCTTGGCCATATCGATCATATGCACCGTCGAAAACGCCAGGTCCCGGTGCACGCCCTGCAGATTGTTCGCCGACTCGTACGCCGTGGCGGCGGCGCAGCGCAACAGGTCTGAGGCTCGCACCAGTGCTTCTTCGCAGCTGACATTGCGGTTCACATCAAAAAAACGCTCCTCTTCCACCGCTTCGGACACAGCTGGTTTCAAGTAATAGTCCAGGGCGCGCTGCGCGGCGGCCGAGCCTTTTGGCGAGGTGAGGGAGGTGTCGATCTGCATGTCTGGCAAGTCATTGCTGGGGATGGTCATGGCGATGGCAAAGCTCCGTGTTAGATTCAAATCCGTGATCCAATCGTAGTACGAACTGTATTTGTGACGAGAATTTAAATACTACAAGTTGTGTTTTGCTGGCCGGAGGCGCCCACGTATCGTGCCGCACATGGATAAATGGATTGAATTGGTCAAGGCCAAGATGAGTGAACTCAAAGTCACTCAGGAAATACTCGCCGACCGCCTGGGGATGTCCCAGGGCGGCGTCGGTCATTGGCTGAACAAACGTCGCCAACCGGGCATCGATGACATGAACCGTGTGCTGCACGCACTGGGCATGGAGTTTCTCGAGGTGGCGCTGGTGATCCGCGAGCCGGACATTGCGAAGGAGGAAAGCCAGGATCTGGTGCGCAAGTACAACCCGTACTTCCGTTACCCGGTCAGTGACTGGCGCGAATCCTGCGAGGTGCGTGACGGTGAGCCGACGGTCTATGACACGGCGCGTTTCGAACTGACTGACTACCACGCTCAGGGCGCGGCGTTCTGGTTGACCGTGGTGGGCGATGCGATGACTGCACCGAGCGGCGTCAGTATCGCCGAGGGCATGATGATCCTGGTGGACCCGGCCATTGTGCCGGAGCCCGGGAAACTGGTGATCGCCCAATGGCCGGACAGCACTGAAGCGACGTTTCGCAAACTGATCGAAGAGGGCGGGCAGCGTTACCTGGTCCCGCTCAATCCGACGTATCCGAAAGCCCTTTACACCGAAGCCTGCCGAATCATCGGCGTAGTGGTTCAGGCAACGGCCAGGTTCTGATCAGATCGGTCCTCGCAATGCGTAGGACCGATCCGCATTTCAGGCTTCTTCCAGCTCGACCAATGCACTGCCTTCGCTGACCATCTCGCCTTCCTGGCAATACAGCGCCTTGATCACCCCAGCGTGTGGTGCACGAATGCTGTGCTCCATCTTCATCGCCTCCAGCACCACCAATTGCGCCCCGGCTTCGACCGTTTGCCCGGCCTCCACCAGCACTCGCACGATGCTGCCGTTCATGGGCGCAGTGAGCCCGCCGTGATGGCTGTGACTGGCTTCGACGGCGCTGATCGGGTCGTAGGACTCGATGCGGCGCAATTCACCATCCCATTGCAGATACACAACGCCGCCGCGACGGATTGCCCGATGCTGGCGGCGTACGCCGTTGTGTTCGGTCAGCAGTTGCTCACCCGCGAGTTGCGCCGATCGGGTAGCGCCCAACGTCAGCGCACGGTCCTGACCTTCGCAGCTCAAGTGCAGGGTGATTTCTGTCGGCAATCCGGCACGGAACCCAGTGCCGATCCCCCAAGGCGAACTCAGGTCATCAGTGCGGGTCGTGTCCGGTTGGCTTTGGGAAAATGCCTGCGCCGCGGCTTGCCAGAACTCATCACTGAGCGGCGAGGGCTCTGGCAGCAGTTGCTCCTGGTAACGCGGAATGAACCCGGTATCCAGCTCAGCCGCCGCAAACGCCGGATGACCAACAATTCGACGCAAGAAGTTGATGTTGGTCTTGAGCCCGCCAATCGCGAACTCATCGAGCATGCTTAGCAAGCGCAGGCGCGCCTGTTCGCGATCCTCGCCCCAGGCAATCAGCTTGCCGAGCATCGGGTCGTAGAACGGCGAAATCTCGTCGCCTTCTTCCACGCCGCTGTCGACCCGACGACCCGGACCTTCGGCCGATTCACGGTACAACTCCAGGCGCCCGGTAGCTGGCAGGAAATCATTGCCCGGGTCTTCGGCATACAGCCGCACTTCGATCGCATGGCCGATCAGTGGCACTTGATCCTGAGTCATCGGCAGCGCTTCGCCACGTGCCACGCGAATCTGCCAGGCCACCAGATCAAGGCCGGTGATGGCTTCGGTGACCGGGTGTTCGACCTGCAGGCGCGTGTTCATCTCCATGAAGAAGAACTCGCCGCGCGCATCCAGCAAGAATTCCACGGTGCCGGCGCCGACATAACCGATGGCCTGCGCCGAACGCACGGCCGCTTCGCCCATGGCGCGACGCAGTTCCGGGCTCAAGCCTGGTGCGGGCGCTTCTTCGACGACTTTCTGGTGCCGACGCTGAATCGAGCAGTCACGTTCATTGAGGTACAGGCAATTGCCGTGCTGGTCGGCGAAAACCTGGATTTCCACGTGGCGCGGCTTCAGCAGATATTTTTCGACCAGCATCCGCGAATCGCCGAACGAGGATTGCGCTTCACGCTGGGCCGAGGCGAGGGCTTCGGCCAGTTGGCTGATGTCCTCAACCACTTTCATGCCTTTGCCGCCACCGCCCGCCGTCGCCTTGAGCAGCACCGGATAACCGATGCGTTCGCAAGCGTCGCGGAAGGTGTCGAGGTCTTGAGCTTCGCCGTGATAACCGGGCACCAGTGGCACGCCAGCGGTTTCCATCAAGGCTTTGGCGGCGGATTTGCTGCCCATGGCATCGATGGCCGAGGCGGGCGGACCGAGGAAGATCAGGCCTGCTTGTTCGATGGCGCGGGCGAACCCGGCATTCTCGGACAG
Organism: Pseudomonas sp. IT-P44; assembly: GCF_949768225.1. NCBI lineage: Bacteria > Pseudomonadati > Pseudomonadota > Gammaproteobacteria > Pseudomonadales > Pseudomonadaceae > Pseudomonas > Pseudomonas sp. IT-P44. Next base: position 74,738 of record NZ_CATKQM010000004.1, on the reverse strand, counting down.
AAAACCATAACCCGGATGAATCGCCTGCGCGCCGCTGGCCTTGGCGGCGGCGATCAGCTTGTCGATTTGCAGGTAGCTGTCGGCGGCTTTGCTGCCACCGAGGTCAACGCGAATGTCCGCTTCGCGGCTGTGCCGCGCTTCGCGGTCGGTGGCGCTGTGCACGGCGACGGTGGTCAGGCCCAGGGCCTTGGCGGTGCGCATGACCCGGCACGCGATTTCGCCACGGTTGGCCACCAGCAGAGAGGTAATGACAGGTGCGCTCATCAACGCGGCTCCTTGGGGGTGGTTTCGGCCTGCCAGCTCGGCGGACGTTTTTGCAGAAAGGCGCGCAGGCCTTCCTGGCCTTCGGGGCTGACGCGGATGCGCGCGATGGCATTTTCGGTGTAGCGACGCAGCGCCGGGGTCAGCGCGCCGTTGCCGACTTCACGCAGCAAATCCTTGCTGACGCGCATGGCTGCGGGGCTGTTGAGCAGCAGGTTGTCGATCCATTGCTCGACTTTCTGCTCCAGCTCATTGCCCGGATAACTCTCCGACAACAAGCCGATTTCCCGAGCGCGTTGCCCACCGAAGCGCTCGGCGGTCAGTGCGTAACGGCGTGCAGCGCGTTCGCCGATGGCTTGCACCACGAACGGGCTGATCACCGCTGGCGCGAGGCCGATGCGTACTTCCGACAGGCAGAATTGAGCGTCATCGGCGCCGATGGCCATGTCGCAGCAACTGATCAGGCCCAGCGCGCCGCCGAAAGCCGCGCCTTGTACCACGGCCAGCGTCGGAACTTTCAGCTTGGCCAGGTTGTACATCAACTCCGCCAGTTCCCGGGCGTCGTCCAGATTGGTGTGGTAATCGAGCTCGGCCGATTGCTGCATCCACGCCAGGTCGGCGCCGGCGCTGAAATGCTTGCCACGTCCGCGCACCAGCAAAAAGCGCAGGCTGGCGTCGGTCGAGACCTTGTCCAGCGCGAGGATCAGTTCACGGATCATCTCGGCGTTGAACGCGTTGTTCTTTTCTTCCCGGCTGAGCCACAGAGTCGCGAAACCACGCGGGTCGGTCTGTAGTTCGAGGGTGTTGAAGTCGCTCATGTTCATCCGTCTCCACGGTACTTGTAGGAGCGAGGCTTGCCCGCGAAGGCGTCGGTACATCCAGCATCGATGTGACTGACAAACCGCTTTCGCGGGCAAGTCGGATCGCCGCCCGCTCGCTCCTACAAAGTCAAATCACATCCGGAACACGCCGAAGCGGCTCGGTTCGATTGGCGCGTTCAGCGACGCGGACAAGGCCAGGGCCAGCACATCGCGGGTCTGCGCCGGGTCAATGACGCCGTCGTCCCACAGCCGTGCGCTGGAGTAGTAAGGGTGGCCCTGTTCTTCGTATTGATCGAGGATCGGTTGCTTGATTTCGGCTTCCTGCTCGGCGCTGAAACCATGCCCGCCACGCTCGGCCTGCTCGCGCTTGACCTGCACCAACACGCCCGCCGCTTGTTCGGCGCCCATCACACCGATGCGTGCATTCGGCCACATCCACAGGAAACGTGGATCGTAGGCCCGCCCGCACATGCCGTAGTTACCGGCGCCGAAGCTGCCGCCGATGATCACGGTGAACTTCGGCACCTTGGCGCACGCCACGGCGGTCACCAGTTTTGCACCATGCTTGGCGATGCCGCCGGCCTCGTACTTCTGGCCAACCATGAAGCCGGTGATGTTTTGCAGGAACAGCAACGGAATGCCGCGTTGGCAGGCCAGTTCGATGAAGTGCGCGCCTTTCTGCGCGGCCTCGGCGAAGAGGATGCCGTTGTTGGCGAGGATCGCGATCGGGTAACCGTGCAAGTGAGCAAAACCGCACACCAAGGTGGTCCCGAACAGCGCCTTGAATTCGTCGAACACCGAACCGTCCACCAGCCGCGCGATCACTTCGCGCACATCGAACGGCTGCTTGGCGTCGGCCGAGACCACGCCATACAACTCGTCGCTGCTGTAGAGCGGGGCGATGGGCGTGCGTTGTTGCAGTTCGCCGAGCTTGCGCCAGTTGAGGTTGGCGATGCTGCGTCGGGCAATGGCCAGGGCGTGTTCATCGCTCTCGGCATAATGGTCGGCGACCCCGGAAATCTTGCAGTGCACGTCGGCACCGCCCAGATCTTCGGCGCTGACCACTTCACCGGTCGCGGCTTTCACCAGCGGTGGGCCGGCGAGGAAAATAGTCGCCTGCTCGCGAACCATGATCGCTTCGTCGGCCATCGCCGGCACGTAAGCGCCGCCGGCAGTGCACGAGCCCATGACCACCGCGATTTGCGGAATGCCCATGGCGCTCATGTTGGCCTGGTTGAAGAAGATCCGCCCGAAGTGCTCGCGGTCCGGGAACACTTCATCCTGACGCGGCAGGTTGGCGCCGCCGGAGTCCACCAGATAAATGCACGGCAAGCGGTTCTGCTGAGCGATGGTCTGGGCGCGCAGGTGTTTTTTCACGGTCAGCGGGTAATACGAGCCGCCTTTCACCGTGGCATCGTTGGCCACGATCATGCACTCGACGCCTTCCACTCGACCGATCCCGGCTATCACGCCCGCGGCCGGCACGTCTTCGCCATACACTTCGTAGGCCGCCAGTTGGCTGATTTCGAGAAACGGCGAGCCCGGATCGAGCAGGCGATTGATCCGCTCGCGGGGCAGCAATTTGCCCCGCGAAGTGTGGCGTTCTTGCGCCTTCGGACCACCACCTTGCTGCACTTGCGCGAGCAGAGTGTGCAAGGCGTCGACCTGGGTGAGCATCGCCGCGCTGTTCGCGGCAAACTCCGCGGAACGGGGGTTGAGCTGGGTATGCAGGATAGCCATGGACAGCTCCGTTTAGCGGGTTTCGTTGAACAGTTCGCGACCGATCAGCATGCGACGGATCTCACTGGTGCCGGCGCCGATTTCGTACAGCTTGGCGTCACGCAGCAGACGACCGGCCGGGAATTCGTTGATGTAACCGTTGCCGCCGAGAATCTGGATTGCGTCGAGGGCCATTTGCGTGGCGCGCTCGGCGCTGTAGAGGATCACGCCGGCGGCATCCTTGCGCGTGGTTTCGCCGCGCTCGCAGGCCTGGGCCACCGCATAAAGGTAGGCGCGGCTGGCGTTGAGTTGGGTGTACATGTCGGCGACTTTGCCTTGGATCAGCTGGAATTCGCCGATGCTTTGCCCGAACTGCTTGCGGTCGTGGATGTACGGCACGATCAGGTCCATGCAGGCCTGCATGATCCCGGTCGGGCCGCCGGACAGAACGACACGTTCGTAGTCGAGGCCGCTCATCAGCACTTTCACGCCGCCGTTGAGCACGCCGAGGATGTTTTCTTCCGGCACTTCGACGTCATCGAAGAACAGCTCGCAGGTGTTGGAGCCGCGCATGCCGAGCTTGTCGAACTTGTTGCTGCGGCTGAAGCCTTTCCAGTCGCGCTCGACGATGAACGCGGTGATGCCGTGCGGGCCTTTTTCCAGGTCGGTCTTGGCGTAGATCACGTAGGTGTTGGCGTCGGGACCGTTGGTGATCCAGGTTTTGCTGCCGTTGAGCACGTAGTGATCACCACGTTTGTCGGCGCGCAGTTTCATCGAGACCACGTCGGAACCGGCGTTCGGTTCACTCATGGCCAGGGCGCCAATGTGCTCGCCGCTGATCAGCTTCGGCAGGTATTTGCTTTTCTGTTCGTGATTGCCGTTGCGGTTGATCTGGTTCACGCAAAGGTTGGAGTGCGCGCCGTAGGACAGGGCGACCGACGCCGAACCGCGGCTGATTTCTTCCATGGCCACCACGTGCGCCAGGTAACCCAGGCCAGCACCGCCGTATTCTTCCGGGACGGTAATGCCGAGCAGGCCCATGTCGCCGAACTTGCGCCACAGGTCGGCGGGGAACAGGTTGTCGATGTCGATCTGAGCGGCGCGCGGGGCGATCTCTTTGGCGACGAAGGACTGGACCTGATCGCGCAGCATGTCGATGGTTTCACCGAGGGCAAAGTTCAGGGATGGATAGCTCATGGGTCACCTTTTGGCTTTTTTGTAGGGCGGGGAGGGTCGTGATTTGGCTCTCACCTTTACGTTAACGTAAGCCTGTGACGAATGGCTGTCAATCACCCTTTACGTTAACGTCAACTTGAGCGAGAGTAGAGCCAGTTCAAGATAGAAAGCGGACCCAACTTGTAGGAGCGATGCTTGCTCGCGAAAGCGTCAGATCAGTCGACATAAATGTTGAATGTAGAGGCCTCTTCGCGAGCAAGCATCGCTCCTGCAGGTATCCGTTGGTAGCCCATTAATAAAGACAATAGGGGTCGTCATGGATCAACCCAGTGCAAGCCCGCAGCGCAGCTATACCCGTGGTTCTCAGGACAAAGCCTTGTTGGCGATGACCATCGGTCAGGCATTTGATAACACCGTCGCGCAGTATCCGACGGGCGAGGCGCTGGTCGTGCGCCATCAACAGTTGCGCTACACCTGGCAGCAACTGTCCGACGCCGTGGACCTTCATGCCCGGGCGCTGCTCGCGCTGGGGTTGCAGACCGGTGATCGCCTCGGCATCTGGGCGCCGAATTGTGCGCAGTGGTGCATCAGCCAGTTCGCCAGCGCGAAGATCGGCGTGATCCTGGTCAACATCAATCCGGCGTATCGCAGCTCGGAACTCGAATACGTGCTGAAGCAGTCAGGCTGCAAATGGCTGGTCTGCGCGGGCGCGTTCAAGACCTCCAACTACCACGGCATGTTGCAAGGCCTGGTGCCCGAGCTGGCAGAACAATCCATCGGCCAGTTGCAGAGCGAGCGTCTGCCGGACTTGCGCGGCGTGATCAGCCTGGATGCGCAGCCGCCATCAGGTTTTCTGCCGTGGTCGCAACTGAGCGATCTCGCAGCGGGTGTATCCAGCGAGCAGTTACGCGAGCGGGGCGACAGCCTGCATTTCGACCAGGCCGTGAACATCCAGTACACCTCCGGCACCACCGGTTTTCCGAAGGGCGCGACCCTCAGCCACTACAACATTCTCAACAACGGTTACATGGTGGGCGAAAGCCTCGGCCTGACCGCCAATGATCGGCTGGTGATCCCGGTGCCGCTGTATCACTGCTTCGGCATGGTCATGGGCAACCTCGGCTGCATCACCCACGGCAGCACCATGATTTACCCCAACGATGCCTTCGATCCGCTACTGACCCTGACCACCGTCGCCGAAGAAAAGGCCACCGCACTGTATGGCGTGCCGACCATGTTCATCGCCATGCTCGATCAGCCGCAACGTGCGCAATTCGATCTGTCGAGCCTGCGTACCGGGATCATGGCCGGCGCGACCTGTCCGATCGAAGTGATGCGTCGCGTAATCAGCGAAATGCACATGAATGAAGTGCAGATTGCCTACGGCATGACGGAAACAAGTCCGGTGTCGTTGCAGACCGGTCCTTCAGACGAACTGGAATTGCGCGTCACCACGGTCGGTCGCACCCAACCGCAGCTTGAAAGCAAAATCATCGACGAGGCGGGCAACCTGGTACCTCGCGGCACCATCGGCGAACTCTGCACCCGTGGCTACAGCGTGATGCTCGGCTACTGGAACAACCCGCAAGGCACCGCCGAAGCCATCGATCAGGCCGGCTGGATGCACACCGGTGATCTGGCGAGCATGAATGATGAAGGCTACGTGTGCATTGCCGGACGCAACAAGGACATGATCATCCGTGGCGGTGAGAATATTTACCCGCGGGAGCTGGAAGAATTCTTCTTCACTCACCCGGCCGTGGCGGACGTGCAAGTGATCGGCATCCCGTGTTCGCGTTATGGCGAAGAGATCGTCGCCTGGATCAAATTCCACCCCGGTCACAGTGCCACCGAGCAAGAGCTGCAAACCTGGTGCAAGGAGCGCATCGCGCACTTCAAGACACCGCGCTACTTCAAGTTTGTGGAAGAGTTTCCGATGACGGTGACCGGCAAGATCCAGAAATTCCGGATGCGCGAGATCAGCATCGAGGAATTGCGCATCGGTAAAGATTAACCGTAGGAGCGAGGCTTGCCCGCGAAGAACGATTACGCGGTGTCCCTGTGAGGCCGCGGCGTTCCCTTCGCGGGCAAGCCTCGCTCCTACACAGATACCGTTTTGCTGAATCGCAGAAAGCACAAAGGGGAGCCGAAGCTCCCCTTTAATTTTTCGTTGCGCATGCTCTTTTTTTATTATTGAGGGGCGGTCTGTTTTTGTTTTTGGCAACCGTGACCCTTTACCGCTGTTTTTGTCGATCCCCATCCGGGATCAAGAGCAAACGTATTTTTTTGAGCGCTGATCTACTTTTTCGCTAAGCGATCCAACCAGTTCGGGAGCTACCTGAAGGTAGTTTTATTGTTCTCTGCCCGGTTGCGGGTTACTCCGAAAAGCACCCTGAAAAGCACACCTTCTCCAAAAAAATCTGTTAGCTGCGTCTCTGCCGTGTTGTTCTTGTTATGTCAGAGTCGTTACGTCTTATTTTTATTGGTTTGCTGCTTTTTATTCTTGTTATGCCATAGAGATAGCAGAAGCCGTGCCAACTTTTAAAAACCCTTTAAAATCAATGACTTGAGTTTTTGTAGGATTTTTCGCTCAGGTAAACCCCTACAATTTGTTTCCGTGTTACTCGCTTATCCCCCACGTTCCAGACGCAGCGGTAACACCTGGACACATCAGCACACTTACTGCGAGCTGCGAGCCTTGGCCACGCGCGAACCGGTGGGGCGCCCCAGCACCGTGCAAATCTGCTGACCGGCCAGAATCAAGGCGTCCAGGTCGATACCTGTTTCGATGCCGAGGCCATTGAGCAGGTAAACCACGTCTTCGGTGGCGACGTTACCGCTGGCGCCTTTGGCGTAGGGGCAGCCGCCGAGGCCGGCGATGGAGCTGTCAAACACCGAGATGCCTTCGAGCAGGCTGGCATAGATGTTGGCCATGGCCTGGCCGTAGGTGTCGTGGAAGTGCCCGGCCAGTTTCTCCCGAGGCACGTCGGCCGAAACCACTTCGAACATTTTGCGCGTCGCGCCTGCCGTGCCGGTGCCGATGGTGTCCCCCAGCGAGACTTCGTAGCAGCCCATGGCATAGAGCTCGCGGGCGACCAGGGCAACTTGCTCGGGTTTGACGTGACCTTCATAAGGACAGCCCAGCACACAGGACACGTAACCGCGCACGGTGACGCCGTGCTGCCTGGCGGCTTCCATGATCGGCTCAAAACGCTCCAGGCTTTCGCTGATCGAGCAATTGATGTTGCGCTGGGAAAACGCTTCGGACGCTGCGGCGAACACTGCGACTTCCTTGACCCCGGCGGCGATCGCATCTTCGAAGCCGCGCAGGTTGGGGGCGAGCGCGCCGTAGGTCACGCCTGGTTTGCGCTGGATTTGCGCGAAGACTTCGGCGGATCCGGCCATCTGCGGCACCCATTTGGGCGAAACGAAACTGCCGACTTCTATATAGCCGAGGCCAGCGGCCGTGAGTGCATCGACCAGTTGCACCTTATCGGCAACGCTGATCGGTTGAGCTTCGTTTTGCAGACCGTCGCGAGGGCCGACTTCGACCAGGCGTACGTGGGAAGGAAGGGACATGGAATTCACCTGTTTGAAAGGGTGAACGAAGATCTAATGTGGGAGCGGGCTTGCTCGCGAATACGGTGGGTCAGTCGACACCCATGTTGGATGAAATTCCGCATTCGCGAGCAAGCCCGCTCCCACACTGGATCTTCGTATGATTATTGAATTGCCGGCTGGCTTTTCATCGTTAGTTCCAGCGCCTGGGCGCAGCGCTCCTGTGCAGTGTCCAGTTCCAGCTTCATCTGCTCGATATCGAGCATTTGCTGCTCCAACTGCTCACGGCGTTCGGCGATTTTGCTCAGCATGGTTTGCAGCTGTTTCTGATTGCCGCCGGTGGGGTCGTAGAGTTCGATCAGCTCGCGGCATTCGGCGAGTGAGAAGCCAATGCGCTTGCCCCGCAGGATCAGTTTCAGGCTGACCTTGTCGCGAGGCGAATAGATGCGCTCCTGGCCGCGTCGTTCGGGGCTGAGCAAGCCTTGCTCTTCATAGAAGCGAATGGCCCGCGTGGTGATGTCGAGCTCGCGGGCGAGGTCGGAAATGCTATAGGTCTGGCTGCTCATGGAAGCGCTCAAAAAAAGGTCATGGCGCTAAGCTAATGGCAGGTTGACGTTTACGTCAAGGGGCGGGTTTTTTCGTCGTCATTGCGGGCCTCTTCGCGGGCAAGTCGGATCGCCGCACCGCTCGCTCCTACAGGTACTGTGTAAATCCTGTAGGAGCGAAGCTTGCTCGCGAAGAACGATAACCCGGTGTAATGCCCTACACCTTATCGAGCTTCTTCTCATGCGCCGTCACCTGCTGGCACAACTCGATCATCTGCTCGCGCATCCAGCGGTTGGCCGGGTCCTGGTCGGTGCTTTCATGCCAGTAAAGGTGAGTTTCCACCGGCGGCACATCGTTGACCGGCAGGTTCACCGAGTACAAATCATGGCGGCGGGCGAAGCGCTCCGGCACGGTCATGACCATATCGGTTTGCTGCAACACCTGCGACGCCATCAAGTAATGCTGGGAGCGCAGGGCAATCTTGCGCTGGATGCCCATCTTGCCCAGGGCCAGGTCAACATGGCCCAGACCACTGCGGCGGCTGGAAATATGGATATGCGTCAGTGACAGATAGTCATCGAGGGTGAATTTCTCCTTGGTCGCCAGCGGATGGCCCTTGCGCATGGCGCACACGTAACGGTCTTCCATCAACTTGACGTGACGCACTTGCGGGTCGGTGTTGAGCGGCGCGTCCACCGCAAAGTCGAGTCGCCCGGCCGCCAGTTCCTTGGTGGTCTCGCGGCGCTTGGACAGAAAGCTTTCGATGATCACCGTTGGCGCCAGGCGGCGCAGGCGCTGGAACAGTGGCGGCAGGATCACCGCTTCGGTGAGGTCGGTCATGCTGATGCGGTACGTCTTGACCGCCTGCAACGGGTTGAAGATGCGGCTTTCCTGCACCGACACCCGCAGCAGAGAGAGGGCGTTGCGCACCGGGCCGATGATGTTTTGCGCCATCGGCGTTGGCACCATGCCTTGGGCCGTACGCACGAACAAAGGATCGTTGAACGTCTCGCGCAGGCGGGCCAGAGCGTTCGAAACAGCCGGTTGAGTAATGCCGACAATCTGTCCGGCGCGGGTCAGGTTGGCTTCGGTGTAGATCGCGTCGAAGACGATGAAAAGGTTGAGGTCGACCTTGCTCAGATTCATTGCGCTGCACTCTTATTGTTGGTTCTCAATCAGCCGATCATATATCGGTGATGAATGTTAATACACGCCGAGAATAGGCTAGGTAAATTTTCGTAGCTGTTCTAGCATCGATTGCATGACCTAAACAACCTCCCCCCAGAAGGTAGCTGCTCATGGATTTCGCTTATTCGCCCAAGGTGCAAGAACTGCGTGAGCGCGTGACCGCGTTCATGGACACCTACGTTTATCCCGCCGAAGCCGTGTTCGAGCGCCAGGTTGCCGAGGGCGACCGCTGGCAGCCGACTGCGATCATGGAAGAACTGAAACTCAAGGCCAAGGCTGAAGGCCTGTGGAATTTGTTTCTGCCTGAGTCCGAACTCGGCGCCGGCCTGACCAACCTCGAATACGCACCATTGGCAGAGATCATGGGCCGCTCGCTGCTGGGGCCTGAGCCATTCAACTGCTCGGCGCCCGACACCGGCAACATGGAAGTGCTGGTGCGCTACGCCAACGAAGAACAGAAACAACGCTGGCTCGAACCGCTGCTACGCGGCGAGATCCGCTCGGCGTTCGCCATGACCGAACCGGATGTGGCTTCGTCCGACGCCACCAACATGGCCGCCCGCGCCGTGCGTGACGGTGATGAGTGGGTGATCAACGGCAAAAAGTGGTGGACCTCGGGTGCCTGCGATCCACGCTGCAAGATTCTGATCTTCATGGGCCTGAGCAATCCTGATGCGCCACGCCACGCCCAGCACTCGATGATTCTGGTGCCGGTGGATGCACCGGGCGTGAAGATCGTTCGTCCGCTACCGGTATTCGGTTACGACGACGCGCCTCACGGTCACGCCGAAGTGCTGTTCGAAAACGTCCGCGTGCCGTACGAAAACGTCCTGTTGGGCGAAGGACGCGGCTTCGAAATTGCTCAAGGTCGCCTTGGCCCGGGCCGGATTCACCACTGCATGCGTTCGATCGGCATGGCTGAGCGTGCGCTGGAACTGATGTGCAAGCGCTCGGTGAATCGCACCGCATTCGGCAAGCCCCTGGCGCGTTTGGGCGGTAACATCGACAAAATCGCCGACTCGCGGATGGAAATCGACATGGCACGCCTGCTGACTTTGAAAGCGGCGTACATGATGGACACCGTCGGCAACAAAGTGGCGAAGAGCGAAATCGCGCAGATCAAGGTGGTGGCACCGAACGTGGCGTTGCGCGTCATCGACCGGGCGATCCAGATCCATGGCGGGGCAGGGGTTTCCAACGATTTCCCGCTGGCCTACATGTATGCGATGCAGCGCACGCTGCGCCTGGCCGACGGCCCGGATGAAGTGCACCGCGCGGCGATCGGCAAGTTCGAGATCGGCAAGTATGTGCCGAAGGAAATGATGCGCAGCCATTAATTGTAGGAGCGAGCCTGCTCGCGATGGTCGCCAACGATAACGCGTGTTTATTGGATAAACACGGTGTTCATTAGTCCATCGCGAGCGGGCTCGCTCCTACAGTTGATTGCGTTTCAGTCGATCACTGGCAGTCCGTAAAAAGCCCGCGCACATGCGGTGCTGTGGGCGGCCAGCTCTTCCTCGCTTTCCCCGCGATGCAACGCCACTTCCCGCAACACTTCAGTCAGGTACGCCGGTTCGTTGCGACCATTTTTCGGCTTTGGTCGCAAGCTGCGCGGCAGCAGATACGGTGCATCGCTCTCCAGCATCAACCGCCCGCGTTTGATTTCTTTCACCAACGGATGCAAATGCGTGCCCCGACGCTCGTCGCAGATCCAGCCGGTGATGCCGATGTGCAAGTCCAGGTCGAGGTAGCTGAACAGCGCCTTCTTTTCGCCGGTGAAGCAATGCACCACGGCGGCCGGCAATTGGTCGCGGTAATCGCGCAGGATTTCCAGCAAGCGCTGACTGGCATCACGTTCGTGGAGAAACACCGGCAGTTGCAGATCGACCGCCATCGCCAAATGTTCTTCGAGGACTTTTTCCTGTTGCGGACGCGGCGAGAAATCGCGATTGAAATCCAGCCCGCATTCACCCACCGCCACTACGTTCGGCTCTTTGAGCAAACTGCGCAGACGCTGGGCGCTGTCGGCGTTCCAGTCGCTGGCTGCGTGAGGGTGAATGCCGGCGGTGGCGAACAGCCGTTGCGCCGTGTCATCCAATTGCCGGCACAGCTCCAGCGCCTGTTCGCTGCCTTCGACATTGGTGCCGGTGAGCACCAATTGGCAGACTCCGGCGGCATAGGCGCGGTCGAGTACAGCCTGGTGTTTGTCGGCAAAACTGGGGTTGGTCAGGTTGACGCCGATATCGATGAGTTGCATGGTGCTACCTCGGACCAAAGGCCGGAAAGCATATCAGAGCTGTAGATTTATAAGAAAAGCCAAGAACTACAACGAGTTAAAGCTGTCTTTTGATGCCGCGAGACAAGCTGGGGTGGTCAGCATGCCATCACTGTGCCAGTCTTTCGCACTTTGCCAGCGCTCAAGGCGCTCTGTTTCTGTCGTTCGATTTCAAACATTTTTTTGAAATTGGCCCAGTATTCTTTCCGGAGAGTGGATGACACGTCCCTCGATTTTGTTACTGCTGTGTGGTTCGTTGCTGCTGCCGATGCCGGCGGTTGCGCGGTTGGCCGGCCCACTGCAAGCCGTGCCGGCGGCCCAGGTGCGCGACCTGCAGGAAATCCGCAGCAGCCGTGTGTTGAAGGTGCTGGTCAACCAGAGCCGCAACAGCTCCGGCGAAGTCCAGGGCCAGGCCATCGGCGTCGAATACCATCGCTTGCGTGCCTTCGAGCAATACCTCAATGGTCATGCCCGTGACGGTCAGGAAGTGACGCTCAAGATCATTCCCAAAGCCAAGGATCAACTGCTCGGCGCGTTGCAGCGCGGGGAGGGGGATCTGGTTGCACCGGGCGAGTTGCTCGATCTGCAACCGGGCTACGCCGTCAGCACCAGCGAACCGATTGCCAGCGACATTCCTCTGGTCCTGGTCGGAATCAAGGGCGAGAAACGCTACACCCGCCTCGAACAACTGTCCGGTAAAACCCTGGCGCTCCCCACCGGCAGCGCCGCCGGGGAGGCGATCAATCAGATCAATCAAAAGCTTGCCTTGCACAAACTGGCACCGGTGAAGATCGAGTGGGTCGATCCGAGCCTGGCGGTCGAAGACGTGCTGGAAATGGTTCAGGGCGGGATTTTTCACCTGACCATCGTCGAGCAGCCGATTGCCGAACGCTGGGGCAAGATCCTGCCCAAGTTGCGTTTCGATCGGCAGGTGCTGATCAGCGAGCCGGGGGAAGAATTCTGGTTCGTGCGTCGCGATGCCTCGATGCTGCGGGCGAGCATCGATCGCTTCCTGATCGGGTACAAAAAGCCTTCGGATCAGGACGCGGCGTTCCTGCGCATCTATCGACGTCTCTATCAAGTGCATTACCCACTGGCCAAGACTGATCGCCAGCGCCTGGAAAAACTCAGACCGGTATTGCAGAAACACGCCGATGCCCAAGGCATGGATTGGTTGAATCTGGCGGCATTGGCCTTCAAGGAGTCCGCGTTGCAACCCCGCGCACGAAGCGGCGGTGGCCCCACTGGCCTGATGCAGATCACTCCGTCCGCGGCCCAGCGGGTAGGGGTCAACAACATTCAGGACCTCGATGCCAATGTGCAGGCCGGGGCCAAATACCTGGCGATGATCCGCCGCAAGTTTTTCGCCAGCCCCAAACTCAACGAGCGTGAGCGCATGGCGTTCGTGCTGGCGGCTTACAACATCGGGCCGGAGCGGGTTCAGGGCATGCGCGCCGAGGCGCGTCGGCGAGGCTTGAATCCCAATCAATGGTTCTTCCAGGTCGAGCGCATCGCCATGGAGCAGGTGGGAATGGGACCTGTCAGCTATGTTAATAGCGTGAACAAGTATTACTTGGCGTTCGATCGGGAGCGGGAGTCGTTGGAGCCCCAGGGGCAGAAAGTAGCCTTAAGGAAGTGATCGAATAAACTGATTGTTATGGCGAAAAATTTGCGCTTTTAGCATTTAATTTATTGATTAATATAGCGGCCAACCAACACACAAACACACAATGGATGACACAGCATGAGCTCACTGATCAACAAGGTACTGTTTACCCGCGCTGGCTACGGCCTGACTGTCCTGCGGATCTTCGTCGGCATCATCTTCGCGGCCCACGGCTCGCAGAAACTCTTCGGCGCTTTCGGCGGCTACGGTCTGGCGGGCACCGCGCAGTACATGGAAAGCATCGGCCTGGCACCGGGTTACCTGATGGCCACGTTGGCCGGTGGTACCGAGTTCTTCGCCGGTCTGGCCTTGATCATCGGCTTGCTGGTCCGCCCGGCGGCACTTGGCCTGACGTTCCTGTCGCTGGTCGCGATTTTCAGCGTGCATATCAGCAACGGTCTGTTCATGGCCAACAACGGTTATGAATTCGCCCTGGCCCTGCTGGGTGGCAGCATCGCGGTGCTGTTCGAAGGCGCCGGCAAGCTGTCGGTTGATCGCGCCATCGCTGGTTGATCGCTCTGGCTCAACGAAAAGGCCCGCATTGCGCGGGCCTTTTTTGTTGTGCGTCATTCTTGACACTGTCCGGTCAGCTTCTCTAGGATGCTGCCATGCGCCGATTTAAACAGCTACTTGCGGGGCGCCAGGTGACTCATTCAGTTGCCGATAGAAGCTTGAAACAGGCTTCGAAATACCGCTAAAGCGCTGGTTCGGTGTTGCCTCTCACCTGCCATGCAGACTTTTGAGGCAGAGACACGACACGATGAATGCACTAAACCCCGTTGTACGCCCCGCGCCGATCACGGCACATCTGACCCAGCGCAATCCAAAAATTCTGCTTGGCGGCAAACATCAGCCGACGCTCCTGCGTTACCTCGATGGTTGGCCACGTCGCACCGGTGGGCCCGCAGCTTTCCTGATCCAGTTTGTCGAAGACGGTGAGTCACTGGCGCGTTTTGCCAGCGACAGTTTCGACCTGGCGGTGATTCAGTCGCCCGCCCTTGAAGACGCGCCAGAGATGATCAGGCAACTGACCCGCGTCGCCCGGCAAGGGCTGATCACCCGCCGTTAAGGCTTATGGGTAATCAATCGCCACGATATACACGCACTGTTCGCCGGTAGGCGTCTGGACCCGAACTTCGGCGTCCAGTGCCTTGCCGATCAGGGCGCGTGCCAACGGTGAGTCGATGCTGATCAGGCCCAGTTTCAAGTCCAGCTCATCCGGCCCGACGATGCGGTAGCGCGACTCCTTGCCGTCCTCGTCTTCGATGGTGACCCAGGCCCCGAAGTAGACTTTGTTCGGATCGCTGGGCTTTTCGCTGACCACCTTGAGCGCTTCCAGCCGTTTGGTGAGAAAGCGCACGCGACTGTCGATTTCGCGCAGCATCTTTTTGCCGTAGGTGTATTCGGCGTTCTCGGAGCGATCACCCTGCGCCGCGGCCTCGCTGACCGATTGCGTGACCTGCGGTCGGCGCACATGCCAGAGTTCATGGAACTCGGCCCGCATCCGCGCTTCACCTTCAGGGGTGATCAGCGCGGTGCCAGCGGTGCGGGGAGGGCGATAACGGCTCATGGCAACTTCTTGTGGTTGAGAAGGGTTGAGTCTATCAACCCTCGCGCAAGACTGTCAGGGGGCTGGCGTTCAAGGCGCGCCGGGTGCCAAACACGCCGGCACCGCCGATCAGCACGGCGCCGATCAGTGGCAACACCAACAGCCACGGATGCGGGTGCCATGGCAAGTCGAAGGCGTAACGGTACAGCACCAGGCTCACCAGCTCCGAGCCCAGCGCTGCCAGCAATCCGCTGACCGCGCCAAGCAGGCCGAACTCGATCCGTCGGGCCTTGACCAGCAACTGGCGCTCGGCCCCCAGAGCTCGCAGCAATGCGCCTTGGCGAATGCGTTCATCCAGCGTGGCTTGCAGGCCCGAGAACAACACCGCCATCCCCGCCGCCAACACAAACAACAACACGTACTCCACCGCCAGGGTGACCTGGGCGAGAATGCTGCGCAGCTGCGCCAGCAAGGCTTCGACTTGCAGAATGGTCACCGCCGGGAAGGCGCGGGACAGGTCGACGATCTGCTGGTCGTGGCCCGCCGCCAGATAGAAACTGGTCAGGTAGGTCGCTGGCAGATCCTTCAATGTGCCGGGCTGGAAAATCATGAAGAAGTTCGGCTGGAAGTTGTCCCAGTTGATCTCACGCAGGCTGGTGACCTTCGCTTCGCGATTGACCCCGCCGACGGTGAAGACCATTTGATCGCCGAGCTTGAGCCTCAGGCTCTCGGCGACTTTGCCTTCCACCGACACGCCGGGAACGTCGTCCGGCGCCTGATCGCCCCACCAGTTGCCGGCGGTGAGTTTGTTGCCGGCCGGCAGGTCTGCCGCCCAGGTCAGGCTGAGGTCGCGCTGAATCGCCCGATCTCCGGCCGAGTCCTTGCTGACGATGTCCTGCACCGGTTCGCCATTGATGCTGATCAATCGCCCCGGCACCACCGGGTACAACGGTGCCGATTGTGCCGACAGTTCGATCAGGCGATCGGTGAATGCCTGTTTTTCCGCCGGCAGGATGTTCAGCGCGAAGTAATTCGGCGCGTTTTTCGGCAACTGGTTTTGCCAGGTGTCCAGTAATTCGCCGCGCAGCAAAGCGATCAACGCCATGGACAGCAGGATCAGACCGAAGGCCAGCGATTGGCCCGCTGCCGCCAGTGGATGACGCAGCAGTTGACCCAGGCCGAGACGCCACGGCAACGAAGCGCGCGCGAGCATTCGGCGCAGGCTCTTCAGTAGCAGCAACAGCAGGCCGCCCAGCACCAGCGCCGCGATCACGCCGCCGCCGAGCAGGGCGAAGGTCAGTACCAAATCCAGGCTCAGGCGCCACATGATCAGCCCGAGAGCGCCCAGTGCCGCGCCGTAGACCATCCAAGTGCTGGAAGGAATCGGCAGCATGTCGCGGCGCAATACACGCAATGGCGGGACCCGCCCCAATGCAGCCAGTGGCGGCAAGGCAAAACCGGCCAGCGCTACCAGTCCGGTGCCGATCCCGGCGATGGCTGGAAGCAGGCCGCCCGGTGGAACATCGGTCGGCAACAAATCATGCAGCAGCGCGAACAGCCCGAGTTGCGCCAGCCAGCCGAGCAAGGCGCCGCTGATGCTGGCCAACAGTCCGAGAACCGTCAGCTGCAAACTGAACAGCACCATGGTTTCCCGACGGGACAGCCCGAGACAACGTAAAAGTGCACTGGCATCGAAGCGGCGGGTGGCGAAACGCGTCGCCGACAGCGCCACCGCGACACCGGACAACAGCACCGCGACCAGACTCGCCATGTTCAAGTAGCGCTCGGCTTTGCCCAGTGCGCCGCCGATCTGACGGTTGCCATCGCGGGCGTCTTGAATGCGTTGATTGGCGGCGAGGCCGGGTTTGATCAATTGACGGTAGGTTTCCAGCGCTTCGGCCTTGCCGCGCCAGAGTTCGCGGTAGCTGACGCGGCTGCCGGGCTGTACCACGCCGGTCGCCGTGAGATCGCTGAGGTTGATCAGCACCCGTGGCGTCAGGCTGTAGAAGTTGCCGGCACGATCCGGTTCATAGGTCAGGACGCGCGCCAGTTTCAGGGTGCGCATGCCGACGTCGATGCTGTAGCCGATCTTCAAGTCCAGCGCGGTCAGTAGTCGCGCTTCAACCCAGGCTTCGCCGGGTTTCGGTCCGCCTCCGGATTCTTCCGCAGCGAAGGGCGCGGCGGCGCTTTTCAGCTCGCCGCGCAGTGGGTAGACGTCGTCGGCGGCCTTGATGCTGGACAGCTGAATGCCTTTGTCGGTGGCGATTACGCTGGAGAACTCCACCACCTGCGCATGTTCGAGGCCCAGATCCGTGCCGCTTTTGATCTGTTCGGGTCGCGCCGGCGAACTGCCTTCGAGCAGCAGGTCGGCGCCGAGAAACTCGGTGGCGCGCAGCATCATGGCGCCATTCAGGCGGGCGCCGAAGTAACCGATGGCGGTACTCGCCGCCACCGCCACCAGCAAAGCGAAGAACAACACCCGCAACTCACCGGCGCGGGCGTCGCGCAGCAGTTGGCGGATGGCGAGACTGAACAGGCGCAACAGCGGCAGGCGTGCCATCAAGGCTCCAGAGGGGCGACCAGCAGGCCGGCTTCAAGGCGGATCAGGCGCCGGCAACGATGTGCCAGGCGTTCATCGTGGGTCACCAGCACCAGGGTCGTGCCGCGTTCCTTGTTCAGTTCGAACAACAGATCGCTGATGCGCTCGCCGGTGTGGCTGTCGAGGTTGCCGGTGGGTTCGTCGGCGAACAGCACATCGGGCTCGGCGGCAAACGCACGGGCAATCGCCACACGTTGCTGCTCGCCACCGGAGAGCTGGCGGGGCGAGTGGGTCAGGCGCTGGCCCAAACCGACCCGTCGCAGCAATTCGGTGGCGCGCTCACGGGCGTCTTTGCGGCCATCGAGCTCCAGCGGCAACATGACGTTTTCCAGGGCGTTGAGGCTGTCGAGCAGCTGGAATGATTGAAAGACAAAACCGACGTGTTCGGCGCGAATGCGTGCGCGTTGGTCTTCATCAAGATTGCTCAGGCCCTGGCCTGCGAGGGTAACTTCACCGCTGCTCGGCAAGTCGAGGCCGGCGAGCAGGCCGAGGAGGGTGGATTTCCCCGAGCCGGACGCGCCAACGATGGCCAGGCTGTCGCCCTTGTTCAGTTCCAGGCTGAGTTCGTGCAGGATAGTCAGATCACCTTCCGCGCTGGGAACCACTTTGCTGAGGTCCTTCGCGGTGAGAATGCTTGCGCCCATGGAGAATCCGATGCGAGTGTGGTTTTTGAGTGCTGGCCTGGCCTTGATGTGCATGGCCCAGAACGCAGCGGCGGGTACTGTCCTGATCGTTGGCGATAGTATCAGCGCCGGTTTCGGACTGGATACCCGCGAGGGGTGGGTGTCGCTGCTTGAGCAACGGCTCAAGCGCGAAGGTTTCGACGATAAGGTGGTCAATGCGTCCATCAGCGGCGACACCAGCGCCGGAGGCCGGGCGCGCCTGCCTGCGCTGCTTGCAGAGCATAAACCGGAGTTGGTGATCCTCGAGTTGGGTGGCAATGACGGGCTGCGCGGAATGCTGCCAACACAATTGCAACAAAACCTTGCAGCGATGATCAACAGCTCCAAGGCCAGTGGCGCCAAAGTGCTACTACTCGGCATGCAACTGCCACCCAACTACGGTGCGCGCTACAACAAGGTCTTCGCTGAGGCTTTCAGCAACGTCGCCGCCGAGAAAAAAATCCCGCTGGTGCCGTTTTTCCTCGAGGGCGTGGGCGGGCATCCTGAGCTGATGCAGTCAGATGGCCTGCACCCGGCTGCGGGCGCTCAGGACAAGTTGCTGGAAAATGTCTGGCCGACACTGAAACCGCTGCTTTGACGCTTTTCTAGCGGCGGTGTTTCGGCTAAGGTGGCGCCCCCGATTTGGAGCCCCCGATGCCGCGTCCCGCCTGGTCACTTTTTGCCTATCAACTGATCGAGCCTGACGAACAGCTGGATCTGTTCGCCTGCCAGGAAGTGCGGGTACATCTGGTGACCCGTCAGCTGGAGCTGGGCGGCTCGGCCGATCGCACCCTGTGCGGAAGTCTGCTGCCCGCGCAACCGCGCTGGTCGAGCGTTGATCGACGGGTGTTCCAGGACCAGCGGCTGTGTTCGTTGTGCCGGGCCATTCTGGAGTCGCAAAAGCGCGGTACTTCGCCGATCTGGCCGGAGCTGCGGTTCGAGCTTTGATGGCTTGATGTGGGGTTGGGTTGGGTTGGGTTGGGGGCGTATCCGTTTTTGCGGTAACGGCCACTTATGGTTTCGCCCTTACGGCGAGTCACTTTGGAAAAGCCCCAAAGTAACCAAAGGGCTCTTGCCCCTTTCGTTCGGTGCCTCGCTAATGCTCGGCATACCCTCGCTCCGGTCCTGCTCCGTGGGCCCGCCGCGATCGGCCATCCTTGGCCGTGCGCGGCTAACCCGGCATCCATGCCGGGTTGCCCACTGCGCAGAACCTGCGCTCAGCCTCTCGAGGGGGCGACTACCGCCACAGCCGCCGAGGCGGCCTGAAAGCCGACCTGGCTCTTCAGTTGTCCGCTTTGTCCTTCTTTGCTGCGTTCACTCATTCCCGATTTGTACACCGCTCCCCTGTAGGAGCCGGCTTGCTGGCGATGGCGTCCGTCCAGTCAATAAATGTGTCGACTGACCCACCGCATCGCCAGCAAGCCGGCTCCTACAGTTGATCGTATCTATCCAAACACATACGCATTTCCCTTGTAGGAGCCAGCTTGCTGGCGATGGACGTCAACGATAACGCTGGGTGTCTGAATGAGCGCGTCGCCCCGACGATTTTCGCCGGCAAGCCGGCTCCTACAGGGAATCGCGTTTGCTTTCGCTTTTCACCACTCATCAGGCCGAGCGTTAGCTCGCCTTCAGCTTTTGATCTGAGCGCCCCCTCGAGAGGCCGAGTGGAGGTTCTGCGCAGTGGGCAACCCGGCATGGATGCCGGGTTAGCCGCCCCCGGCCATGGATGGCCGATGGCGGCGGGCCCACGGAGCAGGACCGGAGCGAGGGCATGCCGAGCATTAGCGAGGCACCGAACGAAAGGGGCAAGAGCGCTTTGGTTACTTTGGGGCTTTTCCAAAGTGACTCGCCGTAAGGGCGAAACCATTAGCGGCCGTTACCGCAGAAACGGATATGCCCCCTGAAAAAATACCGCAGCCAATTCACGCTCTATCGGTGTCTCTCCCCGAATACCAGAGCGCCAGTGTACAATTGCGTTCTTAAACCCCAGTCGATTATGCGAAGGATTTTCCGGATGTTGCCGCGCTTTCCTGCCGTCACCCGCTGCCTGACTCTTGCCGCCCTTTGTGTGGCTGGCCCCGTAGCAGCATTGGAGCTACCCCTGCCACCGCCCGGTGAAGACATCATCGGCCAGGTGCAAGTGATCAAGGCCAAGTACGAAGACACCTTCGCCGACCTTGGCACCACCTACGATCTGGGCTACTCGGAAATGGTCGCGGCCAACCCTGGCGTCGATCCATGGTTGCCGGGTGCCGGCACCGAGATCGTGCTGCCGACGCGCTTCATCCTGCCGCCAGGCCCACGTGAAGGCATCGTCATCAACCTGGCTGAATACCGCCTCTACTACTTCCCGAAAGGCCGGAACGTGGTCTACACCTTCCCGCTGGGTATCGGTCGTGAGGGCTGGGGTTCGCCGATTGCCCACACCAGCATCGTTGCGAAGACGCCGAACCCGACCTGGACCCCTCCAGCGTCGATCAAGGCCGAACACGCCGCTGACGGTGATCCGCTGCCGAACGTCGTGCCGGCCGGCCCGGACAACCCGCTGGGCCCGTTCAAGTTCACCCTGGGCACGCCGGGCTACCTGATCCACGGTTCGAACAAGAAGTTCGGCATCGGCATGCGCACCAGCCACGGCTGCTTCCGCATGTTCAACAACAACGTGCTGCAAATGGCAGGCATGGTGCCGGTCGGCACGTCAGTGCGCATTCTCAACGACCCCTACAAGTTCGGTGTAAGTGGCGGCAAGGTTTATCTGGAAGCGCACACGCCGCTGGACGACAAGGGCAACCCGTCGGTCGTCGACAAGCACACGGCTGTGATCAACGCGATGCTCAAGCGCGAAGACATCACCAACAACCTGCGCATGAACTGGGATGTGGTGCGTGATGTGGTTGCCGCTGAAGATGGCCTGCCGGTGGAGATCGCCGTGCCGAATACTTCTGCGCCGATGGTGACGAGTGCACCGATCGATCCGTTGCAGTAAGGCTTGAACAGAACCCGCCGGCGCTGAGAGCGTCGGCGGGTTTTTTATTGCCTGGACAAACGCCGGGCAATAAAAAAGCCGACCCAAAAAATGGGTCGGCTTGATAACAACCCCGAAGGATTATTACTTGCGGCTAGCTTTTTCCAGCATGCGCAGAGCACGCTCGTTAGCTTCGTCAGCAGTCTGTTGTGCTTTTTGAGCAGCAGCCAGAGCTTCATCAGCTTTACGGTAAGCTTCGTCTGCACGAGCCTGGGAGCGAGCAGCTGCGTCTTCAGTAGCGGTCAGACGTGCTTCGGTTTCTTTCGATACGCTGCTGCAACCGGTAGCCAGAACTGCGGCCAGAGCCAGAGCAGAGAATTTCAGAACGTTGTTCATCGTGTTCCCCTTCAAGGACTTTCAATTAAATTAGCTGTCTCCTCAGAGTGAGGAAATAGCCGGCGTACATACTACCCATTACTTGTCGTAAGTAAACTGACGTAAAGCAAGAAGCAAAAAAAATTGTAGGCGTTGATTCTTTTTCGAGCAACTTTTACTTGCGATTGATTAAAAAATATCCAGCTGCAAGGCCCGAGCTGAGCGAGTTGGCACGAAAAAGTTCCCGGAGGCAGGACTGTTTTTCCCATCTTGGCTAAAGTCTGTCTAGATGGATTCGTCTACACTTTTGTTCGGAATTTGCGCGGCACCTCTCAAACTCTTTCGCCTAGTTGAGGTGACTTAATAGAGGGACGCTCGTCTTAAGTCTCAACATCCGGCAATGTTCAGGCTATCGACCCGCAGAGCGCTTCGGTCGAGCCGTCCCTGCGTAACCCGGAGCAGCACCCGCCCAACCCCGCGTGATGACGAGCGCACCTTGAGCATTTCTGCCAATGGTGCCTACTATTTGATACGTGCTCGGTTGCGCGAGATCGGTGCAGCTCTTCTCGGTGTCCATTCAGGCACGGGGGTGGCGTAGATGTTCCTTCGCCGGAAAAACATCGGTAAGGTAGGGGTCAGAATTCAAGACCCGCAGAGGAGTTGTGATGAGCGAGGCGTTGTCCATCAACCATGACCAGGCAGGTCATCAGTTCGAGACCAATGTGGACGGTCATCGTGCCTACCTGACCTATATGGATCTGGGGAAACAGACTCTGGATATCTATCGCACCTTCGTGCCCAATGCATTGCGTGGTCGCGGCATTGCGGCAGCCTTGACCGAGAAGGCGCTGGAGTACGCCGAGGAAATGGGCTACACCGTGATTCCATCGTGTTCCTACGTGGAGCGCTACATGGAGCGCCACCAGCGGCATGCGGCCAAGCTGAGCCAGTAAAACGAACGCATAAAAAAACGCCGGGTTAAGCCCGGCGTTTTTGTGTGCGCTGAACAGTGATCAGGTGCGATCACGTTTAGGCAGCACATCCTTGAGCTTGGCGTGCATGCTGCGCAAGGTGTTTTCGGTGGCGGACCAGTCGATGCAGGCATCGGTGATCGACACGCCGTATTGCAGGTCGGCGAGGTCTTTCGGGATCGCCTGGCAGCCCCAGTTCAGATGACTTTCGACCATCAGGCCGATGATCGACCGGTTGCCTTCGAGGATCTGGTTGGCGACGTTCTCCATCACCAGCGGTTGCAGGGCCGGGTCCTTGTTGGAGTTGGCGTGGCTGCAGTCGACCATGATGTTCGGCTTGATCTTCGCTTTGTTCAGCGCTTGTTCGCACAGTGCGACGCTGACCGAATCGTAGTTCGGCTTGCCGTTGCCGCCGCGCAGCACCACGTGACCGTAGGCATTGCCCTTGGTGGTAACGATCGACACGCCACCTTCCTGGTTGATCCCCAGGAAACGATGCGGGCTGGAAACCGATTGCAGGGCGTTGATCGCCACGGTCAGGCCGCCGTCGGTGCCGTTCTTGAAGCCGACCGCCGAGGACAGGCCGGAAGCCATCTCACGGTGAGTCTGGGATTCGGTGGTGCGCGCGCCGATGGCCGACCAGCTGATCAGGTCCTGCAAATATTGCGGAGAGATCGGGTCAAGGGCTTCGGTCGCGGTCGGCAGGCCCATTTCGGCCAGGTCCAGCAGCAACTGACGACCAATGTGCAGACCGTCCTGAATCTTGAAGGAGTCGTCCAGGTACGGGTCGTTGATCAAGCCTTTCCAGCCGACAGTGGTGCGTGGCTTCTCGAAATACACGCGCATGACCAGATACAGCGTATCGGACACTTCCGCGGCCAGCACTTTCAGGCGCTCGGCGTATTCGTGGGCAGCCTTGATGTCGTGGATCGAGCACGGCCCGATGACGACAAACAGGCGGTGGTCGGTGCCATCAAGAATGTTGCGAATGACTTCGCGACCCTTGGTGACGGTGCGCAGGGCAGCGTCGCTCAGAGGGATATCACGCTTGAGCTGGTCAGGAGTGATCAGCGTCTCGTTGGAGGCGACGTTTAGGTCGTTGATCGGTAAATCAGCCATCGTTTACTCGTCAGGTCACGGGTGCCGGCCGCCAGCGAACCCGCGCGGCGGAGCACAGCAAATTAAGCGCGTCGGGGAGCGGAACCTTAGCGCGTTACACCGTGGCTCGACAATGGGCAGACAGCGGTTTAAGGGCCATTCGCAACGAATTGATGACGTCCCTTAATCCAGCACCGCCTGCGCAAATGCCTTGCGAACCGTGTCGTGGGAGAACTCGTCGGCGTGCTGCTGGACCCATTCGAGGGCCAGCGCCTGGGTTTCCTGCAGGTCGTCGTGGGCGTCATGCAGGCGACAGTAACGCTCGATCTGACACACCTGTTCGCCCATTCGGGCGCTGAACATCATCTGCTCGTCAACAAAGGCAATGCCTACCAGGTAGCCGCGCTTGCGTCGCAAGCACCAGGCCACGTAGCCCAGAAAACGCATATCGGGGTTCAAGGTCGGCATGCGTACTTCCAGCGCGGTACCGTGACGCCAGGCGCGGTGGTAATTGCAAGCCATGCCCCCGAGGCTGATAGTGTGCAGCTGTTGCCGTGAAATACACTCAGGTTTTAGCAACGTTAATTCGACGGGTACATCGTCAGGATGAGGAATAAAACGTCCCATGAGCACGGACTCCATGTGTCGGCCATCTGACATTGTTTCCCCCAGTATAGTGGTCGAATTGGCACTGACCGATTTCGACGCCGACCAACGGTTGCTGGCGATGAGCGGCGTTTCGCTGGTTGTTTTTACCAGCGTCGGCTGCGCCAGTTGCCGTTTTGCCCGAGAGCAATTGCCCAGGCTCGATCTGGATGTCGATCGCTTGTGCTGGATTGATGCCGGGGACAACGGCGGGGTGGTCGAGCGTTATCAGGTCTTTCATTTGCCGGCGCTGTTTGTGGTGCGCGACGGTGAGTTCTTCGGGGCACTAAGATCACGCCTGACCGCTACCGAGCTGAATGAAGCCGTAGGTCAGGCGTTGACGAGAACAGCAGAGGAGTTGCCATGACGGCTGCAGTTGTCAAACCGACCATCGGTATTATCGGAACCGGTGCAATCGGCGGGTTTTACGGGGTCATGCTGGCGCGTGCCGGTTTCGATGTGCATTTTCTGCTGCGCAGCGAGTTTTCGGCGGTGGCCGAGCACGGACTTCACATCGACAGTGCACCGCACGGCGCGCTGACGTTGAATCCGGTTCAGGCCTATTCGTCGGCCGAAGACATGCCGCCCTGCGACTGGTTGCTGGTGGGCGCGAAGACCACCAGCAATGCCGGTCTGGCGCCGGCGATCATTCAAGCCGCAGCGCCGAATGCCAAGGTACTGCTGCTGCAAAACGGCCTGGACGTCGAAGACAGTCTGCGGGCATTGCTTCCCGATACGCTGCACCTGCTCGGCGGGCTTTGTCTGATCTGCGTGCATCGCACCGGCCCGGGCGCGATCACCCATCAGGCCCTCGGCGCTGTGAACGTCGGCTACCACAGTGGCCCCGCTGGCGATGAGCAGGCGCGCATGGCGATTGTCGAGGAGGGCGCCGGATTGTTCCGCAGCGCCGGCATCGATTCCCAGGCCATGGCGAACCTGCAACAGGCGCGCTGGCAAAAACTGGTCTGGAATATTCCTTACAACGGCCTCTCGGTTCTGCTTGGGGCGGGCACCACAGCGTTGATGGCCGACGCCGACAGCCGCGAGCTGATCAAGGCCTTGATGGCCGAAGTGGTCCGGGGCGCGAAGGCCTGTGGTCACGACATGCCGGCCGGTTATGCCGATTATCTGTTCATGATGACCGAGAAAATGCCGGACTACTGGCCGAGCATGCACCACGACTTTTTGCACAAGCGACCGCTGGAACTGGCGGCCATTTACGCCCGGCCACTGGCGGTGGCCAAGGCTGCCGGGTGCGAATTGCCGCGAATCGACGCGTTGTATCGCAGTTTGAGTTTTATCGATCGACGCAACACCTGAGTCGATCAACCCGAGGGGGAAGGGCATGGCAAAGACGATTGACGACAAACTGGTACTGGCGATTTCTTCGCGTGCGCTGTTCGACCTGAGCGAAAGCCACAAGGTTTATCTGTCGAGCGGCGTCGAGGCCTATCGGCAATATCAGATCGAACACGAAGACGAAATCCTCGAGCCCGGCGACGCATTCCCTCTCGTTGAAAAACTCCTGAACCTGAACGCCAGCCTCGGCCGCGCCAGGGTCGAGGTGATCCTGGTGTCGCGCAACAGTGCCGACACCGGGCTGCGGGTGTTCAACTCTATCCACCATTACGGGCTGGCGATTTCGCGCGCGGCATTTGTCGGCGGGCGCAGCCCGTATCCGTACCTCAAGGCGTTTGGCTGCGACCTGTTCCTGTCGACCCATGCCGAAGACGTGCGCAGTGCGCTGGATGCCGGGTTCGCGGCGGCGACCATTCTGTCGGGCGGCGCCAGCCGTGCGGCCAGCGATGAATTGCGGATTGCCTTCGACGGTGACGCCGTGCTGTTTTCCGACGAATCGGAGCGGGTTTATCAGGCGGGCGGCCTTGAAGCGTTCCAGGCCAGCGAACGCGAAAGTGCCCGCGAGCCCTTGCGCGGTGGGCCGTTCAAGGGCTTTCTCGCGGCGCTCAATCTGTTGCAGCGCGAGTTCCCGGAGGACGCCTGTCCGATCCGTACCGCGCTGGTCACCGCGCGTTCCGCACCGGCTCATGAACGGGTGATTCGGACCCTGCGCGAGTGGGATATTCGCCTGGACGAATCGCTGTTTCTGGGTGGCCTGACCAAGTCCGCTTTCCTTGAAGCCTTTGCCGCTGACGTGTTTTTCGACGATCAGGCCGGTCATTGCGAGTTGGCTCGCGAGGTGGTCGCTACCGGCCATGTGCCGCATGGCATAAGCAATGAGCAAAAGGTTTAAGCCCGCCGTTCAACGCGTTACGCGGGACGTCGCACTCGCCAAGGCACTGCTAAGCTGAATCAATCTCCGCCATGTTGGCACTCGAGGAGGTCATATGATTCGTTCGATGCTCTATGCCACTGACCTCGGCCTGTACGCCCCTTTGGTGATGCAGCATGCCCTGGAGCTGGCTCGAACATTCAATGCCGACCTGTATGTGGTGCACGCGGTTGAACCCATGGGGCTGTTTGCCGAATCGGTGCTTCAGAGTTACCTCGATGAGCAGGCGCTGAACGAGTTTCACAGTCAGGGCCTGAACACCGTGATCGCCAATATCGAGCAGCGCGTGCTCGACAGTTTTCGTGAAGAACTGGGGGATGAAGGGGAGCAGGATCTGGAGCGGATACAAGCGGTGCGGGTGCTTCAGGGTGATCCGTCGCAGGTGATTCTCGAACAGGCGCAGAAACTCTCCGTGGATTTGTTGATCGTAGGTAGTCATAGCCATGGTGCTGGCGCGGAAACGCCTTTGGGGCGGACCGCAGCGCGGGTGTTGCAGTTGGCTCGGGTCCCGGTCTATCTGGTGCCGCTGGTGGAACGCCGTCGCCAAGGGGACCGCTAGTCCACGAATAGTGGCAGTTTGATAAAAAAGTTCTAGATTTATTCTTCAAACCATTAATATAGTTATATACCGTCGCTGATGCCCGTGGCGTCTACCTGCTTTGAGGGATTCATATGAAGCTTCAACAATTGCGCTACATCTGGGAAGTGGCGCACCACGACCTCAACGTTTCCGCTACAGCCCAAAGCCTTTACACCTCGCAACCGGGCATCAGCAAGCAGATCCGTCTGCTGGAAGACGAATTGGGCGTCGAGGTTTTTGCTCGCAGCGGCAAGCACCTGACCCGCGTCACCCCGGCCGGCGAGCGCATCATCACCACCGCCGGCGAGATCCTGCGCAAGGTTGAAAGCATCAAGCAGATCGCCCAGGAATTCTCCAACGAGAAGAAAGGCACCCTGTCGATCGCCACCACGCACACCCAGGCGCGTTATGCGTTGCCGCCGGTGATCAGCAATTTCATCAAACAATACCCGGACGTTGCGCTGCACATGCACCAGGGTTCGCCGATGCAGATCGCCGAAATGGCCGCTGACGGCACCGTCGATTTCGCCATCGCGACTGAAGCGCTGGAGCTGTTCGGTGATCTGGTGATGATGCCGTGCTACCGCTGGAACCGCTGCGTGGTCGTGCCTCAGGGCCACCCGTTGACCAAGCTGTCGAAGCTGACTCTCGAAGCGCTGGCCGAATACCCGATCGTGACTTACGTGTTCGGTTTCACCGGCCGTTCGAAACTCGACGAAGCCTTCAGCCATCGCGGCCTGACGCCGAAAGTGGTGTTCACCGCCGCCGACGCCGACGTGATCAAGACTTACGTTCGCCTGGGGTTGGGCGTGGGCATCGTGGCAAAAATGGCGGTCGATACCAAGCTCGATAATGACCTGGTGGTGCTCGATGCCAGCGAATTGTTCGAATCCAGCATCACCAAAATCGGTTTCCGTCGCGGCACCTTCCTTCGTGGCTTCATGTGCGACTTCATCGAGAAGTTCGCCCCGCACCTGACCCGCGAAGTCATGGCCAAAGCCATTCAGTGCCACAACAAGCAGGAACTGGAAGAGCTGTTCGACGGCGTCGAACTGCCGGTTCATTGATCTCCCGCTAAACCACCTCGGTAACAGAAAACTGTTGCCGAGCACCCGCCACCAGAATCTCCACCTCGTCCCCTTCGAACTTGCCCAGCAGGCTTTTGCCCAGCGGCGAGCGAGGGGTGATGACGGTAATCCATTGCCCCACCAAGTCGACCTTCAAACCTGCCGCGTCGGGCGCCAGGAACAGCCATTGCTCACGTCCCTTTTCGTCTTCGAGACCGAGCAGGGCGCCGACTTCGATGCCGCGCTGGTCGTCATAAGGCCGCAGCGTCAGGTTCTGGCACAGCGTCAGTGATTGCCTGATTTCCTCCACGCGCTTTGCCTGCCCGGCCGCCAGATATGACGCCTCCAGACCCAGGGTGTCGTACTTGTTTTCGGCGATGTTTTCTTCGTGGGTCGCCGTTTCGTAAGCGGTTTGCGCGGCACGCTCGGCAATGTCGAGATCGATCCGCAGCTTGTCGATAATCAGTTGGTGGACGGTTTGCTTATTCATGATCAATCGCAGAATTGCAGGACATTGGCGCGGCTTTTTTCGCTTGGTGCGGTGCGGTCCTGTTGCAGCCAGAACTGGCAATTGGGGTTCGACAGATTGCGGTTGCTGCTGCGCGCCTGATCCAGCCGTTGTGCCTGTTCGTTATTGCGCAGGTTCTCTTCGTACTGCTGGAACATCGGGCTCTGCGGCGGAATGTCCGGCACCGGTTGCACCACTACCGGCGGCTTGGCCAATTGCTCCACCGCTTGTGCGACGGGCGCCAGTTGCTCGCTGAACAACAGGCGCGAGGCGAGCCAGCAGGTCAGTGCGATCGCGAGGAAACCCAGCCACAATCCGAGGGCGATACTGCCCGTCAGTTGCAGGGCATTAAGCTGGATCGGCAAGCGGCGGCGCGGATTGGGACGGTAGGGCATGACTGCCTCCTGGCGGTTGGTCGCGGGCGAGTGGCGATTGTCGCATGAAGATTAATCGCCGTCGGCTCTTCTGCACGGGGTAATTTATGCGGACAATCGGCGCCTTTGCCAACGGGAGCCTGGAATGCCTGAAATGCCTCAAATGAAAAACCGCAGGCGCTGGGATATTTTTTGCACCGTGGTCGATAACTTTGGCGACATCGGTGTGACCTGGCGCCTGGCCCGCCAATTGGTGGCCGAACATGCGATGGACGTGCGTTTGTGGGTCGATGATTTGCGGGCCTTCGAGCGTTTGTGCCCAGCCATTGATCTCAATCTTCCACAGCAGTGGCAGGAGGGGGTCGAGGTGCGTCAGTGGACGGCCGACTGGCAGCCGACTGACGCGGCTGATGTGGTGATCGCCGCGTTCGCCTGCCAGTTGCCGAGTGCTTACATGGAGGCCATGGCGGCGCGGGAGAAGCCGCCGCTGTGGTTGAACCTCGACTACCTGAGCGCAGAAGACTGGGTCGTTGGCTGCCACGGCTTGCCGTCGGTGAAGTACAAAAACGTGCAGAAATTCTTTTTCTTTCCGGGGTTCCAAAAGGGCACCGGTGGCTTGCTGCGTGAAAGCGGATTGCTGGAACGGCGTCGGCAATTTCAGCAAGACCCCGAGGCTCAGCGCGCATTCCTGCAAGGTTTAGGGATTGATCGGGCGCAAGGCGCGCAGCTGATTTCGCTGTTCGCCTACGAAAATGCCGGCCTGGCCAGTTGGCTGGATGTCCTGGCCGCCGATCCAGTGCCCACGCATCTGCTGGTGCCCGAAGGGCGGATTCTCGGTGATGTTGAACGTTGGCTCGGTGTCGAGGGTTTGGCGGCGGGCGCGGTGCATGTGCGCGAGTCATTGACCGTGCAAGTGCTGCCGTTCGTCCGACAGGATCAATACGATCACCTGCTTTGGTGCTGCGATTTCAACGCCGTGCGCGGCGAAGATTCGTTTGTCCGCGCGCAATGGGCAGGGCGGCCGCTGCTCTGGCACATCTATCGGCAGGACGAAGACATTCACCTGGACAAGCTCGAAGCCTTCCTCACGCTCTACACAAAAGGCCTGTCTGCACCTGCCCGCGAGGCGATCAGCGGTCTTTGGCAAGAGTGGAATGCCGGGCATGATATGTCCGACCATTGGGCTACGACCCGTAAACACTGGCCAGAACTGCAAAAACACGCCGAGGCGTGGTGTCTGGAACAGGCTTTGCAGGCTGATCTTGCCGCAGCGCTGGTACAGTTTTATGTAAATTGGATATGATACGCGGCCTAGATTTTTGTAAATCCCATCCAAATTCGGATATTCGCAATGAAAACTGGTAAAGAACTGAAACCCGGTACCGTGATCCGTCTCGAAAACGATCCATGGTTGGTTCAGAAAGCTGAATTCACCAAATCCGGTCGTAACAGCGCGATCATGAAGACCAAGCTGAAAAACCTGCTGACCGGTTACAAGACCGAGATCGTTTACAGCGCTGACGACAAACTGGACGACGTAATCCTCGACCGCAAAGAAGCGACCCTGTCCTTCATCAGCGGCGACACCTACACGTTCATGGACACCACCGACTACACCATGTACGAACTGAACGCTGAAGACATCGAAGCCGTTCTGCCTTTCGTTGAAGAAGGCATGACCGATGTTTGCGAAGCGATCTTCTTCGAAGAGCGTCTGGTTTCCGTAGAACTGCCGACCACTATCGTGCGTCAGGTTGACTACACCGAAGGTTCCGCTCGCGGCGACACTTCCGGCAAGGTAATGAAGCCTGCCAAACTGAAGAACGGTACCGAGCTGTCGGTTGCTGACTTCATCGAAATCGGCGACATGATCGAGATCGATACCCGCGAAGGCGGTTCCTACAAAGGCCGTGCTAAATAAGCACTGCTTCAGGAATGAAAAAGCCCGACCATTGAGTCGGGCTTTTTTGTGCCTGCAAACTACACACCAGCCCCTGTAGGAGCGAGGCTTGCCCGCGAAGGCGTCTTTTCTGACACACCGCTTTCGCGGGCAAGCCTCGCTCCTACAGGGTGAGTGGTGTTACTTCTTCAGGTGTTGCTTCAGTTCTTCGGACGCTTGCAGCATCGCCGAACGCACCGCCGGCACCTGGCTCACTACGTTCAGCAAACCATAATCGTGAATCATGCCGTTGTAACGCACCGCCGTGACCGGCACACCGGCCTCATCCAGTTTGCGCGCATAGGCTTCACCCTCATCGCGCAGCACATCAGCCCCGGCCGTCTGCACCAGCGCAGGTGGCAAGCCCTTGAGTTGTGCGGTGGTCGCCCGCAGCGGTGAAGCGTAGATCTCGTTACGTTGCTTGGCGTCGGTGGTGTAGTTGTCCCAGAACCACTTCATCATGTTTTTGGTGAGGAAGTGCCCTTCGGCAAACTGGTTGTAAGACGCCGTTTCAAAGCTGGCGTCGGTCACCGGCCACAACAGCACCTGGAACTTGATCGCCGGGGTGCCTTTGTCTTTGGCCATCAGCGCAACCACGGCCGCCATGTTGCCGCCGACACTGTTACCGGCCACGGCCAGTCGCTTGCCATCGACGTTGATCTCTTTGCCGTGCTCGGCCACCCATTTAGTGGCCGCGTAAGCCTGGTTGATCGCCACCGGGTAATGCGCTTCCGGTGATGGGGTGTAGTTGACGAACACCGCCGCCGCCCCCGAGCCCGTGACCAGATCCCGAACCAGCCGCCCGTGGGTCGGGAAGTCCCCCAGCACCCAGCCGCCGCCGTGGAAGAACATGAACACCGGCAGCTCGCCTTTGACCCCGGCCGGCCGGACGATGGTCAGGCTGAGCGGTTGGCCGTCGACTTGAATGGTCTTCTGGCTGACGTCTGCTTTTGGCAGCGTCAGTTTCACCCCGGCTTGCGCGCCGACCAAAATGGCCCGGGCATCTTTCGGTGAAAGCTGTTCCATCGGTTTGCCGGTGCCGGCATTCAGGACATCGAGGAACGCCTGGGTGTTGTGTTCAACCCCCTCGCCCGCGAATGCGCTGTGGATGGACAGGGCGAGAAGGGTACCGGTCAAGACTTTGCTGAAAGTGTTCATGTTGGTTTCCTGTTCGGTCTTGGAGTCGACGGTTAGACGGTTACGTGCAGGCGCACTTCGACGTTGCCGCGGGTGGCGTTGGAGTACGGGCAGACCTGGTGGGCCGCGTCGACCAGGGTTTGCGCATCGGCTTGTTCAAGACCCGGCAGGCTGATGTGCAGGTCGATGTCCAGACCGAAGCCGCCAGGAATCTGGCCGATGCCGACGTGGGCAGTGATCGAGGCGTCGGCCGGGATGCTGCGTTTGGTCTGGCTGGCAACGAATTTCAGCGCGCCGATGAAGCAGGCCGAGTAACCGGCAGCGAACAGTTGTTCCGGGTTGGTGGCCGCGCCGCCAGCACCGCCGAGTTCTTTCGGAGTGGCGAGTTTGACGTCGAGGATGTTGTCGCTGGAAACCGCACGACCGTCACGGCCGCCAGTGGAGGTTGCGATTGCGGTGTAGAGAGTTTGCATGATGTAGGCCTCGTTTCAGGTTTTGGTGATTTGCGCTAAATGTTTGCGCGCTAAGTAAGTGCGAGATGAATGTATCGCGCTAATATTTAGCGAGCAAGATAAATTTTTAAAAAAGTTTTCCTGAAAGCATGCGCAGGGTATGCATTCGGCGGGGAGAGGCTTGATGTAGAGGCTTTGGTGTGGGAGTGACAGGCAGAAATTTTTTTATGGCGTCGAGGATGCTTTCGCGGGCAAGCCTCGCTCCTACAGGTCATGTGCGGTCTGTAGGAGCGAGGCTTGCCCGCGAAGAACGATAACGCGATCTATCAGGTGATCGCCTAAAGGCTGTCCTGCAGATTGCTGCGCAGCACTTGCAGCTCCGCTTGCAGTTTTTGCAACCGCTCAAGCGTCATGCCGCTGGCGCCGAGGATGCACTGGGGCACGCCGCGCGCCTTGTCCCGCAACGCGCGGCCCTGTTCAGTCAGCTCGACAATCACCACTCGCTCGTCCTCGCGGCTGCGAGTGCGGCTGAGCAAGCCTTCGACTTCCAGGCGCTTGAGCAACGGGGTCAGCGAGCCGGGATCGGTCAGCAAGCGCGTGCTGATTTCGCCTACGGTCAAACCGTCCCGTTCCCACAACACCATCATCGCCAGGTACTGCGGATAGGTCAGGCCCAGCGCTTGCAGCAGCGGCTTGTAGACCTTGGTCATCAGCAGTGAAGTGGAATGCAGGGCGAAGCAGGCCTGGTTGTCCAGCAGCAGGTCGTCGCAGTTATCCGTGGTGTCGCGTTCGGTGTTCATCTCAAAGCCTTGATCAGTGATCTTCATGAATCTAGCGGGCGAATCTTTAATGCGCCAGATAATTTTGACCTAGTGCCGGTCCAGATTGGTTCGCAGCGCCAGATCCCATGGCGGGACAGGGCTGAAGCGGACTTTCAGGTACTCCAGCAATAAACGACTCCTCGGGTTGGGTTGCTGCTCCAGGCGCAACGCATAGATGCCGGTGGTTTCCGGCGGTGGCAGGCCGTGTTCACAGAACAGCGGCAGCAGTTCGCCGCGCAACAGGTATTCGCTGGTCAGCCAGGTCGGCAAGTGCGCGATACCGAGCCCGGCCAGCGCACCGCAGACCAGCGCCTCGGCATTGTTGGCGCTCATGCGGATGCGCCCGGGACGATGCAAATGCATTTCTGCGTTTTGCTCGAAACGCCAGGCAAATGGCGGCGCCAGGCCATCCCAGTCGAGGCCGTCGTGATCACTCAACTGCGCCGGATCGGTCGGCACGCCACGGCGTTGCAGGTACGCAGGGCTGGCGCAGGCGATGCGCACCATGCTCGCCAGTGGTGTGGCCACCAGTCGGGTATCGGCCATTTGCCCGGCACGCAGCACCAGATCGACCTTGCCCAGGTTCAAACCCTGCATGTCGACAAAACTGTCGATCAAGTGCAGTTGCACGTCGAGGCCGGGGTAGAGCATCAGAAAATCAGCGATCACCGGTGCCAGATGCCGTCGGCCGAACGCGGCGGGCGCGTCGATCCGGATCAAGCCTTCCGGCGCACTGCTCAGGGACACCGCCTCGGCGCGGGCCAGTTGCAATTCCGCCACGATCCGCCGCGCACGCTCGGCAAACGCCACGCCGGCCGGGGTCGCGCGGACGGCATGGGTGCTGCGAATGAACAACTGGCTGCCGACCGCGCTTTCCAGGCTATCGATGCGCCGCGCCACAGCCGAAGGGGTCAGTGGATGACGGCGAGAGGCAGCGGAAAAGCTGCCGGTTTCCAGCACGTCGAGGAACAGGCCGAGTTGTTCGGTCAATTGATTAGGGTTCATGGCGTATCAATGCCTATGCGAAGTTGGCACAGCCATTGTGCGTTGCTGTGCGTTTCCCCGCCAGCGCCGACTGCGTAGGATGAATGGCCTGAGATAAAAGGAAATCGGCCGTGATCGAGTTTTTGATGTACCTGGTATTTGGCGCAGCCCTGGGAACCCTCGGCGGCTTGTTTGGCATCGGCGGCGGTCTGATCGCGATTCCGTTGCTCGGCGTGTTGTTCGGTCTCGATCAGCAAATTGCCCAGGGCACCGCGCTGGTGATGGTCGTCCCTAACGTGATGCTGGCGCTATGGCGTTATCACCAGCGCAACAAAATCGAAATGCGTCACGCGCTGCCGCTGGCCTCGATGGGGTTTTGCTTTGCCTGGGCCGGCTCCATCTGGGCGGTGGGCATTGATGCGCAAACCATGCGCATCGGATTTGTCGCCTTCCTGATCGCGCTGTCGGCCTACAACCTGTTGCGAATGTTCTACGCCAATGCGCCGGCTTCTTCGCAGATGAAT
This sequence comes from Pseudomonas sp. IT-P44, assembly GCF_949768225.1. Classification (NCBI taxonomy): domain Bacteria; kingdom Pseudomonadati; phylum Pseudomonadota; class Gammaproteobacteria; order Pseudomonadales; family Pseudomonadaceae; genus Pseudomonas; species Pseudomonas sp. IT-P44. The sequence continues at coordinate 39,988 of NZ_CATKQM010000004.1, read as the reverse complement.
TACGCCTGGCCATGGCTGGGTGTGCTCGGCGCGGCGTCCGGAACCATGGGCGGATTGTTTGGCGTGGGCGGGGCGGTGGTGGCAACACCGGTGCTGACCAGCCTGTTCGGCACCAGCCAGGTGGTGGCCCAAGGGTTGTCGCTGGCACTGGCATTGCCCAGCACGGGCGTCACGCTGGTCACCTATGCCGTGCATCATCAAGTGGACTGGATGATCGGCGTGCCGTTGGCCGTGGGTGGACTGCTGAGCATCAGCTGGGGCGTGAAGATCGCCCACGCCATGCCGGAGCGCCTCCTGCGCGGGTTGTTCTGCGGCTTCCTGGTGCTGTGCGCGGTGATGCTCGCGTTTAAAGTTTGAAGCCGTCGACGATGTGCTCGGCCAGGCATTCGGTAATCGGTGACGGATTGTGCAGGTTGCGCACCAGCATGATGCTGGCTTCAGGCAGCAAGGGCAGATCTTCGGCGTCACCGAGAATGCGCATGTCCGGGGTGATCAGGCTTTCCAGTTGTGCGGTGACGGCCAGGCCGGCGCTGACCACCGCCATGATCGCCGACAGGCTTGAGCTGTTGTAGGCAACGCGATAATCGCGGCCCATCGCGTCCAGCGCATTGCAGGCCCACAGCCTGCAGAAACAATCACTGTTGAACATCGCCAGCGGCAACGGTGTCTGCTCGTGGGCGCTGTAGCATTGTGCCTCGGCCCAGACGAAACGTTCCTTGCGCAGCAACTGACCGATCTCGTTGCCCGGCTCGCGGGTGACGATGGATAAATCCAGATCCTGGCGTAGCAGCAATTGTTTTGATGATTCGCAGTGCACCTCGATCTGGATCAGCGGATATGACTGGGCGAATCGCCGCAGAATCCCCGGCAGAAAACGCATCACGTAATCGTCCGGCGTGCCGATCCGCACCGTGCCGACCATGTGCGGTTCGCGCAGGGTGTTGAACACTTCGCTGTGCAACTTGAGGATGCGCCGGGCGTAACCCAGCAGCACCTGGCCTTCAGCGGTCAGCCGCACCTGGCGGCCGTCGCGCTGGAACAGTTGGCGTTGCAACACGTCCTCTTCCAGCCGCTTCATTTGCATGCTGACGGCGGATTGCGTGCGGTTGACCAGCTCCCCTGCGCGGGTGAAACCGCCCTGATCGGCGATGGCCACAAAGGTGCGCAGCACTTCGGTGTCGATACTTGGGAAGGCGGACATACATCAATCTCCGAGATGTATTGCATAAGAAACATTCGTTGGATTGATCTTAGCTCCGGCGTGACACTTGAGCCATCCCAAACGGAGGGCAACAAGATGAAAGGTCAAAAAGGTTATGTCGAGGTAGAGAAACATTCCATCCACGTCGTCTCGGATTTACTGCACAAGATCAGTCGCTGGTACGAATTGCACCGTGAACGCGAGTTGTTGGCGGGCATGAGCGACGAAGCGTTGAAGGACATCGGGCTCAGTCGTGCAGATGTCGAGCACGAAACCGTCCGCCCATTCTGGGATGACCCGATGCACAAATGAGTAAGCCACAACTACACAAACCGTCTCCCGGTGAGGTAGGTTGCGAGCAGACAAGGAGATGCTCATGCCCGCAACGCTGTCCTTTTCCATCAAACAGGCTCGACGCCTGGCGCTGGCCGCCCAAGGATTCAACGGGCGCCAGCCGCCAGCGGCGATCAAAGCGGTGCAGCTCAATCGCCTGATCGAGCGGCTGGGCATCTTGCAGATCGATTCGGTCAATGCGTTGGTGCGTTCGCACTACCTTCCCTTGTTTTCCCGCCTCGGCAATTACTCATCCGACTTGCTCGACCAGGCTGCCTGGAGTTCGGGCCGGCGACGTACGCTGTTCGAATACTGGGGTCATGAGGCCTCGTTGCTGCCGCTGTCGATGTACCCGTTGATGCGCTGGCGCATGCAGCGCGCGAGTCGTGGCGAAGATATCTATCAGCAACTGGCACGTTTCGGGCGTGAGCAACAGGACACTGTCCGGCGGGTGCTGGCCTCGGTTGAAGAGCTCGGCGCACTGGGCGCCGGCAGCCTTTCGACCCGTCAGGAGCGGGCAGGGCCGTGGTGGGACTGGAGCGCGGAAAAGCATGCGCTGGAATGGTTGTTCGCCGCCGGGGAAGTGACCGTGGCCGGGCGGCGTGGATTCGAGCGGCTCTACGATTTGCCGGAGCGGGTGATTCCTTCGGCGATTCTGCAGCAGCCGTTGCTCGCGGAGGACGAGGCCCAGCGCGGGCTGTTGTTGCACGCCGCGAATGCCTTGGGTGTGGCGACGGAAAAGGACCTGCGCGATTACTTCCGGCTCAGCCCGGGTGATGCGCGTCCGCGCCTTGCGGAACTGGTGGAAGCCGGGGAGCTGCTGACCTGTGAAGTCCAGGGTTGGCGGCAACCGGGCTTTTGTTTGCCAGAGCCGAAAGTGCCGCGCAAGGTTGAGGCCAGTGCCTTGCTGTCACCGTTTGATTCGCTGATCTGGGAGCGCAGTCGTACCGAGCGTTTGTTCGATTTTCGCTATCGGCTGGAGATTTATACGCCGCCGGACAAGCGGGTCTACGGCTATTACGTGTTGCCGTTTTTATACAACGAGCGGATTGCTGCGCGGGTGGATTTGCGTGCGGAGCGGGCGTTGGGGCGGTTGGCGGTGCATGCCGTGCATGAGGAAGAGCCGGGGCTGGATGAGGAAGGGATGCTGGCGTTGGCGGTGAATTTGCGGCGGATGGCGGATTGGTTGGGGTTGGAGCGGGTGCAGTTGAATTGCTCGCGGGCGAGTGCGGGGCGGTTGCGGGTGGCATTGGCTCAGATTGAGGGTGACTGAGCTGACGCCTTCGCGAGCAAGTCGGATCGCCGCACCGCTCGCTCCTACAGGGGTTCGCGATCCCTTGTAGGAGCGAAGCTTGCCCGCGAAGGCAGCGACACGGTTTACCGACGGACTTGTTTCAGGGTTTCGGCAATAAGGAACGCCAACTCCAGCGACTGATCCGCATTCATCCGCGGGTCGCAATGGGTGTGATACCGATCCGACAACCCGTCCTCGGTGATCGGTCGCGCACCACCAATGCACTCGGTGACATTCTGCCCGGTCATCTCGATGTGAATGCCGCCGGCATAGGTGCCTTCCGCTTCGTGCACCTGGAAGAACTGCTTCACCTCGCCAAGAATCTGCGCAAAGTCGCGGGTCTTGTAGCCGCTGCTGGCCTTGATGGTGTTGCCGTGCATCGGATCGGAACTCCAAAGCACCTGCTTGCCTTCACGCTGCACAGCGCGGATCAGTTGCGGCAAATGATCGCCAACCTTGTTCGCGCCCATCCGTGCGATCAGGTTCAAGCGACCTGGATCGTTGTCCGGGTTGAGCACGTCGATCAGGCGAATCAAGTCTTCCGGGTTCATGCTCGGACCAACCTTGACCCCGATCGGGTTGTTCACCCCGCGCAGGAATTCGACGTGAGCGCCGTCGAGCTGACGGGTGCGGTCGCCGATCCACAACATGTGCGCCGAGCAATCGTAGTAGTCGTTTGTCAGGCTGTCGCGACGCACGAAGGCTTCTTCGTAGTTCAGCAGCAGCGCTTCGTGGGCGGTGAAGAAACTGGTTTCGCGCAGTTGTGGCGAGCTGTCCATGCCGCAGGCGCGCATGAACGCCAGGGTTTCATCGATGCGGTCGGCGAGGTGGCTGTATTTTTCCGCCAGCGCCGAGTTGGCGATGAAGTCCAGGTTCCACTTGTGCACCTGATGCAGGTCGGCAAAGCCGCCTTGGGCGAAGGCGCGCAGCAGGTTCAGGGTCGCGGTGGACTGGTGATAGGACTGGAGCAGACGCTCCGGGTCCGGCACACGGCTTTTTTCGTCGAAGCCGATGCCGTTGACGATGTCGCCACGGTAGGCGGGCAGGGTCACGCCGTCGATGGTTTCGTCGTTGGCCGAACGCGGTTTGGCGAACTGACCGGCCATGCGCCCGACCTTGACCACCGGGCAGCCCGCGGCGAAGGTCATGACGATCGCCATTTGCAGCAGCACTTTAAAGGTGTCGCGGATTTTCGCGGCAGAGAACTCGGCGAAGCTTTCGGCGCAATCGCCGCCCTGCAACAGAAATGCGCGGCCCTGGGTCACTTCGGCAAACTGACGTCGCAACTCCCGGGCTTCACCGGCAAACACCAGCGGCGGATAACTCGCCAGGGTTTGCTCGACGTGCAGCAAATGCGCCGCGTCGGGGTAGTGGGGTTGTTGCTGGATCGGCAGGGCGCGCCAGCTGTCAGGGCTCCAGGGTTGGCTCATCACGGTCTCGGTTGTTTTACGCTCGGACGTTCATGTTATCAGCAAATTAGTGCGTGACCTGTTCCCGTCGCTTCGCGGACAATCGCGCTTTTGCCGCCTGATGTTGCGGTGCATTGCGTTGCCGGGCCCGGTGACGATCTGGAGACGAAATGACTGAGGAGCGCGTCGAGCATCTGCTCGCCGAGGTACAGGACGAGTTCGGCGTGATTCGCGTGCTGGAAGTGGCCGATTACCGTTTTCTCGAGTTCGGTGATGCCATCGAACAGAGCTGCGTGTTCACCGCCGACCCGAGCTGGCTCGAATACGATTACACCCGTGCCATGCTGATCGGCGCGTTGTGCCACGAGCAGCCGGAAAGCGCGCTGTTCCTCGGCCTCGGTGCCGGCACGCTGACCCAGGCATGCCTGAAGTTCTTGCCGCTGGAAGATGTCGAAGCCATCGAGCTGCGGCCCGACGTGCCGCGCCTGGCCATCGAATACCTGGGGCTGGATGACGACCCGCGGCTGTACATCCGCGTCGGCGATGCGCTGGAACTGCTCGATACCGCCGAGCCGGCCGACCTGATTTTCGTCGACCTTTATACCGATGTCGGGCCGGGCGTCGGGCATCTGGCCTGGAGCTTTCTGGAAAACTGTCAGAAACGCCTGAATCCGGGCGGCTGGCTGGTGATCAACCAGTGGGCCACCGATGATGGCAAGCCGTTGGGCGCGGCGCTGTTGCGTGGGCTCTATCACCGGCATTACTGGGAGCTGCCGGTGAAGGAGGGCAATGTGATTCTGATTGTGCCGTCGGAGCTGGATCAGGAACTGGACATGGATGGGTTGGTTGCGCGGGCCGAAGGGCTGGCGCCACGGTTGGGGTATTCGTTGCAGTCGTTGATCAAGGCGATTCGCCCGGCGACATGATTTGTTGTTCTTTAGGGCCTCTTCGCGGGCAAGCCTCGCTCCTACAAGGGTGCGCATTTCCTTGTAGGAGCGAGGCTTGCCCGCGAAGGCAATATCCGCCTCGCCACAAACCTCAAACCCCTTTGAAAATGCCGGGCCGCTTCTCAACCATCGACCGCACGCCTTCCTTCGCATCCTCACTCGCCAACAACTTCTTCACCAGCGGCGGCAACCCCAGCGCCGCGGCTGTTTCGCCCTCATAACGCGCCTGTCGCGCCGACATCAACGTCGCCTGTACCCCCAGCGGCGCCTGCCGGGCAATCCGCTCCGCCAGCCCGATCGCCCGGGGCAGCAAATCCTCGCTGGCCATGACTTCCTGCACCAACCCCAGATGCAACGCGTCATGCGCATCGAATTCATCCCCGGTCAGCAACCAGCGCATCGCATTGCCCCAACCGGCGACTTGATGCAGGCGCAATGTGGCCCCGCCGAACGGGAAAATCCCGCGCTGCACTTCTTTCTGGGCAAACCGGGTGTTACTGGCGCAGAGGTTGATGTCGGCGGCGAGCATCAACTCAATGCCGATGGTCAGGCAATAACCTTGCGCGGCGACGATCACTGGTTTGCTGACTCGCGGACCCGCGAACACGCCCCACGGATCGCAACCGCCGGGCGGTGCCTGCCAGCCCTCGGCCAGGGCCGAACTGGCGCTGACCAGGTCAAGCCCGGCGGTGAAATGCTCGCCATGGCCGAACACCACCGCCACCCGCGCTTCGCTGTCAGCCTCGAACTCACCGTAGGCCAGGCTGAGTGCGTTGAGCAGGTCGAGGTCGAAGGCATTGCGCTTGGCCACCCGATCCAGGCCGATCAACAGGACATGGCCGCGCCTTTCGCAGGTCACACGGCTGGTAACAGGTTGATTCATCGAACAATTCCTCGGATGGGAAGGGGTTTGAAGGGGGAGGCGAGGCCGCAGGTCCGAGTCACAACGGTGAACCGTTTTAGCGCCATCCCCAGCAGGGCCGGGCCTTTGAAAAATAGACCGTCGCACGATTATCCGCAAAGCCTGTGACACAACGGTGTATCCGTCAGTTTTCCGACAAATAATGCTCCCTTTTTGGGCGAATTCCGGTATAGTGCGCGCCGGCCTTTAACCGGGCCGCGTTTAGGTAGCGCAATTCCCCGAAGTCAGCTTCGGCTGCACGTCCGCACAGCGGACTCTCCCTTGACGAATCTTTTTCATTCATTCGTTTTCGCAAATCCCCGCCGACAAAGCAGCCAGGGCGACTCTTGAGTCTTACACGGCATGCGCAGCTTTGGAGCATGGGTCTTTGCGGATGCACTTAGAGGCAGACCCATGACCCAGGAAACCGGCGGCTTCGCCGCTTTTAATCTTAATCCGAATATCCTTGCAGCCGTCATTGCGACTGGCTACGAAGAGCCTTCGGCTATTCAGCAGCAATCGATCCCGATCATCATGGCGGGCCAGGACATGATTGGTCAGGCGCAAACCGGTACGGGTAAAACCGCTGCGTTCGCCCTGCCTATCCTGCACTGCATCGATCCTGCCAAGCGCGAGCCGCAAGCCCTGATCCTGGCGCCAACCCGTGAGTTGGCGCTGCAAGTAGCAACCGCTTTCGAAACCTACGCCAAGCAAATGCCAGGCGTTACCGTTGTGGCCGTTTACGGCGGCGCCCCTATGGGTCCACAACTGAAAGCAATCCGTAATGGCGCACAGATCGTTGTCGCCACTCCGGGCCGTCTGTGCGACCACCTGCGTCGCGACGAAAAAGTCCTGTCGACCGTGAACCACCTGGTTCTCGACGAAGCCGACGAAATGCTCAAACTGGGTTTCATGGACGACCTCGAAGTCATCTTCAAGGCGCTGCCTCCAACCCGTCAGACCGTATTGTTCTCGGCTACCCTGCCGCAGTCGATCCGTGCCATTGCCGAACGCCACCTGCGCGATCCGCAACACGTGAAGATCCAGACCAAGACTCAGACCGTTACCGCGATCGAACAGGCTCACCTGTTGGTTCACGCTGACCAGAAGACCTCGGCTGTATTGAGCCTGCTGGAAGTCGAAGACTTCGACGCCCTGATCATGTTCGTGCGCACCAAGCAAGCGACCCTGGACCTGGCCAGCGCCCTGGAAGCCAAAGGCTACAAAGCCGCTGCGCTGAACGGTGACATTGCCCAGAACCAGCGTGAGCGCGTGATCGACTCCCTCAAGGATGGCCGTCTGGACATCGTTGTGGCGACCGACGTTGCCGCTCGTGGCCTGGACGTTCCGCGCATCACTCACGTGTTCAACGTTGACATGCCGTACGATCCGGAATCCTACGTTCACCGTATCGGCCGTACTGGCCGTGCCGGTCGCGAAGGTCGTGCACTGCTGCTGGTGACTCCGCGTGAGCGCCGCATGCTGCAAGTGATCGAGCGTGTAACCGGTCAGAAAGTTGCTGAAGTTCGCCTGCCGGACGCTCAGGCTGTTCTCGATGCCCGCATCAAGAAACTGACCAACAGCCTGTCGCCGCTGGTTGGCGATGCCGAATCGACTCACGGTGATCTGCTGGATCGCCTGACTGCCGATATCGGTTGCACGCCGCGTGCACTGGCTGCTGCCCTGCTGCGCAAGGCGACCAACGCTCAGGCGCTGACCCTGGCTGCAATCGAGAAAGAACGTCCACTGGTGCCGAACAACGCACCGCGTGGCGATCGTCCAGAGCGCACCGGTGATCGTCCGGACCGTGGTGATCGTGAGCGTCGTGCTCCGGTTCCATTGGCCGAAGGCCGTGCCCGTTGCCGTACCGCGCTGGGTGCGCGTGACGGTATCGCGGCGAAAAACCTGCTGGGCGCCATCCTCAACGAAGGTGGTCTGGCGCGTGAAGCGATCGGTCGCATCCAGGTGCGTGACAGCTTCAGCCTCGTCGAGCTGCCGGAAGATGGTCTGGAGCGTCTGCTGACCAAGCTGAAGGACACTCGCGTTGCCGGTAAGCAGTTGAAGCTGCGTCGCTATCGCGAAGATTGATCCGCCCCCGGGCTGATTGATCGAACATAAAAAATCCCCGACTGGTTCGGGGATTTTTTTTGCCTGCGATTTGTTAAATATCGCCGATTTCACGTTTAGCTGCGATTCCTGTAGGAGCCGGCTTGCTGGCGATAAACGCACAGGCACTGCGTACATTCAGACCGCACACGTAATCGTTCACGCCCATCGCCAGCAAGCCGGCTCCTACAGGGGGCTGGGTTTAATCTGTTGCTGGCCCGCCACCCGCCGTGACCACTTGCACACTCATGCGCGGAGTCGCCAGATCGAGCCCGGCTTCATCCAGGTGTCGTTTCAAGGACAGGTTGAACGCCCGGGAAACTTCCCACTGCTTGATCGGCGCGGTCTTGAAGCGGGCCCGCAGAATCGCGTTGCCTGACTCGAAACTCTCGACCCCTTGAATCTCCAGCGGCGACCAGATGTTGCGTCGTTGCAATGGATCGGCGCGCATCTTCTGGCCGACGTCGCGCATCAGTTTGATCGCGTTATCGATGTCCATGTTCGAGGGGATCGCCACGCGAAAGATCGCGTAGCCGAACTCTCGCGAGTAGTTCTTGATGCTTTTGATTTCACTGAACGGGATGGTGTGGACGATGCCGTCGATGTCCCGCAGGCGCACGGTACGAATGGTCAGGCCCTCGACAGTGCCGAGGTGGCCGCCAACATCCACGTAGTCGTCGATGGCCAGGGAGTCCTCGATGATGATGAACAGCCCGGTGATCAGGTCCGCGACCAACGATTGTGCGCCGAAACCGATGGCCAGGCCGATCACGCCGGCACCGGCCAGCAGTGGCGTGACGTTCATGCCCATGTTCGCCAGGGCGACGATCAGTGCAACGATGAATATCGCCACGAACAGCACGTTGCGGATCAGCGGCATCATCGTCTGCGCACGCGCGTTGGCCTGGCCTTTGCGCGAGCGGGTGAGGGCGTGGTGCACCGCCGTGTCGCTGAGGATCCAGATCAGCCAGGCAAAAATCAGTGTGCCGCCGAGGCTGAACAGTTTGACGCTGACTTCATGGCCTTCGCCTTCGGTGAACGCAATCAGCGACATGCCCCAGACCCGCAGGCCAAGTTCGATGAACGCTAGCCACACCAGCAAGTGGGCGAGGGTATAGAAGAAGCTTTTCAGGCGTTCGGAATACAGTGCATGACGCTTCACGCCCCGTTGCGGTTTCAGTGCATGCCGGCGTACCAGCCCGTTGATGACCATGCACAACACCAGCAGCACGGTGCAGATCAGCGACTGACGCAACGCGGTGCTGGTGTCGCCGGCGGAAACGAACGTGGCGAACAGCGAAATCGCCACCAGCACCAGCGCTGGCATGTACCAGAAAGTGCCGAGAATTTCGATGGTGTCGCTGAGCGCGCGGCGGGTCAGGCGCCGGGACAACGGTTGGTTGCGGATCAAGTGGGCGATGGGGCGTCGGAAGCGCAGGATGAACAGCCCGGTAGACAGCGCGGCCAGCACGTTGGCGATGGTGGCGGCGGTGTGCGCCAAATGGCTGCCGAGGCTGGCGACCAGTCGCGGGTCGTTCAAGGCTTCGCCGAACGCGGCAAAACTGCCGATCAGCCACAGCGGCCGAAAGGCCTGATGCCGCAGGATGTACAAGGCGCGGTGGCGGTGTGGCCCGTCGAGCAAGGAAAAGGCGATCACGCAGATCGCCGAAAAACACGTGCCGACCACCAGCGCATAGGCCAGCACCATCGCCAGGCTTTTGCCCAATGACGAGGGCAGGGCGTAGGTCATGTAGACGGTCATCACCAGGGCGATCAGCCAAGGCCCGAGTTTGCGCAGGGCAAAGCGCAACATGTCGAGGGCCTTGGGGTGCTGTGGTAATTCTTCGGTCAGGCCGAAGCGCATCCGTACCCGGTGACCGAGCCAGATAAGCGCGGCGGCCAGCAGGCTCCAGACCATCAGAATCATGGCGAAGCCAAAGATGATCGGCAGCCATTCATTGGCCGGCAACACCAACCCCGCCAGTTCTTCCTTGGCCAGATCAAACTCGTCGGACCAGCGTGTGAGCGGGCTGTCAGCGCCGGAGAATTGTTTTTCAAAATTGGCCAGCGTGCCGCCAATCAGGCCCAACACGCCTTCTTCAGCAGCCGGTTGGGCTTTTTTGGTGGCGTCGCGCAGCTTCTTCAAGTCGGCCAGCAATTTGCTGCGTTGCTGATCGTTCTCCAGTGACTTGATGACTTCGTCGAGGGATTGCCCGAGGGGTTCTTGCGCCTCGGGCTGGGTTTTCGCCGAGCTGTTGAGCAGGCTCGGTAAACCGACGGCCTGGGCCGGCATGATCGGCAGCAGCGCCATCAGGCAGACGAGGAAAAGGCTGGGCAGGGCAAAAAGACGAGCGAACACTAGGCGGTCAACCTTGAAAAGAGCAGGTCGACCGAGTGTACGAGCCCGCCAAAATCAATGCGAGCCGAGGGCGAGGATTTATTCGTTGAGTTTGGCGAGGATTTTGAAGACCACGGTAGCGAGGATGGTCAGCATGCCTATCCACATCGCGAACACGCCGGCATTCTTGTCGCGGAAGTTGAAGCCGATGGCCAGCAGGATCATCCCGGCAAGAATCGGGATCAGCATGGCGTGAAATGAAGACATCGAGATCATGAGCGACTGCCTTGTCGAAGGGGATATTTAAAGTCTAGCGGTTTTAACACATGTAGGAGCCGGCTTGCTGGCGATAGGATCAGCGCGGTGCGTCAGTTGCACCGCGTCGCCTGGATCGCCAGCAAGCCGGCTCCTACAAGGTTTTACGGGAGCTCTTGGCTGGCGTAGAACGCGCTCAGCACTTTCACCAGGTGCGCCAGATCATGACTGCCGCACAGCTCCCGGATCGAGTGCATGGCGAATGTCGGCAGGCCGATGTCCACGGTACGCACGCCCAGGTGGCTGGCGGTGATCGGGCCGATGGTCGAGCCGCAGCCCATGTCGCTGCGCACCACGAAGCTTTGCACCGGCACTTCTTCGGCCATGCACAGATGGCGGAAGAACCCGGCGGTTTCGCTGTTGGTGGCGTAACGCTGGTTGCTGTTGACCTTGATCACCGGGCCGGCGTTGAGTTTCGGGCCGTGGTTGGCGTCGTGCTTGTCGGCGTAGTTGGGGTGTACGCCGTGGGCATTGTCGGCCGAGACCAGCAGGGATTTCTGAATGGTGCGTACGAATTCATCACCTTCGGGCAACAAACGACGCAGCGTCTGCTCCAGCATCGGGCCGTCAGCGCCACAGGCCGAGCAGGAGCCGACTTCCTCGTGGTCATTGGCGACCAGTACGCAGGTTTCGTCGGTTTCAGCCGTCAGCAACGCTTGCAGGCCGGCGTAGCAGGACAGCAGGTTGTCGAGGCGCGCACCGGCGATGAAGTCGCCATGCAGGCCGATGACCGCAGCGCTCTGGGTATCGTAGAAGCTCAACTCGTAGTCGAGCACCACGTCGGCGTTCAGGCCATGCTCAAGAGCAAGTTGATTGGTGAGCACGGCGCGGAAGTCCACGCGCTCGTCACCGGCGAACTGCGCGAGGATCGGCGGCAATTCGGTCTGGGCGTTGATCGCCCAACCCATGTTGGCTTCACGATTGAGGTGAATGGCCAGGTTGGGAATGATCGCGATCGGTGTCTTGAAGTCGATCAACTGGCTCTCGACCTTGCCGTCGCGGCGGAAGGTCACGCGGCCCGCCAGGGACAGATCGCGGTCGAACCACGGAGCCAGCAGTGCACCGCCATACACTTCGACGCCCAACTGCCAGAAACCCTGGCGTTGCAGTTCCGGCTGGGGTTTGACTCGCAGGCACGGGCTGTCGGTATGGGCGCCGACCAGGCGGATACCGCCATGCAGGGGGGAGTGACGGCCCATTTTGACGGCGACAATCGAAGAGTCGTTACGGGTGACGTAGTAGCGGCCGTTGGCTTCGGTGGTCCAGGGCTCGCGTTCGTCGAGACGCTGATAACCCGCCGCTTCCAGGCGCTGAACAAGGCTGGCGGTGGCATGAAACGGGGTAGGGGAGGCCTTGAGGAAATCGATCAGGCCTTGGTTCAACTCTTCGCGCATAAGTAGCTCCAGACAGCAATGGCGCAAGTTTACCGTATTGGTTGGAGAATTGGCGGCGGGCTGCTGATGGAGTGGCCCCCCAATTGACTCGGAGTAGATCCTCTGTAGGAGCGAGCGGTGCGGCGATCCGACTTGCCCGCGAAAGCGGACTGTCAATCAAAGTTGATGTCGATTGACACTCCGCTTTCGCGGGCAAGTCGGATCGCCGCACCGCTCGCTCCTACAGATTCGGTTTTTTCTGATTAGAACGGTGCCGGGCACTCGAAACGCAGGCGTTCACCGGTCTGCGGATGAGTGAAGCTGAGCATGCTCGCGTGCAGGCACAGCCGTGGCCAGGCGGCCAGCGCCTGCTCGTGGGCATAGAGCCCGTCACCCAGCAGCGGGTGGCCGATGGAGAGCATGTGCACGCGCAACTGATGGGAACGGCCGGTGATCGGTGTCAGTTCAACCCGGCACCAGTCGCCGCATCGTTCCAGCACGCGCCAGAATGTCAGGGCGTTTTTGCCGAACTCGAAATCCACCACATGGCGCGGCTTGGTCGGCGGGTCGTAGCGCAGGGGCAGGTCGATGCTGCCGCTGTCCAGTTCCGGCTGACCCCAGCACAGTGCGGTGTAGGCCTTTTCGGTTTCACGGTCGTGAAATTGCCGAGACAATTCGCGATGGGTGTCCGGGTCACGGGCCAGCAGAATGATGCCGGAGGTTTCCCAGTCCAGGCGATGGACGATGCGGGCTTCGGGGTAGCCGTTTTCTTGCAGGCGGGTGATCAGGCAATCCTTGTTGTCATCGGCCCGGCCAGGGACGGAAAGCAACAGGGTCGGTTTATTCACCACCAGTACGGCGGCGTCCTGATGGATGATGTGGACGTTGGACAGCGGCATTAAACAGCCTCGTAACAAACGCCAACGGCGACTCAGGCTTTCAGGGCTCTTGTAGGAGCGAAGCTTGCTCGCGAAGGTGTGTCAGCAACGTTAATGTCGACTGACACACCTTCGCGAGCAAGCTTCGCTCCTACAAGGAGCTGCAAAAGCCTGAGCCGCCGTGGCTCCCGACGGGTCGACTCAGCGATCCGGCAGGGTGATATTGAGTTCCAGAATCGAGCAGCTACCCTGGTTTTCCAGGGCGACATGCACGTCATCGGACCCGATATTGACGTACTTGCGGATGACTTCGACCAGCTCTTTCTGCAAGGCTGGCAAGTAATCCGGCGTACTGCGTTGGCCGCGTTCATGCGCCACGATGATCTGTAGACGCTCTTTCGCTACCGAGGCGGTACTTGGCTTCTTGTTAGCACGAAAGAAGTCAAAAATGTTCATTACCGGCCTCCAAACAGACGCTCAAAGAATCCTTTCTTCGTCACATCGAGAAACCGATGCTCCACGGTTTTGCCCAGCAGGCGTTCGACCGCATCGCTGTACGCCTGACCGGCGTCGCTTTGATCGTCGAGAATCACCGGCACGCCGGAGTTGGACGCCTTGAGTACCGCTTGGGACTCAGGGATCACACCCAGCAGGGTCACAGCGAGAATTTCCTTGACGTCTTCAACGCCGAGCATCTCGCCATCGCTGACGCGTTGCGGGTTGTAACGGGTCAACAGCAAGTGTTCCTTGATCGGGTCTTCGCCGTTTTCGGCGCGACGCGATTTGCTGGCCAGCAGGCCCAGCATGCGGTCCGAGTCACGAACCGAGGAGACTTCCGGGTTGGTCACGACGATCGCTTCATCGGCGAAGTACATGGCCAGGTGAGCACCTTTCTCGATGCCGGCCGGGGAGTCGCAGACCACGAATTCGAAGTCTTCCTTCAACGCCATCAGGACTTTTTCCACGCCTTCGACAGTCAGCGCGTCTTTGTCGCGGGTCTGACTGGCGGCCAGTACGTAGAGGTTTTCCAGGCGTTTGTCTTTGATCAGGGCCTGTTGCAGGTTGGCTTCGCCGTTAACCACGTTGACGAAGTCATACACGACGCGACGCTCGCAACCCATGATCAGGTCGAGGTTACGCAAGCCGACGTCGAAGTCGACGATAACTGTTTTGTGACCGCGCAGTGCGAGGCCGGTACCGATAGCAGCACTGGTGGTGGTCTTACCCACACCACCCTTGCCGGATGTAACCACGAGAATCTTGGCCAAGGTGTTTCACCCCTAAGGAAAAAGGACATTTAGCCCCTGAAAAACATCTCTGGAAAAACGACTGCAGTCGGACAGCTTGGCTGGAATCCGGTCCTGAACCGCGCTTACCCCCGGTAAACACTGCTTTAGGCCTTTTTCCTACTTCGTTTGAGCCGTTTTCGCTACGTTTTAGAGATGCTTGGAAAATGCGGCAGTATCCGTTAAAGCCGAATGATGTTCAACACATCGCCCGACAGGCTGACCTGTACACCCGCGCCCCACAAAGGGTCGCGACGCAGATCTTCCGAAACCTTGTAGTGGCCGGCGATGGAGACCAGTTCAGCGCTCATTTGCTGACAGAAAATCCTGGCTTTCGTGTCGCCTTTGACCCCGGCCAATACACGACCGCGCATCGGCCCGTATACATGGATGTTGCCGTCGGCGAGAAGTTCCGCCCCCGGGCTGACCGAGGAGATCACGACGAGGTCGCAACCCTGGGCATAAATCTGCTGGCCGCCGCGTACCGGTGAGGTGATGATTTTCGTCGGTTTTATCGTCGGTTCAGCGGGTTTTTCCGGTTTCTTCGCCACGGTGCCTTCAAGCGGGTCCAGCGGACGCTCGCGGGCGCCGGACGGCGGCAGCACCGGCAGGTCGACCGCGATGGCGGCGGCGATGTCTTCGATGCGACTGGCACGGATCGCCAGGGTGCGCAGGCCGTGCTGGCGGCAGACGCGCATCAAGCCTGGCAGATCGACCGCACCTTCGCTGGCCGGAAGCTTGTCCAGCGCCAGTACCAGCGGCGCGTTGCTGAAGAAGCCGGGCGCCTGGGCGACCTTGGCGGCCAATTGCCGATCAAGGCTTTCGAGGTCGTTGCGGGCCAGCTCCAGCACGGTAATGGCGAGCATGCTGCCCTTCAACTGGAACACGGGATCCTGGTCTTGCGGTTCGATTTGGCTCATGGTCGGCATACAACGGCTTGTCACTAAAAGTGCCGAGACTTATAACGAGAACGCTCGCGAGCCGCAAGCCGGGTCGAACGATGTAGAATGCGCGGCCATTGTCTTTCCGGAACCTTTAATGGATCGCCCGCGTTTTCAAAAAACATTTCTGATGCCGCGTTTCTGGCCGCTGTGGTGCGGCTTGGGGCTGTTGTGGCTGATCGTTCAGTTGCCTTACCCGGCGCTGCTGTTTATTGGTCGTGCCCTCGGTGCATTGATGTATCGCGCGGCGGGCGACCGACGGCGCATTGCCAAGCGCAACCTGGAGCTGTGCTTCCCGGAAAAATCCGCTGCCGAGCGCAAGCGCCTGCTCAAGGAAAACTTTGCCTCCACCGGCATCGCATTCTTTGAAATGGCCATGAGCTGGTGGTGGTCGCGGGAGCGCCTGGCCAGGTTGGCGCATGTCGAAGGGCTGGAGCACCTGAAAAAGGCCCAGCGCGAAGGCAAAGGCGTGATTCTGATGGCCGTGCATTTCACCACGCTGGAAATCGGCGCGGCGCTGCTCGGCCAGCAACACACCATCGACGGCATGTACCGCGAGCACAAGAACCCGCTGTTCGATTACATCCAGCGCAATGGTCGTGAGCGACACAACCTCGACTCGCTGGCCGTGGAGCGTGAAGACGTGCGGGGCATGCTCAAACTGCTGCGGGCCGGCCGGGCGATCTGGTACGCACCGGATCAGGACTACGGCGCCAAGCAAAGTATCTTCGTGCCGCTGTTCGGGATTCAGGCCGCGACCGTCACTGCCACCAGCAAGTTTGCGCGGCTGGGCAAGGCGCTGGTGGTGCCGTTCACGCAAGAGCGTCTGGCGGACGGCAGCGGTTATCGCTTGGTGATCCATGCGCCGCTCGAAGGTTTCCCCGGCGAGACCGAAGAGGCCGATTGCCTGCGGATCAACCAATGGATCGAAGGCGTCTTGCGCGACTGCCCGGAGCAATACCTCTGGGCCCATCGCCGCTTCAAGAGTCGTCCGCCGGGCGAACCCAAGTTGTACGCAAAACGCGGCTGAATCCCCAATCCCTGTAGGAGCGAGCCTGCTCGCGAAAAACCCGAGAGCGTCGCGGAGTGTCAGGCAGCCAACGTCATCGTTGACGACCATCGCCGACAAGCCGGTCTCGCTCCTGCAGGGAAATGGAAAATTCCAACTAGCACCATGGAGAGTTGTGCATGAGTCCAGGCGAACCGGTTACAGGGTTGATTCTTTCCGGCGGCGGGGCTCGGGCGGCCTATCAGGTCGGCGTGCTGGCAGCGATTGCCGAATTGCTGCCGGTGGGGGCAAACAATCCGTTCCCGGTGATCGTCGGCACCTCGGCCGGGGCGATCAATGCGGTCAGCCTCGCCAGTGGGGCGATGGATTTTCGCAATGCCATCGAACGCCTGACCGCTTTCTGGCAAGGGTTCCGTAGCCATCTGGTTTTGCGCAGCGACTGGCCGGGCGTGATCCGTCAGGCCAGCCGGTTTGTCAGCCACAGTCTGCTCGGCATCGGCGCTCAGGTGCCGGTGGCCCTGCTCAACAGCTCGCCGCTGCGCCGGTTGCTCAACGACAAATTGCACATGACGGGCATCGCCGAAGCCATCGCACAGAAGCAGTTGAAGGCCGTGGCGGTCACCGCGTTCGGTTACGAATCGGGTCAGGCAGTCACCTTCTATCAGGGCGGCGGCACCATCGACGCCTGGTTGCGCCATCGGCGCATCGGCGTTCCTGCGCAGTTGACCGTCGAGCACCTGCTCGCCAGCTCCGCCATCCCGCTGCTGTTCGCCCCGGTAAAAATCGGCGAGGAATATTTCGGTGACGGCGCGGTGCGCCAATCGGCACCGATCAGCCCGGCCTTGCACCTGGGCGCCAGCCGCGTGCTGGTGGTGGGCGTCAGCGGCAACCCGCGCGGGATCGACCCGGAGCGACCGCTGCAACGGGCCTACACCGGGCAGCAGCCGACGCTCGCGCAGATCGGTGGGCACATGCTCAACAGTACGTTCATTGACAGCCTGGAAAGTGACATCGAACTGCTGCAGCGCTTGAATCAGTTCAGCCATCTGATGCCCGCCGGCACGCCGACCCGCACGCTCGGCGTAGCGCCGGTGGAGGTGCTGGTGATTTCGCCGAGCCAGCCGATTGATGAGATCGCTGCGCGACATCGCCAGGAACTGCCGGCAGCGCTGCGTCTGTTTTTGCGCGGGCCGGGTGCGACCAAGACCAGTGGGGCGGGGGTGTTGAGTTATCTGCTGTTCGAGGCGGGGTATTGCAGCGAGTTGATAGATCTGGGGCGGCGGGATGCGTTGGCCAAGCGCGAAGAGCTGTGTCGGTTTCTCGGGCTTTCGGTGCCGGAACCCGCTTGAACTGTCATTTGTGACAGTAGACGTACACTTGCTACTTTGATCAGATTAAAACCCTCAGGCAGAGGGTTCGAACATGGCGGCCGCGCAATGGATTGATGCTCACACACCGAGTCTGGCGGTGGTGGATGCGCGCGGGTTGGTTGTGCGAAATGTCGCCTATTGCCGTCATCCGTTGAACCCGTCCGTTGATACCCGCATTACCCGTAACCACTTCGATCCTGCCGGACGGCTTTTTGCGTCCTGGGACCCACGCTTGTGGGGAACGGCGCCGAAACCCAATCTTGAAAACACCTTTGATCTGCAAGGCCGGGCTCTGCTGGTGGACAGTGTCGATGCCGGGTGGCAGCTCAGCTTAATGAATCGGGCGGATGCGGCCTGCTCGTTCTGGGACGGTCGCGGCGGTCAGCGTCACAGCGAATTTGATGAGCTCCAGCGCCCGACAGCCGTTACGGAGCAAATGGCGCACGAGTTGCCGCGTGTTTCCGAGCGCTTTACGTATGGCGATGCCCGTGACGAGCGGGCGGCCCATAACCAGTGTGGTCAACCGATCCGCCATGACCATCCGGCCGGCAGGCGCAGCTTCTGTGACTATGGCGTGGGTGGATCGCTGCTGGCGGAGCAAACGCGTTTCCTGCGCGATCTGGAGCTGCCGGACTGGTCATCTGAATTCGCCGAGGCGGAACTGGAAGACGAGGTGTTCGAGACGACGTGGCAGTACGGCCCTGTAGGAGAAATGCATTGTCAGACTGACGCCATGGATAACGTCAGATCGTTCGCTTACGACCGGGCCGGTCAGCTACGTGAAACCCGATTGAAGCTGGCCGCTTCTTTAGAAGATCCCCGTTTGCTGGTCAGTGAAATCCGCTACGACGCCTTCGGCCGGGGCGTCAGCGAACGGGCTGGCAATGGCGTTACCACCATTGCACGGTATGCAGGTGAAGACGGGCGCCTCCTGCAATTGCAGTCCTGCGATGTCGATGGCAAGCCGCTTCAGAATTTTAGCTACGGTTACGATCCCGTCGGCAATATCACCTTCATCGAAGACCTGGCTCAACTGACGCGTTATTTCAATAATCAGCGGATCGATCCGGTCTGTCGCTATGGCTACGACAGCCTTTACCAACTGACCGAAGCCATTGGCAGCGAAGTCAGTCAACCCAGTTACGGCCCGGCTTTGCCAACCTGGCAAACCACGCCGCTGGACCCCAACCAGTTGCGCAATTACACCCAGACTTTCAATTACGACGCCGCCGGTAATTTGCAAACCCGCCATCACAGCGGTGCAGAAACTTTTGAGATGTTTACGGCTACGGGCAGCAATCGCAGCGCAGCGGATAAAGGCAACTTGGTTGACGGCTTCGATGCCAACGGCAATCAGTTGGAGTTACTGCGTGGGCAAAAGATGAGTTGGGATGTACGGAACCAGCTCAGCAGCGTAACGATGGTCAAGCGCGACGACGGTCCTGACGATACTGAATGTTACTGCTACGACAGTCCCGGACATCGCTTGCGAAAAGTCCGACTGACTCTGGCTGCGCATCGCACATTGCGTTCTGAAACGCGCTACTTGCCGGGTTTGGAAATCCATCGTGACAAGGCCACTGGAGAAGAGCGGCATGTGGTCAGTGTTGAGGCCGGGCGCGGTCAGGTCCGCGCCTTGCACTGGGTCGATGGATTGCCTCGTGATGTTCGTAACGATCAACTGCGTTTTTGCCTGAGCAATCATCTGAATTCCAGCACTCTGGAGTTGGATGAGCAGGGCAGAGTTCTGAGTCGGGAGGTTTATTACGCGTTTGGTGGGACGGCGTTGTGGGCGGGTGTCAGCGAGATCGAAGCCAGGTACAAAACGATTCGTTATTCGGGTAAAGAACGGGATGCGGCGGGGCTTTATTATTATGGGTATCGGTATTACGCGCCTTGGTTGCAAAGGTGGGTGAGTCCGGATCCTTTGGGGCGGATAAATGGCCTGAATATTTATAATTTTGTTGGCGGGAGACCCGTTTTAAATGTTGATATTGACGGTAGATATGACTGGGAAGGCGACTCTATAGAACATGATGTATTGAAAGGTGGGGATCATATATTGGCGAGGGGATTGAAGGAGTTTTCAGGTGTGGAGCAATCTATTGTGTTGGAGGGCCTGAAAGAATCTATCGAAATAATCAATGATGCAATTGCGATGCTGAAGGAGTACCCGCAGGCAAGCGAGTCAATACAAAGTGCTTTTTTGGGGCCGGCGTATGAAGAGGTTGTTGGGAACGTTGTGAAGGGGTGGGGGCGAACCAGGAATATGTTGGCTAATTATCAGGCCGAGAGTGGGCAGAGTCGGTTCGTGAAAATAAAAGCCCCAGACGGGGTAAGTATTGTTGGGTATATAATGGAAGCCGATACCGTAGGTCGTATGTTTTTAAATGAAAATAATATAGAAGCTGGGGTGACGATAAATACAACTATTTTGCATGAGGCGTCACATCTACCTAAAAAAGTTGAAGGAATGCCGGGGAAAGGAGCCTCTACTGTTGATTATTGGTCATTTCCACTGCTGCTTGATAATGGTTTTTCTGCGAATACTTCGCTTGTAAGAAAAACGTTAGATGAGGTTATGGAGGCTTCTCGTCAGGTGATGAGGGGCGAGTCGCCAGATTTCTTTAGTGTAGGGTTTATAAAGGATCGAAAATTTTTTACTGAAACTATAAGTGAGGGTTCGGAAAATTCCGTGATGGATTTCCGCGCCGCGCTTGATGAGTTTAATGGTAGTGCAGATGTTCGAGGTGTAATGGGCAGTAATAATGCAGATACTTCGACATATTTGGCGTATGCCTTGCATGTGGAATACCAAAAGAGGCTAAATCACTAGCCTCTTTCCGGGTGTCCAGAATATGCTCTGGACACGGAGGGTGGTAATTAGAAGTGGAACTTCACCAAAAAGCTCGTAGTACTCTGATCAGTCTTGAAGTACTGGCTATCCTTAATCCCGTACTTGTCCGACCAATAGTCATACTCCACACCCACATACAACTGCTTCTCGCCAAAATTCAGCGCTTTACCCAAGTCATATTTAACCTGCGGGTTGAAGTGCAGGTTGGCGTGGTAGTCGCCTTTGGAGTTGGAGTCGTTGTCGACTACCCAGTCCATGAAACCATCGATCAGGATGCTCGAATCGCCGACCGGGATGGTGTAGGACCACACTGGCGTGATCTGCCAGACGTTGTCGCCCGCACGGCTGCCTTCGGTATGACGCTGGTAGAAGTTCAGCTGGAAGTAGTCGAAACCGGGAATCGCCAGGTCGAAACCCGGGCCGATCAGGTAGGACTCGGTATCGCCTTCACCAAACTCGTACGTCATCGCCAGCAACACGTCTTTGACCGGGCCGAATCCGATTTTCTGGTCGAGGACTTTGCCCAGGGAAATACGTGGGCTGAACTCACCATAATAGGTGTTCGGGCCGACGTTGAAATCCTTTTCGCCGTTGTAGAAGATCTTGTCGACGAAGAAGAAGTTATCCCCATATTTCCAGCCATCGGCGTGTTCGAAGGTCACGGTCTGCTGAATGCGCGGGTTGACCTGGAAGTCTTTGCCATAGAGGTAGGTCAGGCTGTTGTTCTGCCATTGCAGCAAGTCGCTGGCCATGGCCTGGCCCCCGGCCAGCAAGGATCCCGCCAGCATCAGGCTAGTGCACGTACGTTTCATTCGGTTGCTCCCAAAAAGTAGGTGTTTCACGTTGTTTTTTTAAGGTCGGCGCTCTGGTGTGGCGCCTTTTTCCGTAGCGGTAAAAAATCATCCAATCGGTCAGCTTCAGTGCTGTTAGCAAGAGCTGCGCCAAGGCTTTCGAAAAGCAAAAAAACTCCCGTTCGGCGGCTCAAGAGCCGTCGATTGAGAGGGGGGGTGGAATGCCTTGATACCGTCCAGGGCCGGGATAAGTTGGCTTTCTGGTCAGGAATTAAATCCGGGCTTTTTTTTAAAGCGGATTCAGGCGGCCGCGGAGAATACTGACTCCAGGGCCTGGTCTCAAGTGCCCCGCAACAGCGCACCGACGACAGGTTTTGGGCACCGTTGCGGGTCATCTTAAAAGTGCACCTTCACCAGCAGGCTGGTGGTGTTTTCATTGGTGTCGAGGCGGGCGTTGTTTTCCACGCCGTACTTGTCTTTCCAGTAGCTGTACTCGACGCCGACATACACCTGTTTCTCCCGCCAGCCCAGGGCCTTGCCCAGGTCGTATTTGATCTGCGGGTTGAAATGCAGGTTGGCGTGATAGGTGCCGCGCGCGTTCTGGTCGTTGTCCACGACCCAGTCGAGGTAGCCGTCAATCAACAGGTTCGAATTGCCCAGCGGGACGGTGTAGGACCAGGCCGGTGTGATCTGCCAGACATCATCGCCGGGGCGCGAGCCTTCGGTCTGGCGATAGTAGAAATTCAAGGTGAAAAAGTTGAAGCCCGGTACTGCAAGGTCGAAGCCGGGGCCGATCAGGTAGGCTTCGGTGTCGTCTTCGCCATTCTCGTAGGTCATGGCCAGCAACACGTCCTTGATCGGGCCGAATTCGAAGCGGCGGTCGAGGATTTTGCCGAAGGAGAGGCGTGGGCTGAATTCGCCGTAATAGGCGTGAACGCCTTTGTTCCGGTCTTTCTCGCCGTTGTAGTAAGTGCTGTCGACGAACAGGAAGTTGTCGCCGTACTTCCAGCGGTCGGCGTGTTCGAAGGTGATCGTCTGCTGAATCGACGGGTTGATCGCGAAATCCTTGCCGTACAGATAGCTCAGGCTGTTGGTCTGCCACAGCAGTAAATCGCCGGCCATGGCTTGGCTGGCAGCCAGAAGACCGCTGCCTAACAGCAGGTTTGTCTGTGTCCGAATCATCTGTTGCTCCCTCTTGTTTTTATTTTCAAGGCGCAGGTGTCCCACCCCTGTAGGAGCCGGCTTGCTGGCGATGAGGTCAGAACATCCAACATTGATGTCGTCTGACCCACCGCTTCGCCAGCAAGCCGGCTCCTACAGGGTTTGCGTTCTGTCTTAGTGCGAGTGGGCGTGGCAGTCGTTGATCGCGGCGCGTTCCTTGCCGCCGAGGATGTTGAACAGCAGGTTCAGCGCCAAAGCACTCAACGTCGCCATGGCGATGCCGCTGTGGGTGATCGGGCTCATCCACAATGGCAGGTGGGCGAAGAACTCCGGACGTACTACTGGAATCAGGCCCATGCCGATGCTCACCGCCACCAGCAATTGGTTGCGACGGTCACCGATGTCGGCTTCCTGGAGAATCTTGATCCCGGTGGCGGCGACCATGCCGAACATCGCAATCGCTGCGCCGCCAAGCACGGCGGGCGGAATCGAGGCGACCAGGAACGCGGCTTTCGGCAGCAGGCTCAATACGATCAGCAACCCGCCGGCAACGATGGTCACCGAGCGGCAGCGCACGCCGGTCATCTGCACCAGACCGATGTTCTGCGCGAAAGAGGAGTGGGTGAAGGTGTTGAAGAAACCGGCGAAGAACGACGCGCCGGCATCGCACAGCAAGCCGCGACGCAGCATGCGCGGGCAGACTTCCTGGCCGGTGATTTTGCCCAGCGCGAGGAACATCCCGGTGGACTCGACGAAGATGATCACCACCACCAGGCACATCGACAGAATCGGCGCGAGTTCAAACTTCGGCATGCCGAAGTGCAGCGGGGTGACGAATTGCAGCCAAGGCGCCTGGGCCATTCCGCTGAGGTCGACCATGCCGATCAACCCGCAGATCACGTAACCGAGGCACATGCCGATCAGCACGGAAATGTTGACCCAGAAACCGCGCATGAAACGATGGACCAACAGAATGGTTGCCAGCACCAGTGCGGCGATGGCCAGGTAAATCGGTGAACCGAATTGAGCGGCGCCGGCACCACCGCCCGCCCAATTGACGGCGACGGGGAACAGCGACAAACCGATCGAGGTGATGACTGTGCCGGTCACCAGCGGCGGGAAGAACCGAACGACTTTGGACATGAACGGTGCGATGAGCATGCCGAAGAACCCGGCGGCGATGGTCGCGCCGAAGATTCCTTGCAGGCCGATACCGGGCATGCCGGCCATGGCGACCATGCTGCCGACGGCGGCGAAGCTGGCGCCCATCATCACTGGCATGCGAATGCCCATCGGGCCGATGCCCAGCGACTGGACGATGGTGGCGATGCCGGCCACCAGCAGGTCGGCGTTGATCAGGAAGGCGATTTCTTCACGACTCAGGCCAGCGGCCTGTCCGATGATCAGCGGCACCGCGATGGCTCCGCCGTACATCAGCAAAACATGTTGCAGACCGACCAGGATCAGTTGCAAAAGGGGCAAACGCTGAATGGCGGGTGCGTCGGGGATGCGCGCTTGGGATAGCTCGGACATGCAACACCTCGGATCTTTTTTATTCTTGTGATTTTGTGCATCAGGGGAGACCGCGGCGCGGCCATTCGCGGGCAAGCCTCGCTCCTACAGGTTTTGTGCCGTTTGCATCATTTGTGAACGACACAAAACCTGTAGGAGCGAAGCTTGCTCGCGAAGCTTTTAGCGATTAATTGGTCGGAGCTCCCTGAACAATCCACGCGCCGATCAGGTCACGTTCCTGCTGGGTCATCTGGGTGATGTTGCCCAGTGGCATGATCTGGCTGGTGACGGCTTGAGCCTGGATGCGCGCCGCGTTCTGGCGGATCTGCTCGGGGGTATCGAACATCACGCCGGCCGGCGCTGCGCTGAACAACGGGCTGGTCGGCTTGGCCGAGTGGCACACCGCGCAACGTTCCTGGATCACGCTGTGCACTTTGTCGAACCCCGGGCCGGCGTTTGCCGCCTGGACCGGTGCTTCAGCCGGTTTCGGTGCGGCAGGTTTGGCACCACCACCGAGGGCGGTTTCCGGCAGCGGCTGGTACTCGATGGTGCCAGGTGCCTTGGCCACTTCAGGTGCGCTTGGCATCTGCGCCGGGCCAGTCACGTAAGCCAGGCAGATCATGCCCACGGCTGCGACGGGCAGGGTCCAGGCAAACTTGTGGCTGTCATGACGGGTGTTGAAGTAGTGACGCACCAACACCGCCAACACTGCGATCCCGGCCAGGATCAGCCAGTTGTACTGGCTGCCATAAGTGCTCGGGAAGTGGTTGCTGATCATGATGAACAGCACCGGCAAGGTGAAGTAGTTGTTGTGACGCGAACGCAGCAGGCCTTTGGCCGGCAGTGCCGGATCGGGTGTGCGGTTCTCGGCAATCGCCGCTACCAGTGCGCGCTGTGCCGGCATGATGATGCGGAACACGTTGCCGACCATGATGGTGCCGATGATCGCGCCGACGTGCAGGTACGCACCACGACCGCTGAACACTTTGCTGAAGCCGTAAGCGGCGCCAATGATCAGCACGAACAGGATGAAGCCGAGCAGGGCAGGGCGTTTGCCCAGGGCCGAGTCGCAGAGGAAGGAGTAGACGAACCAGCCAACGAACAAAGAAGCGATGCCCAGGGCAACACCTTCAGGGCCGGTCAGGCTGCTGCCCGGTGCCAGCAAGTACAGCGTCGGGTTGGAGTAGAACACCACGCACAGCAGCGCGATCCCCGACATCCAGGTGAAGTAGGCTTCCCATTTGAACCAGTGCAGGTTGTCCGGCATGGTCGGTGGAGCCAGTTTGTATTTTTCCAGGTGATAGATACCGCCGCCGTGGATCGCCCACAAATCGCCGGCCAGACCACTTTTCGGGTTGACCCGATTGAGGTTGTTTTCCAGCCAGACGAAATAGAACGACGCACCGATCCAGGCCACGCCAGTAATCATGTGAACCCAGCGCACGCTCAGGTTCAGCCATTCCAACAGATGTGCTTCCACAGTCTTTACCTCTCGCCTGTCACTCTGTTGTCGAGTGATCAGACCTTCTCTTATTGGTGGGGGGCGAGGATCAAACGCTCATCCTCTTTGAAAAAATGCTCATCGCAGTTATTGCCTGTGCCACTGCGATCAACCACCAGGAAGTCATCCCGCTTTTCGATCGTCAGCACCGGGTGGTGCCAGACGCCGCGATGGTAATTAATGCCCTGCCTGCCGTTGGTGACGAAGGCGCGGACCAAGCCTGATACAGGTTCATCGCCAAGTGGCGCGACCACGATCAGAAAGGGGTTGCCGAGCAGCGGAATGAAAGCCTGGCTGCCCAGCGGGTGACGCTCCAGCATGCTGACGGTCAGCGGCATGTCCTGCGCGTCGGCGCGGAAAATGCTGATGATCGCGTTGTCTTCTGGCGTGGCGGTTTCCACCGTCGCCAGTTTATGAAAGCGCATGGTCGAACCGTTGTTGATCATGAAGTGATCGCTGCCGTCGGTTTCGATCACGTCACCGAAAGGGGCGAAGGCTTCTTTGGTCAGCGGTTCAATCGTCAGTGTGCGCATGCTGGTCTTCTTATCCAAAATTTGTGTTGTTTGATCTGGCGTCTTCGCGGGCAAGCCTCGCTCCTACGGTCGGTGATACCCGTAGGAGCGAGGCTTGCCCGCGAATGGCGCGCCGCTTATTTAGCGACCTTGCCCAGGACACGCAGGCGGCTCACACCGCCATCCGGGAACACGTTCAGGCGGATGTGGGTGATCGGGCCCAGCGCCTTGATCTGCTCGGCGAAGGTGTGTTCGGCGTGCATTTCCAGTTTCTGCGCCGGCAACAGTTCGCGCCAGAACAGCGATTGGGTTTCGATCTGGCTGTCGGTGCCGCCCTTCACAAAGGCGCCCTGGATCGAGCAAGTGTCCGGGTAGTTGCCCTTGAAGTGCAAAGTGTCGACGACGACTTTTTCGATCTCGCCGGCATGACCCAGCGCGACGATGACCCAGTCATTGCCCGGCGTGCGACGACGTGCAGTTTCCCAGCCGTCGCCCATGTTGATGCCACGGCCTGGGTTGAGGATGTTGCTCATGCGGCCGAAGTGTTCGTCGGAGCAGGCGAGGGCGCGGCCACCGTTCAGGGCGGCGGCCAGGTCCACTTGTTCGTTGTCGCCGACAGCGGACCAGTCGCGGAACGGAATGCCGTAGACACGCAGACGGGCCACGCCACCATCCGGGTAGATGTTGAAGCGCAGGTGGCTGAAGGCCTGGTCGTTACTGATTTCGTGGTAGTGGTGGCTGTTGCCTTGCAGCTCGACGGCCGACAGCACTTCAGTCCACTGGGTGTTGTCGTCCGGTTCGCCAGACGCGAGGAAGCAGGCTTCCAGCGAAGCCGACGGCGGGAAGTTGCCGGTGAAGAATGAAGTGTCGATGTCTACGCCTTTGATCGAACCTGGCACGCCCAGGCGGATGACCGCGCTGTCGTAGCCTTCGAAGCGTTTGCGACGCGATTCCCAGCCGTCCATCCACTTGCCGTTGTCATCGAACACGCCCTCCTTCCACACGGCCGGGGTCGGTTGGAACAGACGGTTGGCGTCTGCGAACCAGTCATCGGTGACCGAAATGATTTTGGTGCCCAGGCGGGCGTCGGCCAGGTTGACGAACTTCTCGAAAGGTACGGCGTAAGCTTTCATTCTTCTTGTCTGCCTTTAATAAGTTGGCTTGGGATGCTTGCAGTGCCCTGGGCGATGTTTGCGTCCAATGTCGCTCGGGCAAGGCTCGCTATAGGGTCAGTAATCGGAACAGGGCAATCTTGTTGATCTCCGCCAGCGCGCACTTGAACTCGGTATCTGCCGGGTTGTGAATGCGCGTTTCGAACGCCGCGAGGATCTGATGCCGGTTGCTGCCTTTTACCGCCATGATGAAGGGAAACTTGAACTTGGCTTTATAGGCGTCGTTCAGCTCGGTGAAGCGAGAAAACTCTTCGGCCGTGCATTGGTGAATACCGGCGCCAGCCTGTTCATTGGTGCTGGCTTCGGTCAACTGGCCCTGGACGGCGGCTTTGCCGGCCAGGTCCGGGTGAGCGTTGATCAGGGACAACTGGCTTTCGTGATCAGCGCTCAACAGGATGTCGCTCATGCGCTGGTGCAGGGTTTCGATCTCGTCGATCGAAGCGTCCTGGCCCAGGTCGAAGGCCTTCTCGGCCACCCATGGCGAATGTTCGTAGATGTCGGCGAAAGCGGTGACGAACGCGTCGCGGCTCAGGGTCGAGGGTTTCAGGGTTTGAAAGGTGCTCATTTGGCAGCCCCTTGGTACGGGTGGGTTTCGTGCCAGTGGCGAGCGATGTCGACGCGGCGGCTGAACCACACCTGTTCATGACTTTTAGCGTATTCGATAAAGCGCTTGAGCGAGGCGAGACGCGCCGGACGGCCGATCAGCCGGCAGTGCAGACCGATCGAGAGCATTTTTGGCGCTTCGGCACCTTCGGCGTACAGCACATCGAAAGCGTCTTTCAGGTATTCAAAAAAGTCGTCGCCCTTGTTGAAGCCCTGGACCTGGGTGAAGCGCATGTCGTTGGTGTCCAGGGTGTACGGGATCACCAGGTGCGGCTTGCCGGTCGGGTTGTTCGGTTCCCAGTAGGGCAGGTCGTCGTCGTAGGTGTCGCAGTCGTAGAGAAAGCCGCCTTCTTCCATCACCAGCCGACGGGTGTTCGGGCCGGTGCGGCCGGTGTACCAGCCCAGTGGGCGTTCGCCGGTGATTTCGGTGAGGACGCGGATCGCTTCGAGCATGTGCTCACGTTCCTGTGCTTCGTCCATGTACTGGTAGTCGATCCAGCGATAGCCGTGGCTGCAGATCTCGTGACCGGCATCGACCATCGCGCGGATCACGTCCGGGTGGCGCTGGGCGGCCATGGCCACGGCGAAGATGGTCAGCGGAATGTCGAATTCCTTGAACAGTTTCAGAATCCGCCAGACACCGGCGCGGCTGCCATACTCGTAAAGGGATTCCATGCTCATGTTGCGCGCGCCTTGCAGCGGCTGCGCCGAGACCATTTCCGAAAGGAAGGCTTCGGACTCTTTATCGCCGTGCAGGATGTTGCGCTCGCCGCCTTCTTCATAATTGAGCACGAAAGACAGGGCGATGCGCGCATTGCCCGGCCAGTGTGGGTGAGGAGGGTTACTGCCGTAACCGATCAGGTCGCGTGGGTAGTCAGCGCTCACTGCAGTCTTCCTTCTTATTCGTTGACAGGTTGTGTGGCGGCCTGGCGATGGGATGACAGGCTGGCGTCACAGCGATGGGCTGATTGTATACAACTTTATATCCACTTTGTAAGCCTGAATTTTCGCATTTTTCATCTGCTGTCATCTTGGAGTGCTACTGCAAGAAACCTGCCCAGTTGGTCAGCTAATGGATAGAAGGTCCGCTGCTCGCATGGTTTGGCGTCAGATTGACTGCGAATCCTTGAATGGCGGTACTGGCTGCAAAAATGTCGTTTTTATTGTGTACAATTTTTATGAAAAGTGTCTTAATCAGTCGCTCGCCGCAGCTTTTCGTGCTCCGAATCGGTGCGGTCTCCTTTTCAACTGACTTCGGGAGGCGCGAGGTCTGACTGCTCCACGCAGGCAGGCGCGCAGAATCAATGGGACGTTTGACTACACACGTTTTGGACGCTGCACACGGTTGCCCGGGCAGCTCGATCAAGGTCGAGTTGTACCGCGTTGAAGGCTCGCAGCTGGAATTGGTCGCCAGCGCAATCACCAACAGCGACGGCCGCGTCGATGCACCGCTGCTGCAGGGCGATGACTACCGCACCGGGGTCTATCAGGTTCAGTTTCATGCGGGCGATTACTACCGCGCCCGTGGCGTTCAGCTGCCGGAGCCTGCGTTCCTGGATGTGGTGGTGCTGCGGTTTGGCATCTCTGCGGAACAGGATCACTACCATGTGCCGCTGCTGATTTCGCCTTATAGCTATTCCACGTACCGCGGCAGCTGATCCCCCAAGCAGCTGTCGCCTCCGAGAAGCGACTGCGCATATAGCTTCTTTGGTCTTTCGCCCGCTCACACTGCGGGCTTTTTTTCGTCCCGAGGAATGTGGTGAATGTGCCGACGCCTTCGCGGGCAAGCCTCGCTCCTACAGGTTGTTTTCCATTCCATGAACGACACAAAAACCTGTAGGAGCGAGCGGGCGGCGATCCGACTTGCCCGCGAAGCTCTTAACGGCTCAACAGCGACGCTGCGCCGGCGCCGCTAAACAGTCCGGCACTCACCCGGTTAAACCAGCTCTGCCCCTTGCCACTGCGCAGATACCGCGCCGCACCATGGGCACCTAACCCGTAAGCCAATTTGCACAGCAGATCCAACACCGTCCACGTAGCAATCATCACCAGCAACTGCGGCAGGAACGGTTGCCCGGCGCTCAAGAACTGCGGCAGGAATGCGGCAAAGAACAGGATGTCTTTCGGATTGCTCGCACCCAGCACAAATGCGCGCCCGAACAGGGCACGGAAACGTGGCACCGGCGCAGCCTGGGGCACTTCAGCGCCGACCGATGGCTGGCGCGATTGCTGCCAGCTCTGCCAGGCGAGGTAGAACAGGTACAGCGCTCCGACGATTTTCAATGCGCTGAACAGCTGTTCCGAAGCCAGCAACAACGCCCCCAATCCCAACGCGGAAGCGCTGAGCAAGCAGATCGACGCAATCACGCCACCCAAAAACGCTGGGTAAGAACGACGCAAACCGTAATTCAGACTGTTGCTGATCATCAGCAAAGACAGTGGCCCCGGGATCAGGATCACCACCAGCGCAGCGCCGCTGAACAGCAGCCAGGTTTCCAGACTCATCACTTTCCTCCATTTGCACAAAAGCCTCACCCGACGGGGTGAGGCTGTTTTCAAGCGAGTACCTGTGTTTACAAGAAGATGAACTTGGCGATGAAGATCGCGCAGAGCACCCACAGGCTCACGGAAATTTCCTTGTATTTACCGGTGCCGGCTTTCAACGCCACATAGGTGATGAAGCCCAGCGCAATACCGTCGGCGACCGAGAAGGTCAGCGGCATCATGATCGCGGTGACGATCGCCGGAATGCTGTCGGTCGCTTCGTCCCATTCGATGTGCGCCATGCCGCCCATCATCAGCATCGCCACGTAAATCAGCGCGCCGGCTGTTGCATAAGCGGGGATCATGCCAGCCAGCGGTGCGAAAAACATGGCTGCAATAAATAACACACCTACGGTAACAGCGGTAAGACCAGTCCGACCACCAGCGGCTACACCCGCGGCACTTTCCACGTAGCTTGTTACCGGAGGAACACCCACCACGGCACCGAATACGCTGGAGGCGCTGTCGGCTTTCATGGCGCGAGAGAGGTTTTCGATGCGGCCGTCCGCGTTCACCAGGTTGGCGCGTTGGGCGACGCCCATCAAAGTGCCGGCGGTGTCGAACATGTGCACGAAGAGGAAGGCCAGCACCACGCTGATCATGCTGACGTTGAATACGCCGGCAACGTTCATGGCCATCCAGGTCGGTGCCAGGCTCGGCGGTGCCGACATGATCCCTTCGTAATGCACCAGGCCCAGACCCCAGCCGGCCAGCGTTACGGTGATGATGCTGATGAGAATCGCACCGAACACCTTGTGGTAGCTGAGCACGGCGATCATCAGGAAGCAGATCGCGGCGAGCAGCGGGCCGGGTTCACGCAGCGAGCCGAGCTTGATCAGCGTCGCCGGGCTATCGACGACGATGCCGGCGGTTTTCAAGCCGATCAGGCCGAGGAACAGACCTACGCCGGCGCCCATCGCAAAGCGCAGGCTCACCGGAATGCTGTTGAGCAGCCATTCGCGGATCTTGGAGAAGGTCAGGATCATGAACAACACACCGGAAACGAACACTGCACCGAGTGCGGTTTCCCAGTTGTAGCCCATGGTGCCGACCACGGTGTAGGTGAAGAAGGCGTTGAGGCCCATGCCCGGCGCGAGGCCGACTGGCCAGTTGGCGTACAGGCCCATCAACAGGCAACCCAGTGCAGCCGCGATGCACGTTGCAACGAATGCCGCGCCGTGATCGATCCCGGCGTCGGCCATGATGTTGGGGTTGACGAAGATGATGTAAGCCATGGTGATGAAGGTTGTCAGACCGGCAATCAACTCGGTCTTCACCGTGGTGCCATGCAAGCTGAGTTTGAAGATGCGTTCCAGCCAGCCATTGCGTAATGGCGGCGAGAGTTCCAGCGACGGGGCTTCGGATTTGCGGCTTTCCACAGCGAGTACTCCTCAAGAGTTTTATTGTTATTTCCAGGGCCGGACCCATGAGGGTGGCAGCGGCCCTTTGAGGCATTCGCGAATTTGTTGACCGCTTGGTCAGGAACTCGCACGCAGTGGATTATGCTTTTGTATACAAATAATGCAAATAATGTTTTTGATTTTGTAGACGAAAAGTTTGGCAATAGGGATATATCGCCAGAAAGGACGCCTTCGCGGGCAAGCCTCGCTCCTACAAAAGCGGCGCATATCCTGTAGGAGCGAGCGGTGCGGCGATCCGACTTGCCCGCGAAGACTGACTCGAGGTCACATCTTCTGCTGGTTCTCCCCCAACGCCAGATTCACCGCCAACCACCCATTCACCGCCGTCTCCCCAGCCTCGGCAAACACCCGCTCCAGCAGTTTCACCTGCTCACGCCGCAACGACTGCTCAAACCGCGCCCCTTCCACGGTCAGTTCCAGCAGCCGTTTACGCTTGTCGGTCTCGGACGCAACGCTGTCTACCAGGTGCATTTCCACTAACTGGCGCAGCGGAATGTTCAGTGCCTGCTTGCTCACGCCGAGCAATGCCAGCAACTCCTTGACGCTGAGATTCGGGTACCGGGCGATGAAAAACACGATGCGTTGATGCACCCGGCTCAAGCCGCGACGCTCGAGCATTTCGTCGGCCTTGGCAGTGAACGCCTGGTAGCCGAAGAAAAACGCTTCCATGGCCTGTTGCTGGGAGGCGGGGTTTTTAAGGTCAAGCATGTTGACGTATCCGTCCGGGTTGTCGTAATTTCGGTCAACCAGTTTGACTCATTTTCCTCAGGCCTCGCTACCGGTGACCCCCATGGCTTTTTCCGAACGTGTCTCGCGCCTTAAAAGTTCTTTGATTCGTGAAATCCTCGCCGCCGCCCAGCGCCCGCAAGTGATGTCGTTCGCCGGTGGTTTGCCGGCCGAAGTCATGCTGCCGACCGTCGAATGGGCCGACATGCCGCTGTCCATCGGCCAATACGGCATGAGCGAAGGGGAGCCGGCGTTGCGCGAAGCCTTGGCGGCCGAGGCGCGAGCGTTGGGCGTGCCCTGTGAGTCGAGTCAGGTATTGGTGGTCAGCGGCTCGCAGCAAACCCTCGATCTGGCGGCCAAGCTCTGCATCGACAAAGGCACCGAGATCCTGCTCGAAGCGCCGACGTACCTGGCGGCGTTGCAGATCTTTCAACTGTTTGGCGCCGACTGCATCACCGTGCCGCTGGAGGCTGACGGTCCGAACCTGCTTGAGCTGCGCACGCGTCTGGAAAAGCACAAACCTGCGTTCATCTATCTGATCCCGACGTTCCAGAACCCTTCGGCGGTGCGCTACAGCGAGGCCAAGCGCGATGCGGTCGCCGCGTTGCTGGATGAGTTTGGTGTCACCCTGATCGAAGACGAGCCGTATCGCGAGCTGACGTTTGATGGCGGCAGTGCCAGGCCAATCGTCAGTCGCTTGAAAAAGACCAGCTGGATCTACACCGGCACCGTGTCGAAAACCTTGTTGCCGGGGCTGCGGGTCGGCTACCTGATCGCCAGTCCGGACCTGTTTCCGCATTTGCTGAAACTCAAGCAATCCGCCGATCTGCACACCAACCGCGTCGGCCAGTGGCAAGCGCTGCAATGGATCGGCACCGAGAAATTCCAGCAGCACCTGAGTGAGCTGCGGGACTTTTACCGGGTGCGTCGGGATGCGTTTCAGTCGGCACTGGAAACGCATTTTTCTGATTTGGCAGAGTGGAACGTGCCGCAGGGCGGGCTGTTTTTCTGGTTGACGCTGAAACAACCGCTGGACACGCGCACGTTACTCAAGCCTGCACTGGCGGCGGATGTGGCGTTCATGCCGGGTGAGCCGTTTTTTCCGGAGCCGGACAATCACCCGGGGCATTTGCGGCTGAACTTCAGCCACATCGATCCGGCGCGGCTGGATGAAGGGTTGAAGCGATTGGCGGCGGTGGTGCGACAGGCGCAGGCGGCGGAAGCGGCCTGATCGCAGCGATAAAAAAACCGGCTCATGGGCCGGTTTTTTTTGTCTGAGATTTGTGGTGGTTGATCCGACGCCTTCGCGGGCAAGTCGGATCGCCGCACCGCTCGCTCCTACAGAAGATGCATAACCTGTAGGAGCGAGGCTTGCCCGCGAAGAGGCCGTCAGCCACACCACAAACCTCACGCCGCAGCGAAGCGCTTGTCCAGATAATCAATGATCACCTTGGACTCATACATCCAGGTGGTCTGGCCATTCTCTTCAATGCGCAGGCACGGGACCTTGATCTTGCCGCCTTGCTCCAGCAGAACCTGACGATCCTGCTCGTTGTTCTTCGCATCACGCAACGCCACCGGCACGTTCAGGCGGCGCAGGGTGCGGCGGGTTTTCACGCAGAACGGGCAGGCATGGAACTGATACAGCGTCAGGTCCTTGGCAGCCGCTTCAACCTGAGCCTGGGCGGCGGCAGGGCGCTGCTTTTTGCCGGGACGGGTGATGAAGTCGATGAAAATGATCAGTTGGCCGAGGCCGACACGAAGCGCTTTAACGAACACGGTACAAGCCTCACGGGGCGAAAGAAGGCGCGCAGCTTACCTGATTTTTCGCAGACGAAAAAAAACCGGCGATGAATGCCGGTTTTCTTCGTTGCTGCGAATTACTTGATCAGGCTGAGAAACTCGCTGCGGGTCGCCGCGTTTTCGCGGAACTCACCGAGCATCACCGAGGTGATCATCGTCGAATTCTGCTTCTCCACACCGCGCATCATCATGCACATGTGCTTGGCCTCGATCACCACCGCAACGCCCAGGGCGCCGGTGACCTGCTGGACCGCATCGGCGATCTGGCGGCTGAGGTTTTCCTGGATCTGCAGGCGGCGGGCGTACATATCGACGATCCGCGCGACTTTCGACAGGCCCAGCACTTTGCCGCTCGGAATATAGGCGACGTGGGCTTTGCCGATGAACGGCAGCAGGTGGTGTTCGCACAACGAGTAGAGCTCGATGTCTTTCACCAGCACCATTTCGCTGTTGTCGGAGCTGAACAAGGCACCGTTGGTGACTTCTTCCAGTGTCTGTTCATAACCGCGGCAGAGGTACTGCATGGCTTTGGCGGCACGTTTTGGCGTGTCGAGCAGGCCCTCGCGGGAGACGTCCTCGCCCAATTGGCCGAGAATCGCGGTGTAATTCTGTTCCAGTGTCACAGGGGCTGATTCCATAAGGGTTTCAGAGGGGTACTGTTTCTGTCTGTACCAATGTTGTACCAATCGAGCTCGTTTCAAACGGCCCGTTCACTCTGGTCGATGCCGGAGTTGATTCGTCGGGCGTGGTCGATAGCAACATCTGAACGCTACGACCGAGCTGATTGGCAATAAAACGCAGGGTTCATCCCCGACATGAGGCACATGGTAGCGTATGTGTGACGGCAGTTGTATTGCCAGCGGGCGCGAAGCCCAAAATCGGTCGTTGCCGCCTGTAAGTGTTTGTCGGTCGCGCAGGCCTGCCGGATTTTATCCGCATCCCGCTACAGCCTGTCGCCAGGCTGCAGCAGTGATGTTCCCCTGAAACCTGTTTTGCTCATCAGGCCGAGCAGGTCTATCAGGCGTGAGTGATCGACAGATCGCTGATGATGCAGACAGAACCGTCTAGCGGGTCGGTGGTGTCGGAGTAATCGATCTGGTTGTACACGCCGCCGTGAAAGGCAAGCGTTTTCGTGTCCCAAGTGTTGTCGAGGCGCATGATCGCGGAAGTGGATTTGACGCCGTTACAGCTGGCCGATACAGAAACGGCGCCGCTCGAGTTGGCGTGAATGTTGATTTTGAAAAGTGCACCGAGCGGTACGTTTTCCAGCACCGTCGAGTTGACCGGATCGTCTTGGAGGTAGCTTGACCGGAACCCCATGGTGATTTTTCCTTTGTTCCAGAACACCTTCACCGGAGGTCGTTCTGAACCCTTCACATGAATTTGGCCAATCACGACTTTCTGCAGCGAGTTGACTTTGGTCAGTCGCATTTCCTGGCGGTTCCAGTGGTCCGCTGCGCTGGAGAACAGCCAGTAACCTGGCTCCTTCCACTCACAGCGAGTTCGTAGCGTGCTCTTGCTGGACGCTCCAAGCGTCGGCGCCGTCATCTGCAGCGAACCATCTTCAAGCATTGAGATGACGTCGGGGCATTCGAGCAGTGCGCGCCAGCCGATGAGCTCAAGCGCAATCGGGTTGGTGTCGGAGATTGGAAGCGGGGTAGCGATGGTGAAGTTGCTGATGTCTACAGTCATGGTTTTTACCTCAGTCCATTGATGTCGCTTTTTGCTCTGGTGAGCCTTGCGTTTGATGCAGGCCTACATCCCACTGCCCACTCAATGAATGGGCAGAAGTGATAGTTGGCAGCTTCCGATCGATTTCCCGTTGGCTTGAATACGAATATAGGCTTTCCCATATTTTCTGTAAACGGGTATTCCCATATTTTATTCCGCACCTGTATTTCAGGTGCAAAAAAAGCCCGCGCTTGGCGGGCTCCTCTGGATGTGCGTCGATTTGTTGTATTGCGCGTCATGGCACTGGACGCTCACGAATCACCGCGACTCGGTTCACCGCGAATACATTGCCCACCAAAAGACATGACCCAGGATCGCAATCTGCTGCTCCTGGATCTCGGCGAAGGTGTAGTCCTCGTCCGGATGCTCGTCACGGTTGAAGCTGCGTAGACGGATCCCGCTGGGCAGTCGGTAGACTTGTTTCACACGGAGCTGGCCGTTGTGGTTGATCGCGTACATGTCGCCGTCGACGATGTCGCCCAGCGAATTCTTTCCAATGTTCATGCCGACGGTGGCGCCGTCGCGCAGTACCGGGAACATGCTGTTCCCGCTCACCGACACGCACCTGGCGTTGTTGAACTGCACGTTATTGTGACGCAGGTCTTTCTTGAAGAAACGCAGCCTGGCGCTGTCGTTTTCTGCGATCACGAATCGGCCTGAACCCGCCGCCAGCTCAACTTCACGCAGGAAGGGGACATAAACCTCATCGTCATCCAGAGGGGTGCTGTCGTCCCAAGGCTGGATGTCTGACATTGAAATGCCTGGAGGGGGGGAGACCCCTTTAAGCATGTCACCGACACCCTCAGCCAGCCACATCGGTGAAACGCCACACACTGAAGCGATCTGGGCAACAAAGGCTGTCGCTTTCGATTTCCCGCGCTCGAGGTCGGAGATTGAGGTTTGAGTCAGCCCCGCGCGCTCGGCAAGCTCGGTCTGATTGAGCTTGGCGTGTTGGCGGGCTGTTTTGAGTCTTTCTTTAAATTCCATCTGCGAAGTATTACGGGAGCTCCCATATCATTGCAAGTCGGTGTACCTGTACTGAGTGGTCAGCCAGTAGTCAGATCGGTGTGGCGGCTACGACGCTGCAAGCGTGGCGTAACGACTTTACTCGTCGCGACCTTCCATCATGGTGCGTTTGAGCATCACATAAACCGCTCCGGCACCACCATGTTTCGCCTGGCACGAGGTGAAGCCAAGTACCTGTGAATGCTGGCGCAGCCAGGTGTTGACGTGGCTTTTGATCATCGGCCGCTTGCCGTCCAGGCGCACGGCTTTGCCGTGGGTGACGCGCACGCAGCGGATTTCGAATTTGGTCGCTTCCGCCAGGAACGCCCAGAGCGTTTCCCGCGCCTTTTCCACACTCATGCCGTGCAGGTCGAGGCTGCCTTCGAAGGGGATTTGCCCGATCTTGAGCTTGCGCATCTGGCTTTCCTGCACGCCGTCGCGCGCCCACATCAGCTCGTCTTCCGGGCCGACGTCGATCACGAACTGATCGGACAGACCGTCAACGGTGGTGGCATCGGTGCGCACGGTGGCGGCTTGACGTAGCTTGGCGATCTGCGCGCGGTCAGCCTTGGGTTTGCCGGTTTCGGCGCGATCGTGCTTGATCGGCTTGACGCCTTGGATCGCGCTTTTGAACAGGGAAAAATCGTTGTCTTGCATATCAGCCTCCGCGAAGGGCGGCCAGTTTACCCAAGTCGAGACACGACCGATAACAATTGGGGCCCGGTAAACGTCAGGCCGTCAATTCAGTCGTGTTTTTTCATCAGATGCGGGGACATGTTCAGCTCTTGCGACTGGCGCGCGCGGCGACGGCAACGCCGCCACAGCCAAACGCCGAGGTAGAGCAGGAACAGACCGACCGCCAGAATGATTGCCGAGCCCAGCGGGCTGGCATTCAACTCGCCGAGTGCCGGCGGGTGGCCCAGCAGGCTGGCGGCGCCGGCCATCGCCAGCAACACACCGCACGTTGCCAGCAAGGCAGCAAAGGCTGCGCCGAATCGAAAACGCCAGTTGCTTTGGCCTTTGGGCCGCAAGCGGCGTGCGTCAAAACCATCGGATAACTTCATTCCGACCTTCCTCAATGGGTATCGGCCCTTCGACCGGGAGTTGACCGGGATGTTCCTGAGGCTATGACATTTACAGCGAACGAGAGGCTTTTGCGGATGAGCGGCGGCATGAACCGCTCATCAAGCGTCGATCAGATCAGATCGTGGGTCAGGGCGAGAGTGGCGAAGTTGTCCGCCATGATCGCCATTTCGGTCTGTTGAACGTGGTCAGCGCTCAACACGCCACCCTTGTAGGGCAAATCGCGCGTTGCACAGGCGTCTTCAACGAGGGTGCAGCGAAAGCCCAGGTTTTTCGCGGCGCGCACGGTGGTGCTGACGCTGGAGTGACTCATGAAACCGCACACGATCAGGTCCAGGGAGCCGAGATTTTGCAGGCGGTCCAGCAGTTCGGTGCCGTGAAACGCACTCGGCAGCAACTTGCCGATGATGGTTTCGTCGCTCTGTGGTTCGAGGCCCGGGATGAATTCACCGCGCTCGCCTTGCGGATCGAACAGCCCGCCGACGGTGCCGAGGTGGCGCACATGCACGATAGGACGGCCGGCTGCGCGGGCAGCGCTCACCAGCTGCTTGATGTTCGCGACAGCAGCATCCATGCCGACCAGAGCCAGGGGGCCGCTGAGGTATTCTTTCTGGGCATCGATGATGACAAGGGTCGCATGGCTCAGATTGGCGGCGGCATAACCGCGACCGCTGAGTTGAAACATCGTTTTTGGAACGGACATTCTGGGGCTCCTTGGAGTGGGGCTTTTGCGACATTGTCCTCTGGCTGAGCGCTTCTGTGAATCGCTACCATCGTAGGCGCCGTCGTTACTGGCCTGCAGCCTTGTCAATATCCTCGTTTTGTTCAATAGCCAGCGATAAAAATGGATATGTCCTACATCTGAGCCGGTGTTTTTCCTGCGTCGTCGTCACGCGTTTTGGCTGTTAGAATCACCAGTCGTTTTTTCTGGAGTTTACCCCGTGATCACTTCCCGACTTCGTACCCTGCGTGACCATATCCGTTGGGCCGTCAGCCGCTTCCATGGGGAGGATCTGTTTTTCGGCCATGGGACCGACAACGCCTGGGACGAAGCCCGTCAACTGGTGTTGGGTGCCTTGCACTTGCCGTGGGAAATTGCTGACAGCTACCTCGACTGCAATCTGGAAGACGATGAGCTGGTCAAGCTGCAGCGTTTGCTCAAGCGGCGCATCGAAGAACGCATTCCGACCGCTTATCTGTTGGGTGAGGCGTGGTTCTGCGGCATGTCGTTCATCGTCGATGAGCGTGTATTGATTCCGCGTTCGCCGATCGGTGAGCTGATTGAAAAGGGTTTCGCACCGTGGCTGGGCGCCGCGCCTGCGCGGATTCTTGACCTGTGCACCGGCTCCGGTTGCATCGGTATCGCTTGCGCCTATGAATTCCAGAACGCCGAAGTCGTGCTGGCGGATCTGTCGTTCGAAGCGCTGGAAGTGGCTAACCAGAACATCGAGCGCCATGGTGTCGATGAGCGGGTCTACACCGTGCAGGGCGATGGTTTCGATGGCTTGCCGGGTCAGCGTTTCGACCTGATCGTGTCGAACCCGCCTTACGTCGATGCGGAAGATTTCGCCGACATGCCGCAGGAATATCAGCATGAACCCGAGCTGGGCCTGGCCTGTGGCGACGATGGCTTGAACCTGGTACGACGGATGCTCGCCGAAGCGGCGGATCATCTGACCGAGAAGGGTTTGCTGATTGTCGAAGTGGGCAACAGCCAGGTTCACGTTGACGCGTTGTACCCGGAAGTCGACTTTGCCTGGCTCGATTTCGAGCGCGGCGGGCATGGCGTGTTCATGTTGACGGCGCAGCAGTGCCGGGAGCATCAGGCGTTGTTCGCTTCCCGCGTCTGACCTGAGGACGCCTTC
>NZ_CATKQM010000003.1:0-189543 GCF_949768225.1 Pseudomonas sp. IT-P44 | reverse complement strand
CCTTGGTTACTTGGGGCTCTTCCAAGTGACTCGCCGTAAGGGCGAAACCAATAGCCGCCGTCACCGCAGAAATGGATATGCCCCCAGATCAAATCCCGCCCAGCTACCGCATTCACAACATCCGCTTCTTCTTGCGCCGAGCCCACTGCCGACTCACCCACCACCGCCAATACATCATCACCAAACAATACGCGAGCCCCCCCAACACCAGCCCCACCACAACCGACCCCAGCAAAAACGGCTGCCACAGCGTAGACAGCTCGCCGCTGATCCACTCCCAGGTCAACTCATCCGGCAGATGACGAGCCGGGACATCCATCAACCACGCCCCGGTCTGGTACGTACAAAAAAACACCGCAGGCATGGTGATCGGATTAGTCAGCCAGACCAGGCTGACCGCAATCGGCATATTGCCGCGCACGACAATGGCCAGAACCGCCGCCACCAGCATCTGCAGCGGAATCGGCAGGAACGCCGCAAACAAACCCACCGCCATCGCCCGTGCGACCGAGTGACGGTTGAGATGCCAGAGGTTCGGGTCATGCAACAGCGTGCCGAGAAAGCGTAAGGATTTGTGTTCCCTGATGCTGATCGGGTCTGGCATGTAACGTTTGAATAAGCGCCGGGGCATAGGGCTTCTCGGTCGGTTAAGGCGGCAAGTATGTCTGGATTCTATGAGCCGCCCATTCAGACTTTGTGACAATTAATAACGATGCACGTGCCGCGAGCCGGCTATGCCTAGGAGGGGACTCTCAAGGACGGGCGTATGCGCACAGGGATGATGGCGCTGGCGTTGGGTCTGCTGGCCCTGCGTTTTTTGCCGGTATTACCGCCGGTCTGGTTATGGCTGGTGTTGCCCGTAACGGGTTTGATGGCGCTGCCGTTTCGCACGTACCCATTGGCGTTTTTTCTGTTCGGCATCAGTTGGGCCGGCGCAAATGCGCAGTGGGCGCTGGATGATCGTTTGCCAGCGCATCTCGATGGCGAAACCCGTTGGGTCGAAGGGCGGGTGACCGGTTTGCCACAGAGCAATGAAGGGGTTGTGCGTTTCGAACTGGCAGACGCCCGGTCGCGACAGGCAAAAGTGCCGCAACGGATGCGCCTGGCCTGGTATGACGGACCGCCGGTCAACAGTGGTGAGCGCTGGCGGCTCGCGGTGAAGCTGAAGCGTCCTGCCGGGCTGCTCAATCCTCATGCCTTCGATTACGACGCCTGGCTGCTGGCACAACGCATCGGCGCTACCGGAACGATCAAGGACGGTGAACGGCTCAGGGAAGCCCGATGGGCCTGGCGCGACAGCATCCGCCAGCGTTTGCAAACCGTGGATGCCCAAGGGCGAACCGGCGCGTTGATTGCGCTGGTGCTGGGGGATGGCGCCGGGCTGAGTCGTGAGGATTGGCAGGTGCTGCAAGACACCGGCACCGTGCATTTGCTGGTGATTTCCGGACAGCACATCGGTTTGCTGGCGGGGGTGGTTTACCTGCTGATTGCCGGGCTCGCTCGTTATGGGGTGTGGCCGAGCCGTTTGCCGTGGCTGCCATGGGCCTGCGCACTGGCATTCGCCGCCGCCCTTGGTTACGGACTGCTGGCGGGGTTCGAAGTACCGGTGCGGCGGGCCTGCGTGATGATCGGCCTGGTGCTGTTGTGGCGCCTGCGATTTCGTCACCTCGGCGCCTGGTGGCCGCTGTTGCTGGCGCTCAACGCTGTTTTGTTGCTGGATCCGCTGACGAGCCTGCAACCGGGTTTCTGGCTGTCCTTCGCCGCAGTGGCGGTGTTGATCTTCACCTTCGGCGGTCGC
The DNA here is from genome assembly GCF_949768225.1 of Pseudomonas sp. IT-P44. Lineage (NCBI taxonomy): Bacteria > Pseudomonadati > Pseudomonadota > Gammaproteobacteria > Pseudomonadales > Pseudomonadaceae > Pseudomonas > Pseudomonas sp. IT-P44. Next base: position 187,745 of record NZ_CATKQM010000003.1, on the reverse strand, counting down.
TTGGGGCCGTGGCGATGGTGGCAAACCTGGACCCGTGCTCAATGGCTGATCGCGATCGGACTGGGCCCGTTGCTCTTGGTGTTGGGATTGCCGATCAGTCTCAGCGGGCCGGTCGCCAATCTGCTGGCGGTGCCCTGGATCAGTTTGCTGGTATTGCCACCGGCCTTGCTGGGAACCCTGTTGTTGCCGCTGCCGTATGTGGGCGAGGGCTTGTTGTGGCTGGCAGGTGGGCTGATCGACTGGCTGTTCAAGGGCCTTGGGTTGATGGCCGGTCAATTGCCAGCGTGGGTGCCCACGGCGATTCCATTGTGGATATGGGCACTGGGCATGCTCGGCGCGTTTCTTCTGTTAATGCCTCGCGGTGTACCGCTGCGCCCGCTGGGTTGGCCGTTGTTGCTGTTGCTGGTTTTTCCACCACGGCCACTTTTGCCAGAGGGCATCGCCGAAGTCTGGCAACTGGATGTCGGCCAAGGGTTGGCGATTCTGGTGCGGACTCGCCATCACACGCTGCTGTATGACACCGGACCACGCTTCGGCGACTTCGATCTAGGCGAGCGAGTGGTCCTGCCAGCGTTGCGCAAACTCGGCGTGAGCGAACTCGACCTGATGTTGATCAGCCATGCCGACGCCGATCATGCTGGTGGTGCGCGAGCGGTTGCCAATGGTTTGCCGATAAAGCTGGTGCTCAGCGGTGATCCCTTGGCGCTGCCTGCCGAATTGCACGCCGATGCCTGCGAGAGTGGCCAGCAATGGACCTGGGACGGCGTGAGGTTTCAGCTCTGGCAATGGCCTTCGGCCACGGACCGCAATCAAAAATCCTGCGTGCTGCAAATCGAAGCCAATGGCGAGCGATTATTGCTGACCGGAGATATCGACAGCGCCGCCGAGCGTGCCCTGCTCGACAGCCCGCTCGCAGTGCCCACCGATTGGTTGCAGGCGCCGCACCACGGTAGCCGCAGCTCGTCGTCGATGGCGTTGCTCACTGCGTTGCAACCCAAAGCCGTGCTGATCTCTCGCGGCAACGGCAATTCGTTCGGTCACCCGCACCCCACGGTCATGGCCCGTTATAAAAAGCGCGGTATGGAAATCCATGACAGCGCCGAGCAGGGTGCCATCCGTCTGCACCTCGGACGCTTCCATCCGCCGTGGGCGATGCGTCAAGAACGGCGTTTCTGGCGTTCCACGCAATAACCGCGAGTTATGAAAGCCCGACCGGATGCGACATCACGGTCTTCGGTGCATCGACCCCCTATGTTAGAGTGGCGCACTTTTTCGAGGGGACTGTCACTGTGTGGGAATTGGTCAAATCCGGCGGCTGGATGATGCTGCCGATCATTCTGAGTTCCATCGCGGCCATGGCGATCGTCGCCGAGCGTCTCTGGACCCTGCGCGCCAGTCGTGTGACCCCGGAGCACTTGCTCGGGCAGGTCTGGGTGTGGATCAAGGACAAGCAACTCAATAAAGAAAAACTCAAGGAATTGCGCGCCAATTCGCCATTGGGCGAGATTCTGGCGGCAGGCCTGGCCAACTCCAGACATGGTCGCGAGATCATGAAAGAGTGCATCGAAGAAGCCGCCGCGCGGGTGATTCACGAACTCGAACGCTACATCAATGCGCTGGGCACCATCGCCGCCATGGCGCCGTTGCTGGGTTTGCTCGGCACCGTGCTGGGCATGATCGATATTTTCAGCGCGTTCATGGGGACGGGCATGGGCACCAATGCCGCCGTGTTGGCCGGTGGTATTTCGAAGGCCTTGATCACCACGGCTGCTGGTCTGATGGTCGGTATCCCTGCGGTATTTTTCCACCGTTTCCTGCAACGCCGCATCGATGAGCTGGTGGTGGGCATGGAGCAGGAAGCGATCAAGCTGGTCGAGGTGGTACAGGGTGATCGTGACGTGGACCTGACCGAGGGCAAAAAAGCGTGAAATTCCGCCGCAAACCGCGGGAAACGGTCGACATCAACCTCGCGTCGCTGATCGACGTGGTGTTTATCCTGCTGCTGTTTTTCGTCGTGACCACTACCTTCACCCGTGAAACCCAGTTGCGCGTCGATCTGCCCGAAGCGGTCAGCGGTTCGCCTGCCGAAGACCAGCAGGTCAAACATCTGGACGTGGCCATCAGCGCCGAAGGCGTGTTCTCGGTGAACAATCAGGTCTTGCAGAAGAACGATCTGACCGCGCTCATGGACGCGTTGCAAAAAGAATCCAACGGTGACACCAACCTGCCGCTGTCGATCAGTGCGGACGGCAAGACCCAGCATCAATCGGTCATCACCGCCATGGACGCCGCCGGCAAACTCGGCTTCAGTCACCTGCGCATGACCACTGTCGAGGCGGCGCAGCCCGCGCCCTGATGGCCATGTCCGATCGCTTGCTCGCCGCGTGGTACCAGGGTCATCCGGCCCTGAAGCTGTTGCAGCCGCTGGAGTGGCTGTACCGGCGCGTGGTGATGAACAAGCGCAAACGCTTTCTGGCGGGTGAGGGCGAGATTTATCAGCCACCGGTGCCGCTGATCGTCGTCGGCAACATCACGGTGGGCGGCACCGGCAAGACGCCGCTGATTCTGTGGATGATCCAGCATTGTCAGCGCAGCGGCTTGCGGGTCGGCGTGGTCAGCCGTGGTTATGGCGCCAAACCGCCGCAACTGCCATGGCGCGTCGAGGCCGATCAAAGCGCCGACATCGCCGGCGATGAACCGCTGCTGATCGTCCAGCGTACCGGCGTTCCGTTGATGATCGACCCGGACCGCAGCAGTGCGGTCAAAGCGCTGCTGGCGAGCGAACCTCTGGACCTGATTCTCTCCGACGACGGCATGCAACATTACCGTTTGGCCCGCGACCTTGAGCTGGTGTTGATTGACGCCGCCCGAGGCCTGGGCAACCAGCGCTGCCTGCCTGCGGGACCGTTGCGCGAACCGGTCGAACGCCTGCAAAGCGTTGACGCGGTGCTGTTCAACGGCGCTACTGATGATCGCGACAACGGTTTTGCCTTCCAGCTGCAACCCACGGAACTGGTCAACCTGCACAGCGGCGAACGCCGTCCCCTTGACCACTTCCCAGCAGGCCAGGCGCTGCATGCCGTGGCCGGGATCGGCAATCCGCAGCGTTTCTTCACGACCCTCGAAACGCTACACTGGCAGCCAGTCCCGCATGCATTTGCCGACCACGCCGAGTACAGCGTGCAGGCCTTGAATTTCACACCGTCATTGCCTTTGGTGATGACCGAAAAGGACGCGGTGAAGTGCCGTGCCTTCGCCGCCGCCGATTGGTGGTACCTGGCGGTCGATGCTGCGCCATCGCCGGCCTTCGTGGCCTGGTTCGATACGCAGTTGATGCGCCTGTTGCCGGCTCGACTTTTGCCTTAAACCGTTTATATCCAGGGAATGCTCATGGACACCAAATTGCTCGACATCCTCGCTTGCCCGGTCTGCAAAGGCCCGCTCAAGCTCAGCGCCGACAAAACCGAGCTGATCAGCAAGGGCGCCGGCCTGGCGTACCCGATTCGCGACGGCATCCCGGTGATGCTCGAAACCGAAGCTCGCACGCTGACCACCGACGAGCGTCTGGATAAATGACCACAGCCTTTACCGTCGTCATTCCATCGCGTTACGCCTCGACCCGCCTGCCGGGCAAACCGCTGCTGCTGATCGCCGGCAAGCCGATGATCCAGCACGTCTGGGAACAAGCGTGCAAAAGCAGCGCCGAGCGTGTGGTGGTTGCCACTGACGATGCGCGCATTGTCGAGGCGTGCATTGCGTTTGGTGCCGACGTGGTGCTGACCCGCGAAGACCACAATTCCGGCACGGACCGTTTGGCTGAAGTCGCTGCAAAACTCGGTCTGGCGTCCGACGCGATTGTGGTCAACGTGCAGGGTGACGAACCGCTGATCCCGCCAAGCGTGATCGATCAGGTCGCGGCCAACCTCGCGGCCCACACCGAAGCGCGCATGGCCACGCTGGCCGAGCCGATCGAAGATGTCGAAACCCTGTTCAACCCCAACGTGGTCAAGGTGGTCAGCGACCTCAATGGCCTGGCGCTGACGTTCAGTCGCGCGACGTTGCCATGGGCTCGGGACGCGTTCGCGAAAACTCGCGACGTGCTGCCGGAAGGCGTGCCGTATCGCCGCCATATCGGCATCTATGCCTACCGCGCCGGTTTCCTGCATGACTTCGTCAGCTGGGGCCCGTGCTGGCTGGAAAACACCGAATCCCTGGAACAGCTGCGTGCGCTGTGGCACGGCGTGCGGATTCACGTCGCCGACGCGCTGATCGCACCGCCCACCGGCGTCGATACGGCTGAAGACCTCGAGCGCGTTCGTCGCCTGCTGGAGGCCTGATGCGGGTTTTGTTCGTTTGCCTGGGCAACATCTGCCGTTCACCCACGGCCGAAGGTGTGCTGCGGCACAAATTGCGTGAAGCGGGGCTGGCCGATCAAGTCGAAGTCGCCTCCGCCGGCACCGGTGGCTGGCATGTCGGCAAGGCTCCGGACAAACGTAGCCAGGCCGCGGCCAAGCTGCGCGGTTACGACCTGTCGATGCAGCGCGCCCAGCAAGTGACCCGCGCCGATTTTTCCACGTACGACCTGATCCTGGCGATGGACAACAGCAACCTGAGTGACCTCATGGCGCTGCAACCTGCCAAGGGCAAGTCCAAGGCCGAATTGGACCTGTTCCTGCGCCGCTACCAGTCGCCAGTCGATGAAGTGCCGGACCCTTACTACGATGGCAACCAAGGTTTTGAGCAGGTGCTCGACTTGATCGAAAGCGCTTGTGATCGACTGGTGATCGAATTGAAGGGCCGGTTATGAGTTTGCAGGTTCAGCCACAGGTTTCGCTCAAGCCTTACAACAGCTTTGGCGTGGACGTTCAGGCGCGCTTGTTTGCCGAGGCTCACAGCGATGCCGACGTACGCGAGGCGCTGGCCTATGCGGTGGAGCATGACGTGCCGCTGCTGGTGATCGGTGGTGGCAGCAACCTGCTGCTGACCGCCGACATCCAGTCGCTGGTGTTGCGCATGGCCACCCGCGGGATTCGTATCCTGAGCGACGACGGCAGCAAGGTCGTCATCGAAGCCGAGGCCGGCGAGCCTTGGCATCCGTTTGTGCAACACACCTTGGCGCAGGGGTTGTCGGGTCTGGAAAATCTCAGCCTGATCCCCGGCACCGTCGGCGCGGCACCGATGCAGAACATTGGCGCCTATGGCGTCGAGATCAAGGACGTGTTCGCCGGCCTGACCGCGCTGGATCGCCAGACTGGCGAGCTGCGCGACTTCACGCTGGCCGAATGCAACTTCGCTTACCGCGACAGCCTGTTCAAACAGGAACCGGGGCGCTGGTTGATCCTGCGGGTTCGGTTCGCCCTGGACCGTGCCGAGCACTTGCATCTGGAGTACGGCCCGGTGCGTCAGCGTCTGACCGAGCAAGGCATCGATCACCCGACCGCCACCGACGTCAGCCAGGCGATTTGCAGCATCCGCAACGAAAAGCTTCCGGACCCGGCGGTGCTTGGTAACGCCGGCAGCTTCTTCAAAAATCCCTTGGTGTCGGCTGCACTGGTCACTCGGCTCAAAGGCGAATACCCGGACCTGGTGGCTTACGCGCAACCCGACGGGCAGATGAAACTGGCTGCGGGCTGGCTGATCGAGCGGGCAGGGTGGAAAGGTTTTCGCGAGGCCGACGCAGGCGTGCATAAGTTGCAGGCGCTGGTGCTGGTCAACTACGGGGCCGCGACTGGCCTGCAGTTGCTGAACCTGGCACAGCGCATCCAAAAGGACATTTCAGATCGTTTCCATGTCGATCTGGAAATGGAGCCCAATCAGTATTGAGGCTACGCTTTCAAGGCTGATCTCAAAGCCCTGCACATCTTCGATTGTGCAGGGCTTTTTTGTTAATGCTGGGTTAACTTAGCCCCCTAACGATGCAAGCATTTGCTCCATCAAGGGCCCGATGCAGACATCTCCGTCCGCATAAGAGAGCCTCATTAGCCTGAGTCGATCTGCGTGATGCCAACCGCTAATCCCCCAGCGGCAGATTGCTCGACCCCATAACCCATACCACTATGCGGGCGTGCCCATGATTACCCTGAAACTCAATGGTCAAGACCATCAACTCGATGTCACCGAGGACATGCCGCTGCTCTGGGCCATCCGCGACGTGGCCGGTTACAACGGCACCAAGTTCGGCTGCGGCATGGGCCTGTGCGGCGCCTGCACCATTCACATCGAAGGCGCCCCGGCGCGCAGTTGCATCACGCCGATCGGCTCGGTAGTCGGTCAGAACGTCAGCACCATCGACAACCTGCACGCCGACCCGGTCGGGCAAATCGTGCAGCAAGCCTGGCTCGACACCGCCGTCGCCCAGTGCGGTTACTGCCAGGGCGGGCAGATCATGTCCGCCACCGCATTGCTCAAGACCAACCCGAACCCGAGCGACGAACAGATCGAAGAGGCGATGGTCGGCAATATTTGCCGTTGCGGCACCTACAACCGCATCAAGACCGCCATCCGCCAGGCATCCACTCACCTGAAGGAAGCCAAGGCATGAGCCAGTTCCCGAATGATTTCGCCCTGAGTAACCTCAGCCGTCGCGGTTTCCTCAAAGGCGTCGGTGCCACCAGTGCGCTGGTGGTCGCCGCGAGTTGGGGCTGGCAGGACGCGTTCGCAGCCGAGAAGGAAAAGAAATTCGGCGCCGACGGCATGCCCAACGGCTGGATCGATGATCCGAAGGTGTACGTCAGCATCGCTGCGGATGGCACCGTGACCGTGGTTTGCAACCGTTCGGAAATGGGCCAGGGCGTACGCACCAGCCTGACCATGGTCGTGGCCGATGAACTTGAAGCCGACTGGGCGCTGGTGAAAGTGCAGCAGGCGCCGGGCGATGAAGTGCGCTTCGGCAACCAGGACACCGACGGTTCGCGCAGCATGCGCCACTGGTACGAGCCGATGCGCCGCTGCGGTGCTGCCGCGCGGACCATGCTCGAACAGGCGGCCGCCGAACAGTGGAAAGTCCCGGTCGGCGAGTGCCACGCGCAATTGCACAAAGTCATCCATAAACCGAGCGGTCGTGAACTGGGTTACGGCGCGCTCGCCGTCGCTGCCGGTGCGCTGGCGGTGCCGGCACGTGACAGCCTGCGGCTCAAGGAGCCGTCAGAATTCCGCTATATCGGCAAGGAAGGCACCAAGGCCATCGACGGTGCTGACATCGTCAACGGTCGCGCGATCTACGGTGCCGACGTGCATATCGACGGCATGCTTTACGCCGCAATTGCACGTCCGACGGTGTACGGCGGCAAGGTCAAATCCGTGGATGACAGCGCTGCGCTGAAAGTCCCCGGGGTGGTCAAAGTCATCCAGATCGAAGGCCGTCCGCTGCCCTCGGAGTTTCAGCCGTTGGGCGGCGTGGCGGTGGTGGCCAGCAATACGTGGGCGGCGATCAAGGGCCGCGATGCACTGAAAATCGAATGGGACGACGGCCCCAACGCCAGTTACGACTCGATCGCCTACCGCAAGGAAATTGAAGCGGCGTCGCTCAAGCCCGGCAAAGTGGTGCGCAATACCGGCAACATCGACCAGGCCATGAGCGGCGCCGACAGCACCCTCGAAGCCTCTTACTATCTGCCGCACCTGACGCAAGCGCCGATGGAACCGATGGTCGCCATCGCCCGTTTCAAGGATGGCGTGTGCGAAGCCTGGGCGCCAAGCCAGGCGCCGCAGGTCACCCGTGAACGAATCGGCGAACGCCTGGGCATTCCGTTCGATAACGTCACCTTCCACGTCACCCTGCTCGGCGGCGGTTTCGGCCGCAAGTCCAAGCCGGACTTCATCATCGAAGCGGCGATCCTCGCCAAGGAATTCCCCGGTAAGGCGGTGCGGGTGCAATGGACTCGTGAAGACGACATCCATTGTTCGTATTTCCACACCGTCTCCGCTGAATACCTGAAGGCCAGCCTGAACAAGGACGGCTTGCCGTCGGGTTGGTTGCACCGCACGGTCGCGCCGAGTATCACCGCGCTGTTCGCGCCGGGCATGAACCATGAGGCCGCTTTCGAGCTGGGCATGGGCTTCACCAACATGGCTTACGCGATCCCCAACGTGCGCCTGGAGAACCCGGAAGCGGCGATTCATACGCGGGTCGGCTGGTATCGCTCGGTGTCGAACATTCCTCACGGCTTCGCGATCCAGTGCTTTGTCGATGAGTTGGCGCACAAGGCCAAACAGGATCCGCTCAAGTACCAGATCAAATTGCTCGGTCCGGACCGTCAGATCGATCCGCGTACGTTGAGTGAAGAGTGGAACTACGGCGAGTCGCCCGAACGCTATCCGATCGACACCGGGCGCATGCGCACCGTCCTTGAAACCGCCGCGAAAGCCGCGGGTTGGGGGCGAGAGTTGCCGAAGGGCCGAGGCCTGGGACTGGCGGTGCATTACAGCTTTGTCACTTACGTGGCGGCGGTGATCGAGGTCGAAGTCAAAGATGACGGCACGTTGATCGTGCACAAGGCCGATATTGCGGTGGATTGCGGCCCGCAGATCAACCCCGAGCGAATTCGCTCGCAGTTCGAAGGCGCTTGTGTGATGGGGCTGGGCAACGCGGTGCTGGGCGAGATCAGTTTCAAGGACGGCAAGGTCCAGCAAGACAACTTCCACATGTACGAAGTGGCGCGCATGTCCCTGGCGCCGAAGGAAGTTGCCGTGCATCTGGTCACGCCGCCGGGCGCGGTGCCGTTGGGCGGTGTCGGTGAACCTGGCGTGCCGCCGATTGCGCCGGCGCTGTGCAATGCGATTTTCGCCGCCACCGGCAAACGCATCCGCAACTTGCCGGTTCGTTATCAATTGCAAGGTTGGCAGAAGGCCGAGGCTTGATGGACAGCGTCGATCTGAATGTCCTGCGCAGCGTGCTGGAATGGCGCCGCGCCGGTCAGCGAGTGGTGTTGTACAGCGTGGTCCAGACCTGGGGCACCGCGCCCCGGGCACCTGGCGCGATGTTGGCCTTGCGCGAAGATGGAGTGGTGATCGGTTCGGTGTCCGGTGGTTGTGTCGAGGATGACTTGATCGCCCGGCTGCACGATGGCCGGATTCCGGCTGACGGGCCGCCGGTGCAGTTGATCACTTACGGCGTTACTCGCGAGGAGGCCGCACGGTTTGGCTTGCCGTGCGGCGGCACGTTGCGCCTGACCGAGGAACGAGTCGGCGACCCGACTTGGGTTGCCGGGTTGCTGGCGAGTTGCGAGGCCCATGAAATCACGGCGCGCTCGCTGGATATCGCGAGCGGTGAAGTGACGTTGCAGCCGGCGACCAAGAACGATGCGCTGAGTTTTGACGGCACCACGTTGCGCGCCATTTACGGTCCGCGTTGGCGGTTGTTGTTGATCGGCGCGGGGCAATTGTCCCGTTATGTTGCCGAGATGGCGCGGCTGCTGGATTTCGAAGTGCTGATCTGCGATCCACGCACCGAGTTCGTCTACGGCTGGGAAGAACAGCACGGGCGCTTCGTATCCGGTATGCCGGACGAAGCGGTGCTGAACATCCAGACCGACGAACGCACGGCCATCGTCGCGCTGACTCACGATCCGCGTCTGGATGACATGGCGTTGCTGACGGCGCTAGATTCCAGTGCGTTTTACGTCGGTGCGCTGGGTTCGCGGGTCAACAGCCTGAAGCGCCGGGAAAACCTCGCTCAGCTAGGCTTGTCCCAAGAGGCCATCGAGCGCTTGCACGGCCCGATCGGCCTGCACATCGGCAGCCATTCCCCGGCGGAAATCGCCTTGTCGCTGCTGGCGGAAATTGTCGCGATCAAGAACGGCGTCGAGCTGAAACAGAAGAAGCCGTTGCAGGAGGAGGCATGAGCGGGCCAATCGGCGTCATCGTGTTGGCGGCGGGGCAGGGCACTCGGTTTCGACAGGTGGCGGGGGCCGACAGGGACAAGTTGTTGGCGGACTGTACGGGGCGCGATGGCGGCGTTCGTTCGGTGATCGAGCAGGTGCTGGTGAGTTTGCCGGCCACGCTGGCGAAGCGCGTGCTGGTGACGACCGAAGATCGCCCGCAAGTGGCTCGTATGGCTCAGGCGTATGGTTTCGAGATTGTGCTGGTGGAATCCTCCGGCATGGGCGACAGCATTGCAGCGGGGGTGGCAGCGTGCCCGCAGCTCGGTGGCTGGTTGATTGTGTTGGGGGATATGCCGTTCATTCTGCCGTCGACGGTTGAGCAGGTGTTGGCGGGGATTTCTGATGATGGGATCAGCGTACCGGTGATGAATGGCGAATACGGCCATCCGGTTGGTTTCGGGCGAACGTTTGGACCGGGGTTGATGGCGTTATCGGGTGATCGCGGGGCCAAGCCGTTGTTTGCGTCGGCGCGGGTGGTTGAGGTGGCGGTGGAGGATGTCGGGGTGTTGTGGGATGTGGATGTGCCTGAGGCGTTGGTTTTCGCCTGATACACCGCTTTCGCGGGCAAGCCTCGCTCCTACAGTGATCGGCGGAAAACCTGTAGGAGCGAGGCTTGCCCGCGAAGAACGATAACGCGGTCTAACTGTGGAACCGCCGGCATAAAAAAGCCCCGCCTGGGTTACCAGGCGGGGCTTTTTAGTAGCCGATGGAATCAGACGAGAGGTTTAGGCTCGTGCTCTTTTTCCTGGGCTTGCTCGTGTTGCTCTACCGCTTCCTGAACGGAGCGTGGAGCTTCGTCGATCACGGAGTCAGCTGGCTCGGCAGCCACTTCAGCAGCCGGGGCAGGAGCAGCCTCGACGACTTCAGCAACAACCGGTGCCACTTCGACAGCGGCCGGAGCAGCAGCGGCAGCCAGTTCGGCTTCCTTCTGCAGGCGCTCTTCTTCACGCTTGCGACGACGCACTTCACGCGGGTCGTTAGGTGCGCGGCCACTTGGTGTCAGGGCGCTGGCCGGGGCAGCTTCAACCACTGGTGCAGCCACTTCGGCGACAACAGGGGCTTCAACAACCGGAGCCACTTCTGGTTCGGCAGCCACAACAACAGGCTCGACAACCGCAACTTCAGCGACTGGCGCTGGCGTTTCGACCGCTACCGGCTCGGCAACCCAGTTGAAAGCGGTTTGCTCTTCGCGAACTTCACGAACGGTTTCGGTCACGGTTTCAGCGACGGTTTCAACAACCGGCTCTGCAACCACGGCAGGCGTTTCAGCAACAACGGCAGGCTCAGCGGCAGCTTCGACTTCAGGCTGTGCTTCACGAACCGGAGCCACTTCGACTTCCGGAGCAGCAGTTACTTCTACAGGCGTGGTCGCTTCAACGACTGGCGCTTCGACTGGAGCAGTTTCCAGTGTGGCGGCAGTGGCGCGTTCGGCTTGCTCGTTGGCCTGTGCTTCGGCCGGAGCGCTGATCACGGTGCTGGCAACGGCTGCGGTAACAGCCAGGCCTGCGGCCAGATCGGCAGCGCTTGGTGCTTCGGCGCCTTCGTTACCTTCGGCGGACTCGGATTCTTCCGAACCTTCGATCACGTTGCCGTTGGCATCGCGTTGACGCTCGCGACGGTTGCTGCGACGACGCTGGCCACGGGAGCGGCGGCGTGGACGATCGCCTTCGGCGCCTTCCTGACCGTCTTCCTGCAGTTGCTCTTCGTTGCCAGTCAGCTCTTCTTCAGCAACGGCGGCAGCGGCTTGCTCGGCGCGTGGTTGACGCTCTTCACGCGGTGGACGTGGCGCACGCTCTTCGCGTGGCTGACGAGCTGGACGCTCTTCAGCAGTAGCGGTAGCGGCAGCAGCCGGAGCGGCGGCGTCCAGTGGTTCACGCAGTTCACGAACACGTTCTTCACGCTCGCCACGTGGCTTGCGATCTTCACGAGGCGCGCGCGGTGCACGTTCTTCGCGAGGGGCGCGTGGTGCGCGCTCTTCACGTGGAGCGCGTTCTTCGCGAGCGACTGCCGGGGTTTCTTCACGGGCTTCGCGTGGCTCACGTGGTGCGCGTTCTTCACGCGGTGCACGTTCCTCGCGAGGCTTGCGTTCTTCATCGCGGCGACCGTTACGGTTGCGGCTCTGCTGACGGCCGTTACGACGCTCTTCGTTGCGAGCCGGGCGCTCGGTGGTCGCTGGTTTTTCAACCACAACCGGAGCAGCAGGCTCTTCTTTGGTAGCGAACAGGCTGACCAGCGACTTCACCAGGCCTTTGAACAGGCTTGGCTCTGGCGCGGCGGCCGGTGCAGCAACCGGTGCGGCGACGACTTCGGTCGGAACCGGAGCGTTGGCGCGGGCCGGCGCAGTCTTGACCGCGGCTTCCTGGCGAACCAGGGTGCGGGTCGCAGCGGCTGGCTGGACTTCTTCGACTTCGGCAGCGGCAGCAGCGATTTCGTAGCTGGACTGGTTGATGCTGGCTTCCGGGCTGTCATCACGCAGGCGCTGAACTTCGAAGTGCGGCGTTTCGAGGTGATCGTTCGGCAGAATGACGATGCGGGCACGGGTGCGCAGTTCTATCTTGGTGATCGAGTTGCGTTTTTCGTTAAGCAGGAAGGCTGCGACCGGAATTGGCACTTGTGCGCGAACTTCGGCGGTGCGGTCTTTCAGGGCTTCTTCTTCGATCAGGCGCAGGATCGCCAGCGACAGCGATTCAACATCACGGATGATGCCGGTGCCGTTGCAACGCGGGCAAACGATGCCGCTGCTTTCGCCGAGCGATGGACGCAGGCGCTGACGGGACATTTCCAGCAGGCCGAAGCGCGAGATGCGGCCAACCTGCACGCGAGCGCGGTCGGCTTCCAGGCATTCGCGGACTTTCTCTTCCACGGCGCGCTGGTTCTTGGCAGGGGTCATGTCGATGAAGTCGATGACGATCAGGCCGCCGATGTCGCGCAGGCGCAACTGACGGGCGATTTCTTCGGCGGCTTCAAGGTTGGTCTGCAGGGCGGTTTCTTCGATGTCGCTGCCTTTGGTGGCGCGCGCCGAGTTGATGTCGATGGACACCAGGGCTTCGGTCGGATCGATAACGATGGAACCACCGGAAGGCAGCTCGACGACGCGCTGGAAAGCGGTCTCGATCTGGCTTTCGATCTGGAAACGGTTGAACAGCGGAACGCTGTCTTCGTACAGCTTGATCTTGCTGGCGTACTGCGGCATCACCTGACGGATGAAGGTCAGGGCTTCGTCCTGGGCTTCAACGCTGTCGATCAGCACTTCGCCGATGTCCTGGCGCAGGTAATCGCGGATGGCGCGGATGATCACGTTGCTTTCCTGGTAGATCAGGAACGGCGCGGAGCGATCCAGCGAGGCTTCTTTGATGGCGGTCCAGAGTTGCAGCAGGTAATCAAGGTCCCACTGCATTTCTTCGCTGCTGCGGCCCAGGCCGGCAGTGCGCACGATCAGACCCATGTCGGCCGGTGCAACCAGACCGTTCAGGGCTTCACGCAGTTCGTTGCGCTCTTCACCTTCGATGCGACGGGAGATACCGCCGGCACGCGGGTTGTTCGGCATCAGAACCAGGTAACGACCGGCCAGGCTGATGAAGGTGGTCAGGGCTGCGCCCTTGTTGCCACGTTCTTCTTTTTCAACCTGAACGATGACTTCCTGGCCTTCGCTCAGGACGTCTTTGATGTTGACGCGGCCTTCAGGGGCTTTCTTGAAGTATTCGCGGGAGATTTCTTTGAGGGGCAGGAAGCCGTGGCGCTCGGAGCCGAAATCGACAAAGGCAGCCTCAAGGCTTGGTTCGATGCGAGTAATCCGGCCTTTATAGATGTTGGCCTTCTTCTGCTCGCGTGCACCGGATTCGATGTCCAGGTCGTAGAGGCGTTGGCCATCTACCAGTGCAACACGCAACTCTTCGGGTTGAGTTGCGTTAATCAGCATTCTTTTCATGTAGTACCGTCGGTTTCCGGGCTGCCGGAAACGGCGTTCGGCACACACGACTTCTCATGGTCGGTGTCAGGTGCGTCGGGAGTGGTTGGCCATTCCCGTGTCTAGCGAAGTCCGGCCAATGTGGGCCTTCGTCGCGACGTACGCGTCCTGCTTGCTGTGGCTACTTAAGCACTCAGTCAGGAGGAGGAATCAACCGGCGGCTGTGGACGAGATGAAGCGTCTTGATAAAGCCTATTGCTACACAGTCCAGCGGTTGTGCATCTCCACCCTACACGTATCCCTGATAATTCGGGTGCTGCCGCGCGCAGAATCCGCAGCGGGTTGGCATTTACCGTGAGCTCCGAAAGGGGAGGTCACGCATCATGGCTAATTTAGGCGTTGTTTCCGAAGCGTTCGCTCGGGGTCATTCGCAGCTGACTGCACTTTGTGAACTGGCCGTGAATATGGGCTCGCGTAGCGAGTGAAAACTCTGCTTTGCGGCGTGATTCAGGCCTCATGTCACCTGCGCTCGTTACACCTGCAAACTCCACCGTTACGTAGCGAAAGCGCCGTAGGACGGCCTCGCGTCCTGGTGAATTGCATTGGTCAGGGCCGGTTTTTGACCGTTTGTCCGCTGTCCAGGCCGCTTTTGGCGGCGTTCGCGACTATAGCAGTAATGATTAAGTGCTTCAATTCCATAAAAAATTGATATCATCCGCGCCATGACGACTACTGCCCCCTCGACCCCAGGCGTACAACTGCTTGAGGTCTCGCCGGAATATGCCGGCCAACGTATTGATAACTTCCTTCTCGCTCGGCTCAAAGGCGTGCCCAAGACCTTGATTTACCGCATTTTGCGTAAAGGCGAAGTGCGAGTGAACAAAGGCCGGATCAAGCCCGAATACAAGCTGCAGGCGGGCGATATCGTGCGCGTGCCGCCGGTTCGCGTGCCTGAACGCGACGAACCCGTGCCGCTGGCCCAGGGCTTGCTGCAGCGACTTGAAGCCTCGATTGTCTATGAAGACAAAGCGCTGATCGTGATCAACAAGCCTTGCGGCATTGCGGTTCACGGCGGCAGCGGCCTGACTTACGGCGTGATCGAAGCCTTTCGTCAGTTGCGTCCGGATTGCAAGGAGCTCGAGCTGGTTCACCGCCTTGACCGTGACACCTCCGGCCTGCTGATGATCGCCAAGAAACGCAGCATGCTGCGTCACTTGCACACGGCCTTGCGCGGTGATGGCGTGGACAAGCGCTACATGGCGCTGGTTCGCGGCAACTGGGCGGCATCGATCAAGCAAGTCCGTGCGTCGCTGGGCAAGAGCAATCTGCGCTCCGGCGAGCGGATGGTCGAGGTCGACGAGGAGGAGGGCAAGGAGTCGGTGACCGTGTTCAAGGTTCTGCGTCGATTCGGCGACTTTGCCACCCTGATCGAGGCCAAGCCGATCACCGGTCGGACTCACCAGATCCGTGTTCACACCTTGCACGCCGGGCATTGCATTGCCGGCGACACCAAGTACGGCGATGACGATTTCAGCAAGGAAATCCGCGATCTGGGCGGCAAACGCCTGTTCCTGCATGCGTACATGCTGACCGTGCCGCTGCCGGATGGCGGCGAACTGAAGTTGCAGGCGCCTGTCGACGAGATGTGGGCCAAGACTGTGGAGCGCCTGAGTGCACCCCTCTGATTACAAACTGCTGATTTTCGATTGGGACGGCACGCTGGCTGATTCCATTGGTCGGATTGTCGAAGCAATGCATGTTGCGTCCGAGCGTTCCGGTTTTCAGTTGCGCGATGACTTTGCTGTCAAAGGCATCATCGGTCTGGGCCTGCCGGAGGCGATTCGCACGTTGTACCCCGAGATCAGCGATACCGAACTGGTGGCGTTTCGCGAGCATTATGCGGACCACTACATCGCCTCTGAAGCCGTGCCTTCGCCGTTGTTCGAAGGGGTTGTCGAGTCGATGGAGGCGTTCCGCGCCGAGGGTTATCATTTAGCCGTTGCTACCGGCAAGGCGCGTCGCGGACTGGATCGGGTGCTGAAGGCGCACGGCTGGGAAGATTATTTCGATATCACCCGTGCCGCCGACGAAACCGCCAGCAAACCCCATCCACTGATGCTTGAGCAGATCCTCGCCCATTGCGAAGTTCGCCCGGAGCAAGCGTTGATGGTTGGCGATTCGTCATTCGACCTGCAGATGGCGCGCAACGCCGGCATGGATTCGGTGGCGGTCAGCTACGGCGCGCAATCGATTGAAGCGCTGAAATTGTTCGAGCCGGCGCTGGCCATTGATCGTTTTTCAGAATTGCATGCCTGGCTGAGTCAGCGGGCTTAATTAGTTTTTGCCGGGGTAGATGGCCATGACCGACGAATGGAAAGCGCCCGCCAAGCCGAGCGCAGAGAGCGGTGACGAAAAAAGCTGGAAGCTGCTGGAAAAGACCCTGCTCGCCAGCGTGCAGGAGCAGCGTCGGTCGCGTCGCTGGGGGATTTTCTTCAAATTGCTGACCTTTGTGTACCTGTTTGGCGCACTGGTGCTGTTTACGCCGTTGATGGACATGGAAAAAGCCGCCACTCGCAGCGCTAATTACACTGCGTTGATCGAAGTGACGGGCATGATCGCCGACAAGGAGCCCGCCAGCGCTGACAACATCGTCGGTAGCCTGCGTGCCGCCTTCGAAGATAAGAAGGTCAAGGGTGTCATCCTGCGCATCAACAGTCCGGGCGGCAGTCCGGTGCAGTCCGGCTACGTGTATGACGAGATTCGCCGGTTGCGCGGCCTGAACCCGGACACCAAGGTTTACGCGGTAATCTCCGATCTGGGGGCTTCCGGCGCTTATTACATCGCCAGTGCGGCGGATCAGATTTACGCCGACAAGGCGAGCCTGGTGGGTTCCATTGGCGTGACGGCGGCCGGTTACGGGTTTGTCGGCACCATGGAGAAGCTCGGTGTCGAGCGTCGGACCTATACGTCGGGCGAGCACAAGTCGTTCCTCGATCCGTTCCAGCCGCAGAAGCCTGAGGAAACCCGGTTCTGGCAGGGCGTGCTCGATACGACGCACCAGCAGTTCATCAACAGCGTCAAGACGGGTCGTGGCGACCGGCTCAAGGACAAAGAGCATCCGGAGTTGTTCTCCGGGTTGGTCTGGTCCGGTGAGCAGGCGCTGCCGCTGGGGTTGATCGATGGTCTTGGAAATGCCAGTTCGGTGGCGCGTGATGTGATTGGCGAGAAAGAGCTGGTGGACTTCACTGTTCAGGAATCGCCGTTCGATCGCTTCTCGAAGAAACTGGGCGCCAGCGTGGCTGAGCAGTTGGCGATGTGGATGGGCTTCCAGGGTCCGTCGCTGCGCTGATCTTCCGGCTACATAAAAAAACCGGCCCAAGTGGCCGGTTTTTTGTTGGCGCTCACATCCTGTAGGAGCCGGCTTGCCGGCGATGGCGTCCTCAAGATCAGTGAAGGACTCGACAGCTGTCAGGGGATTTGCACCCCTTCAGCCAATAGCATGTCGATCAGACGAATCAGCGGAAGGCCGATCAGGCTGGTGGCGTCAGGGCCTTCGGTGCGTTGAAACAGGCTCACCCCCAAACCTTCGGCCTTGAAGCTGCCAGCGCAATCGTAGGGCTGTTCGGCGCGCAGGTAGCGTTCGATGCGTGCGGTGTCGAGTGTGCGCATGTGTACGGTGAACGGCACGCAGTCGACCTGGCAGTGTCCCGTCTGGCTATTGAGCAGGGCCAGGCCGGTCAGAAAGGTTATGCTGGCGCCGCTTGAGGCCAGCAGCTGCTCGCGAGCCTTTTCGAAGGTGTGGGGTTTGCCGATAATGCGCTCGCCGAGCACCGCGACCTGATCGGAGCCGATAATCAGATGGGCGGGGTGGCTGCCGGCAAGAGCCCGGGCTTTTTCTTCGGCGAGGCGCTTTACCAGTTCGACGGCGGCCTCATTCGGCCGATGACTTTCGTCGATGTCCGGCGAGCTGCAGGTGAACGGCAGCTGCAAGCGGGCCAGCAATTCCCGGCGATACACTGAGCTTGAAGCGAGTAATAAAGGCAGCATGCGCATCTCCAGAAGACAGGCGCGAATTCTAGCGAGGCTTCCAGGTGACGGACAGGGCTGAATTTCCTTTGACATGGCTGGGTGCATCCCTATAATGCTGCGCCTATGTTGAATGACCCGATTCCACCTCACGTTGACCCGCGCAAATTGGCTGACCGTGGCACCACCCTTCAAGGTGAACTGCTGCTGGCCGATTTGGAGAGACTCTGCGACCCGCTTTCCGACAATGTCGGTACGGTGCAGGCTAAATTCGTTTTTGAACGAGATGAACGTAAGTCTGTGGTAATCCACAGCTTTATCGACACCGAAGTCAAAATGGTTTGCCAGCGTTGTCTTGAGCTGGTCACCCTGCCGATCCACAGCGAATGCAGTTATGCTGTGGTGAAGGAGGGTGCGAATACCCAGTCGTTGCCGAAAGGTTATGACGTGCTGGAACTGGGCGAAGATCCTTTGGATCTGCAGTCACTGATCGAGGAGGAGCTTCTGCTCGCCTTGCCCATTGTGCCTGCTCATCATCCGGAAGAATGCCAGCAGCCGGCGGGTCTCGATGAGCCCGAACCGAGCGAGGACGAGGTAACGCGGTCCAACCCGTTCAGTGTATTGGCGCAGTTAAAGCGTGACCCAAACGTTTAGGAGTTAATCAATTATGGCTGTTCAGCAGAACAAAAAATCCCGCTCCGCCCGTGACATGCGTCGTTCGCACGACGCTCTCGAGGCTAGCACCCTGTCTGTAGAAAAAACCACCGGTGAAGTTCACCTGCGTCACCACGTATCGCCAGAAGGCGTATACCGTGGCCGTAAAGTGATCGACAAGGGCGCTGACGAGTAATCACTTGTCCGCTCAAGTCATCGCGATTGACGCAATGGGCGGGGACTTCGGTCCCCGCAGCATTGTTCAGGCCAGCCTCGCTTGTCTGATTGCTACACCCTCGCTGCACCTGACCCTTGTCGGTCAACCCTCCCTTCTTGAAGAATTGATCGCTGGCCAATCGGCTGTGGATCGCTCGCGCCTGTCGATTACCCCGGCATCCGAAGTGATCACCATGGACGAAAAACCTGCCCAGGCCTTGCGTGGCAAGCCGGATTCGTCGATGCGCGTGGCGCTTGAGTTGTTGCGTGATGGCAAGGTTCAGGCCTGCGTCAGCGCCGGCAATACCGGCGCGCTGATGGCCTTGTCACGGTTCGTGCTCAAGACCTTGCCGGGCATTGACCGGCCGGCCATGGTCGCGGCGATTCCGACGCAGAAGGGCTACTGTCAGTTACTCGACCTGGGCGCCAACGTCGATTGCAGCGCCGAGCATTTGCTGCAGTTTGCGGTGATGGGCTCGGTCGCGGCGCAAACCCTGGGCATCGTTCGTCCACGGGTTGCATTGCTGAACATCGGCACCGAAGACATCAAGGGCAATCAGCAGGTCAAGCTGGCGGCAACCTTGTTGCAGAGTGCTCGCGGCATCAACTACATCGGTTTTGTCGAGGGTGACGGTTTGTACCGTGGCGAGGCGGATGTGGTGGTGTGCGACGGTTTTGTCGGCAATATTTTGCTCAAGTCCAGTGAAGGTCTGGCGACCATGATTGCCGGGCGAATTGAAGCGCTTTTCAAAAAAAACCTCGCATCGAAAATGGTGGGCGCCCTGGCGCTGCCGCTGATGAAGCGTCTTCAGGCTGATCTGGCGCCTGCTCGGCATAACGGCGCAAGCTTCCTCGGGTTGCAGGGGATTGTGGTGAAAAGCCACGGTTCGGCAGGGGTTCAGGGCTTCCAGAGTGCGATTCAGCGGGCCTTGATCGAGATCCAGGAAAACCTGCCGGAACGCATTCACGGTCGTCTGGAGGATTTGTTGCTTTAGGCGTTTTCGTCGGACAATGCTTAAATGTGACCGCTCAGTTCAATTTGCCATCCAACTGTCAGTTTCTTGCGTCCCCCAAGCGGGACGTCAATTCTCCGACGACAAGATCATTAGGGGCTTGTTACATGTCTGCTTCCCTCGCATTCGTCTTTCCAGGACAGGGTTCGCAGTCCCTCGGCATGCTGGCCGAGTTGGGCGCGCAACATCCGGTGGTCCTCGAAACATTCAAAGAAGCATCCGACGCGCTCGGTTACGACCTGTGGGCACTGACCCAGCAAGGGCCGGAAGAGCAACTCAATCAAACCGATAAAACCCAGCCGGCCATTCTGACCGCCTCGATCGCCTTGTGGCGTCTGTGGCTGGCGGAAGGTGGTGCGCGTCCGGCTTATGTTGCCGGTCACAGCCTGGGCGAGTACAGCGCCCTGGTCGCTGCGGGCAGCCTGAGTCTGGGCGACGCGGTGAAACTGGTGGAGCGTCGCGGTCAGCTGATGCAAGAAGCCGTTCCGGCCGGGCAGGGCGGTATGGCTGCCATTCTCGGTCTGGACGATGCTGACGTACTGGCAGCCTGTGCCGAAGCGGCGCAAGGCGAAGTGGTCAGCGCGGTCAATTTCAACTCTCCGGGTCAAGTCGTGATCGCCGGTGCCAAGGCTGCGGTCGAGCGCGCCATCGAAGGCTGCAAGGCTCGTGGTGCCAAACGCGCCATGCCGTTGCCGGTCAGCGTACCGTCCCATTGCGAGCTGATGCGTCCAGCCGCCGAGCGTTTCGCCGAGTCGATCGCTGCGATCAACTGGCAGGCGCCACAGATTCCTGTGGTACAAAACGTCAGCGCGAACGTGCCGGCCGATCTCGAAACCCTCAAGCGCGATCTGCTTGAGCAGCTCTACAAGCCTGTGCGCTGGGTTGAATCGGTCCAGGCGCTGGCCGCCAAGGGCGCGACCCAGTTGGTCGAATGCGGCCCCGGCAAAGTGCTGGCAGGCTTGAACAAACGCTGCGCCGAAGGCGTGTCGACATCCAACCTCAATACCCCAGACGCCTTCGCTGCCGCCCGTGCAGCGTTGGCCTGAATCAGGAGAAGCTTGCATGAGTCTGCAAGGTAAAGTTGCACTGGTCACCGGTGCGAGCCGCGGTATCGGCCAGGCCATCGCCCTGGAACTGGGTCGTCAGGGCGCCATTGTTGTGGGCACCGCGACATCCGCCTCGGGTGCCGAGCGCATCGCCGCTACCCTGAAAGAAAACGGTATTCAAGGCACTGGCCTGGAACTGAATGTCACCAGCGACGAATCCGTTGCCGCTGTGCTGGCGAGCATCCAGGAGCAGTTCGGTGCGCCGGCGATCCTGGTCAACAATGCCGGCATCACCCGCGATAACCTGGTGATGCGCATGAAAGACGACGAGTGGCATGACGTCGTCGATACCAACCTGAACAGTCTGTTCCGCCTGTCCAAGGGCGTTCTGCGCGGTATGACCAAAGCCCGTTGGGGACGAATTATCAGTATTGGCTCGGTTGTGGGTGCCATGGGCAACGCAGGCCAAGTAAACTACGCTGCCGCCAAGGCAGGTCTGGAAGGTTTCAGCCGTGCTCTGGCGCGTGAAGTCGGTTCGCGTTCGATTACGGTAAACTCGGTGGCCCCTGGGTTCATCGACACCGATATGACCCGCGAACTGCCCGAGGCACAGCGTGAAGTCTTGCAGGCGCAAATTCCGCTGGGTCGTCTGGGGCAAGCTCAAGAGATCGCGTCTGTGGTCGCTTTTCTTGCATCCGACGGTGCGGCTTACGTTACTGGGGCTACAATCCCGGTGAACGGCGGGATGTACATGAGTTAAATGTGACGGGTTGCTTCAAAAAAATGTCATACGAGCTGTCTAAAATCCGTTATAAAGCTGCAATCTATTTATAGGCAGAGGGTCACGGGGTTTGAGGAGTGAAGCTTTCAGTTGAAAAACTGAAAAGTCTTTCTATACACTTACCCACTGGCCAGCTGCCTGAATTTGTCCATTAGGAGTGAAAACAAGGTATGAGCACCATCGAAGAGCGCGTCAAGAAAATCGTTGCTGAGCAACTGGGCGTTAAAGAAGAAGAAGTGGTCAACACTGCTTCCTTCGTTGAAGACCTGGGTGCCGACTCCCTTGACACCGTTGAGCTGGTGATGGCTCTGGAAGAGGAATTCGAGACCGAAATCCCTGACGAAGAAGCTGAGAAGATCACTACTGTACAAGCTGCAATCGACTACGTTACTAGCCACCAGGCGTAATAGTTTGTAATCGTTGCTTGCTGTCATGGAAAAACCGCACTGCCATCATGGCGTGCGGTTTTTTCTTTAGGCCTGATGCAAAGTCGTCATTTGAAAAAGGAGAGTGCTGTGTCGCGTAGACGCGTCGTAGTCACCGGTATGGGTATGTTGTCGCCACTGGGCACGGATGTGCCGAGCAGTTGGCAGGGCATTCTGGCTGGCCGTAGTGGCATTGGTCTGATCGAACACACCGACCTTTCTGCCTATTCCACCCGTTTTGGCGGCTCGGTAAAGGGCTTCAATGTCGAGGAATACCTGTCGGTCAAGGAAGCTCGCAAGCTCGACCTGTTCATTCAGTACGGTCTGGCCGCAGGTTTTCAGGCGGTGCGTAACGCCGGTCTTGAAGTCACCGACGCCAACCGTGAGCGCATCGGCGTGGCCATGGGTTCGGGTATTGGCGGTCTGACCAATATCGAAGAAACCAGCCGCACGCTGCATGATTCCGGCCCACGACGGATCTCTCCGTTTTTCGTGCCTGGCTCGATCATCAATATGATTTCCGGTTTCCTGTCGATCCACCTGGGTGCACAGGGACCTAACTACGCCATTGCCACCGCGTGCACCACTGGTACGCACTGCATCGGCATGGCAGCCCGCAACATCATGTACGACGAAGCCGACGTGATGATTGCCGGCGGCGCCGAGATGGCGGCTTGCGGTCTGGGCATGGGCGGCTTCGGTGCCTCCCGCGCACTGTCGACCCGCAACGACGAGCCGACCCGTGCCAGCCGTCCATGGGACAAGGGCCGTGACGGCTTCGTCCTGTCTGACGGTGCCGGTGCGCTGGTGCTTGAAGAGCTGGAACACGCCAAGGCTCGCGGCGCGACCATCTACGCCGAACTGATCGGCTTTGGCACCAGTGGCGATGCCTACCACATGACGTCGCCGCCGGCTGACGGTGCGGGTGCTGCTCGTTGCATTTCCAACGCCCTGCGCGATGCGAAGATCAATAGCGATCAAGTCCAGTACATCAACGCCCACGGTACATCGACTTCGGCCGGCGACCTTGCCGAAGCTTGCGCGATCAAGTCGGTGTTCGGCGATCATGCCTACAAGCTGGCGGTCAGCTCGACCAAGTCCATGACCGGTCACCTGTTGGGTGCGGCGGGCGCAGTCGAAGCGATCTTCAGTGTGCTGGCGATCAATAGCCAGGTGGCCCCGCCGACCATCAACCTCGACGAGCCGGACGAAGGCTGCGACCTGGACTTCGTGCCGCACACCGCGCGCAACATGGACATCGATGTGGTCCTGTCCAACTCCTTCGGGTTTGGCGGTACCAACGGCTCGCTGGTGTTCCGCCGGTTCGCTGACTGATGGACAGCTGGGTCGACGGTCAGCCGGCTGACGCTCTGTCGCTGAAGGATCGCGGCCTGGCTTACGGTGATGGTCTGTTCGAGACCATTGCCGTGCGGAGCGGGCAGCCGCTGTTGCTGGACCGGCATCTGTCGCGCCTGGCGCAAGGCTGTTCACGCCTGGCGATCACGGCCGATCACGCACTGATCCGCAGCGAGCTGCTGGCCTACGCCGCAGCACTGGGCGAGGGCGTGCTCAAACTCATCCTCACCCGCGGCGACAGCCTGCGCGGTTACGCGCCTGACCCTGCGGCCCAGGCCCGACGCATTCTTCAGGGCAACCCGCCTGCCGCTTATCCTGCTGTACATGCGGAGCAGGGCGTTCGCCTGTTTCCTTGCGCCACACGACTGTCCAGACAACCCTTGCTCGCCGGGCTCAAACACCTGAACCGTCTTGAGCAAGTCATCGCCCGTTCCGAATGGCAAGACACCGAGCATGCCGAAGGCTTGATGCTCGATCAGGCCGGGCGGGTGATCGAAGGTGTGTTCAGTAATCTGTTCCTGGTCCGCGATGGCGTGTTGATCACTGCCGATCTCAAGCGCTGCGGTGTGGCCGGCGTGATGCGCGCCGAATTATTGTTTCAAGCCGAGTCGCTGGGGATTCCCACGCAAATCACCGACATCACCCTCGAACAGCTGCAATGGGCTGATGAGGTCTTTATCTGCAACAGCGTGTATGGCGTTTGGCCGGTGCGCGCCTATGCAGCTCTGAGCTGGCCGGTTGGGCCGCTCACCCGTAAACTCCAAACCATTGCCCGCGCGCTACTGGATGCTTGATACGTGAGACGTAAATTCTTGCTGCTGCTGGAAACCGGACTGGTTCTGGCAGGGCTGTGTCTGGGCGCTTCGGCCTGGAAGATTCATTCGGCGCTGGAACAGCCGCTGAACATTACCCAGGAACAACTCCTGGAAGTGCCCAAAGGCACGACACCCACCCGCACTTTCTATCGACTCGAAGCCGATGGCGTCATCAAGGACGCTTTCTGGTTGCGTGTGTACTGGCGCTTCAACCTGGCCGGGCAACCGTTGCACAAAGGTGAGTACCGCATGCAGCCCGGCATGACGGTGGAAAACCTGATCGACCTGTGGAAACGCGGCGAAATGGTGCAGTACAGCCTGACGCTGGTCGAAGGCTGGAATTTCCATCAAGTGCGTGCTGCGCTGGCCAAGGATGAAAAGCTTGAGCAGACGCTGAACGGCTTGAGTGATAGCGAAGTGATGGACAAGCTCGGTCACGCCGGGATCTTCCCGGAAGGGCGATTCTTCCCGGACACCTACCGTTTCGTGCGTGGCATGACGGACGTCGAGCTGCTGAAAAAAGCCTACGACCGCCTCGACGAAGTCCTGGCCAAGGAGTGGGGGCAGCGCGCGGCTGACGTGCCATACACCGAACCCTACCAGGCGCTGATCATGGCTTCGCTGGTGGAAAAGGAAACCGGCGTGCCGCAAGAGCGTGGGCAGATCGCTGGCGTGTTCGTGCGGCGCATGGAAATGGGCATGCTGTTGCAGACCGATCCGACCGTGATCTACGGCCTCGGTGATCGCTACAACGGCAAGTTGACCCGCGCCCATCTCAAGGAAGCGACCCCTTACAACACCTACGTGATCTCCGGCCTGCCACCGACGCCGATCGCGATGGTCGGTCGCGAAGCGATCCATGCAGCACTCAACCCGGTGGCCGGCAACAGCCTGTATTTTGTTGCGCGCGGCGATGGCAGCCACGTGTTCTCCGATGATCTGGATGCTCACAACAGCGCGGTGCGTGAATTTCAGCTCAAGCGTCGCGCCGATTACCGCTCCAGCCCGGCGCCGGTCACCGCGCCAGAGGCGACGAATGAGCAGGCTCCGATCCCGGCGGCTTCGCCTGACCCGGCCCCGGAGGCGTTGGCACCAGTGACGCCGCCAGAGCCGGCTCAAGAAACGACTCAAGAACCTGCTAAAGAGCCCGCTGCTGCACCCGCGCCCGAATCGGATGCAACCGCGCCGCAAAGCCCGCAATGATTCTGACTAAGGACTGCCTGTGACTGGCTTGTTTATTACCCTGGAAGGCCCCGAAGGCGCCGGCAAGAGTACCAATCGCGAATACCTCGCCGAGCGCCTGCGCGCCGCCGGTATCGAAGTGGTGTTGACCCGCGAGCCGGGCGGCACGCCTTTGGCCGAGAAGATCCGCGAGGTGCTGTTGGCGCCAGTCGAGGAGGCCATGGACCCCGACACCGAGCTGTTGCTGGTGTTTGCCGCGCGCGCCCAGCATCTGGCCGGCGTGATCCGCCCGGCGCTGGCCCGTGGCGCGGTGGTGTTGTGCGATCGCTTTACCGACTCGACCTACGCCTATCAGGGTGGCGGTCGCGGTTTGTCGCTGGAGCGCATCGCTACGCTGGAAAGCTTCGTTCAGGGCGAATTGCGCCCGGACCTGACGCTGATTTTCGATCTGCCGGTGGAAGTGGGTCTGGCCCGTGCCAGCGCTCGCGGTCGCCTGGATCGCTTCGAACTCGAAGGGCGGACGTTTTTCGATGCGGTGCGCAGTGCGTTCCTCAAACGCGCTAAAGCCGACCCGGCGCGATATGTGCTGGTCGACGCCGCCCAGCCGCTGGCGCAGGTTCAACAGTCGCTGGACGCCTTGTTGCCGCGTCTGCTGGAGTTGACCCGTGGCTGAAGCCTATCCGTGGCAGGACAGCCTCTGGCAGCAGTTGGCAGGTCGCAAACAACATGCGCACGCCTACCTGCTGCACGGCCCGGCCGGGATCGGCAAGCGAGCGCTGGCCGAGCGCCTGATGGCCAGCCTGCTGTGCCAGCGCGCGACCGCGCAGGACGCTTGCGGCGAATGTAAATCCTGCCTGCTGCTCAAAGCCGGCAGTCACCCTGACAACTACATCCTCGAACCGGAAGAAGCCGACAAGGCGATCAAGGTCGATCAGGTCCGCGAGCTGGTCAGCTTCGTGGTCCAGACCGCGCAGATGGGCGGGCGCAAAGTAGTGTTGATCGAGCCGGTCGAGTCGATGAACATCAACGCCGCTAACGCCTTGCTCAAAAGCCTTGAAGAGCCGTCCGGCGATACGGTGCTGTTACTGGTCAGTCACCAGACCAGTCGACTGTTGCCCACCATCAAAAGCCGCTGCGTGCAGCAAGCCTGTCCACTGCCAAGCGAGGCCATGAGCCTTGCGTGGCTGGCCAAGGCGTTACCGGACAGCTCGGAAGAAGAGCGCGTCGAGCTGCTGACCCTGGCCGCCGGCTCACCGCTGGCGGCGGTGAATTTGCAGGCCCAGGGTGTGCGCGAACAGCGGGCGCTGGTGGTCGACGGTGTGAAGAAGTTGCTCAAGCAGCAGCAATCGCCGACACAACTGGCCGAAGGCTGGAACGCGATTCCGCTGTTGTTGCTGTTTGACTGGTTCTGCGACTGGTCGAGCCTGATCCTGCGGTATCAGCTGACTCAGGATGAAGACGGGCTGGGATTGGCCGATATGCGCAAGGTGATTCAATATCTGGCGCAGAAAAGCGCTCAGGACAAAGTCCTGAACATTCAGGACTGGATCCTCGCCCAGCGTCAGAAAGTCATGAGCAAGGCCAACCTCAATCGGGTGCTGTTGCTTGAAGCGTTGCTGGTGCAATGGGCGTCATTGCCTACCCAGAAGTGACCGACTGGGCCTATCCTCTGAACATCAGCAGCGGAGGTCAGCATGAATGAAGTCGTCAATCCGGGGCCGCGCAACGGCATTTTGTCCCTGACCATCAAGGACAACTCCGTGCTCTACGCGGCCTACATGCCCTTCATCAAGAACGGTGGCCTGTTCATCCCGACCAACAAGAGCTACAAGTTGGGCGATGAGGTATTCATGCTGCTGAACCTGATGGACGAGCCGGAGAAAATTCCGGTCGCCGGCAAGGTTGCCTGGATCACCCCCAAAGGCGCGCAAGGCAACCGGGCCGCTGGCGTCGGCGTGCAGTTCAACGACGGTGACGACACCGCGCGCAGTCGAATCGAAACCCACCTGGCCGGAGCCCTGAAGTCCGACCGTCCCACTCATACGATGTAAGTTGCAGCCCTTTTTATGCTCGTAGATTCCCATTGTCACCTTGATCGCCTTGACCTCGCCGCCCATGACGGCTCGCTGGATGCCGCACTCGACGCGGCCCGCCAGCGCGGGGTAGGGCACTTTCTGTGTATCGGCGTCAGTGTCGACAACGCCGCCGACGTCAAAGCCCTGGCCGAACGTTATGACGATGTCGACTGTTCGGTCGGCGTGCACCCGTTGGACGTGCAACCGGGCGCTGCGCCAGCGCTGGACTGGCTGCTGCAGGAGCTCAACCACCCGCGTGTGGTCGCGATTGGTGAAACCGGCCTGGATTATCACTACGAACCTGAAGCGGCGGAGTTGCAGCAGGAATCGTTTCGCCTGCACCTGCAAGCCGCGCAACAGACCGGCAAACCGGTGATCATTCACACGCGCGGCGCCCGGGCGGACACGCTGAATCTGTTGCGCGAAGCCGCGTTGCCCCAGGCCGGCGTTTTGCATTGCTTTACCGAAGATTGGGACATGGCCAAAGCGGCGCTGGACATGGGTTACTACATTTCCCTGTCGGGCATCGTCACTTTCCGCAACGCCGATGCGCTGCGTGACGTGGCCAGTAAAGTGCCTGCCGACCGATTGCTGGTGGAAACCGACTCGCCGTACCTGGCGCCGATCCCTTATCGCGGCAAGCCGAACCTGCCGCAATATGTGCGGGAAGTGGCAGAGTTTCTGGCAATGCTACGCGGTGAATCCTACGAGCGATTTGCCGCGCAGACGACCGAGAACTTCAAGCGACTGTTCCCGCTGGCGCATGTGAAAGGTTAAATCGCAGGCAAAAAAAACCCGGGTTCTGGGGGGTGAATCCGGGTTAAGACCATTAGGAGTAAAACAATGGTACGCGGTCCGTTGGTACCAATATCGACGCGGCACTTGGGGGAGATGCCCCGCCGACAGTTGAAGTATTGATCAGTATTGCGCTGAGTCCAGTTTACCGGCCCAGGTTTTTAAACAATTTTGGAATACAGGCGCTTCGGAAGAGTTCTCATTAAAAGCTGGTGCTGACAGAATTCATCTAGAAACACAGATATGGAAGGATGATCCGTGCATTTTGCCGCAAGTTAGGCATAATACGCGGCTTCGAATTTTGACCCCGACAGACCTTTTCTTATGCATAAAGAACCTCGTAAGGTCCGTGAATTTCGTCGCCGTGAGCAAGAAATTCTCGATACCGCGCTCAAGCTGTTCCTCGACCAAGGTGAAGACAGTGTCACCGTCGAGATGATTGCTGATGCCGTCGGTATCGGCAAAGGCACAATCTACAAGCACTTCAAATCCAAGGCGGAGATCTACCTGCGCCTGATGCTCGATTACGAGCGCGATTTGAACGAGCTGTTGCATTCGGCCGATGTCGACAAGGACAAGGAAGCGCTGTCCCGGGCCTACTTCGAATTCCGCATGCGCGATCCGCAACGTTACCGCTTGTTCGATCGCCTGGAAGAAAAGGTGGTCAAGGGCAACCAGGTGCCGGAGATGATCGAGGAGCTGCACAAGATTCGCGCCTCGAACTTCGAACGCCTGACCCTGCTGATCAAGGGCCGGATCAGCGAAGGCAAGCTCGAAGACGTGCCGCCTTACTTCCATTACTGCGCATCCTGGGCGCTGGTGCACGGCGCCGTGGCGCTGTATCACTCGCCGTTCTGGAGCAATGTGCTGGAAGATCAGGAAGGCTTCTTCCAGTTCCTGATGGACATCGGCGTGCGCATGGGCAACAAGCGCAAGCGCGACACCGACACGCCGAGTAGCTGAGTCATTCAGTTGCCTTATTGCGCCATGATTTCGCTATATGGCGCAGTACCTCAGTAATATACTCAGGCATGGGACTTGCTAAAACTTGATTTGTGAGTCAAGTTTTACGTCGTCCGAATTCCTTGTGCCGGAGTGACCATGATCGTTGACCGTCAAGGCAGGCGTTTTCGTAATCTGCGAATCAGCCTGACCTCCGCCTGCAATTACGCGTGTACCTACTGCGTGCCTAACGGCAAGCGGCTGGTCGCTGCACAGGATGAACTGTCGGCTGAGGCCATGGCACGCGGCGTTGCCTACTTGATCGAGGCGGCGGGGATCGAACGGCTGCGCATCACCGGCGGTGAGCCGTTGGTCAGCCCCAAACTCGAAGCCTTCATGACCGCTGTCGGGCAGATGGGCCTGCAAGACATCAGCCTGACCACCAATGGTCAATTGCTGGCGAAAAAACTGCCCCTGCTGGTCGATGCCGGCATTCGTCGCATCAACGTTTCCCTCGATACCCTGGATGCCGGCGCATTCCGCAGCATTGCTCGCGGCGGCGATCTGGCGACTGTGCTCGATGGCATGGACCAGGCCAGCGCCGCCGGCATGAAGATCAAGGTCAACATGGTGCCGTTGCGCGGGCAGAACCTCGATCAGGTGATGCCGCTGCTCGATTATTGCCTGGAACGCGGTTACGAGTTGCGCTTCATCGAGCTGATGCGCATGGGCCACCTGGCCAGCGACAACAACGCATTCCTGCAACAATTCGTCAGCCTTCAGCAACTGCTGAGCTTGATCGGTGATCGCTATGAGTATCTCCAGGCCGATGCGCCGGTTGACGCCACGGCGGTGCGCTATGAAATTCCGGGGCAGGGCTATTTCGGGGTAATCGCCAACGAAAGTGTTCCGTTCTGTCGAACCTGTTCGCGGCTTCGCCTGTCTTCAACCGGGTGGCTGCATGGCTGCCTGTCGTCGAGCAATCGTCACTATGTCGGCGATCTGCTGGACAAACCGCGTCATCAGGCATTGCCGGCTTTGCAGCGACTCTTGGTGAAGGCCTTGGGTGACAAGCAGGAAGTGG
Organism: Pseudomonas sp. IT-P44; assembly: GCF_949768225.1. Classification (NCBI taxonomy): domain Bacteria; kingdom Pseudomonadati; phylum Pseudomonadota; class Gammaproteobacteria; order Pseudomonadales; family Pseudomonadaceae; genus Pseudomonas; species Pseudomonas sp. IT-P44. The sequence continues at coordinate 157,547 of NZ_CATKQM010000003.1, read as the reverse complement.
CATTTTCCGGTGGTGCGACCGTCATGAAAATCATCGGCGGCTGAACCGGCCTCTTCGCGGGCAAGCCTCGCTCCTACAGGATGGTTGTTGGCACAATTTTGTGAACGACATAAACCTGTAGGAGCGAGGCTTGCCCGCGAATGCGTTCGAACAGGCAACGACGTTCTGGAGCTGGCGCGGAAGCTGCATCCCATGGCCATTCGCCGGTTTTCCGTCACCGGCCTCTGGAGGGTAGGATGCGTAGCCTGGTTTTGCTGCTGGCCGTTTTGGCGCTTGGTGGCTGCATGAATGTCAGCGATATGGCTGAAGAAGCTCGCTACCACATGAGCGACGTGGGGCTGCTTGACCACAGCGACAGCCGCCGCGTGCACAACCTGCGCATTCAGCCGGATTCGTTCGTCTATATCGCCCAAGGCGCCTTTGTGCCGCCGGGCAGTGCGGTCTACCCGCGACCTAACGTGATCGCCGAAGTCGCCTTCGACGGTTTTATCGAATACTTCCCGATGGTCCGCCGTGCACGCACGCCGGAAGGCCTCGACCAGGCCATGGGCGAAGCCCGTGCGGTCGGTGCGCATTACCTGCTCTACACCCGTTTCGCCAAGACTGACGACCGTATCGGCAACACGGACGAATGGCTCGATCAGGAAGCCGTGGATCGTCTCGGTATCGACTCCGGCGTGATTCAGATCATGTTGATCGAGACCAGCACCCAGTATTTGATTGATACTGCACGTATCAAGAGTCGTGGCGGTTTACTGACGTTCTACGACAAAAAACCTGAAGACCTGATGGGCCCGCCGCTGCGGCAATACGCGCGCAGCCTGCTGGGGTTCAGCGACCAGTAATTCCAAGGAGAACGCCATGAGTGGCCCGCAAAAAGCCAACGACCTGTTGGGGCAAATCCCCAAGACCCAAGGCTTGCCACCGGTCCACTTGTGGAACCCCGACTTCTGCGGCGACATCGACATGCGCATCGCCCGCGACGGCACCTGGTATTACCTGGGCACGCCGATCGGGCGCAAGCCGATGGTCAAACTGTTCTCCACCATCATTCGCCGCGACGGCGATGATTATTTCCTCATCACCCCGGTCGAGAAAGTCGGCATCAAGGTTGACGACGCTCCGTTCGTGGCGATTGCCGTGGATGTTGAAGGCGAGGGTGAAGCCCAGGTCTTGCGCTTCACCACCCATGTGGATGAAACCGCCGAGGCCGGTGCCGACCATGCGATCCGCGTGGTGATTGATCCGGTGACACAAGAGCCTGCGCCTTACGTGCATGTGCGCACCAATCTCGAAGCGCTGATTCATCGCAATGTGTTTTACCAGTTGGTGGAGCTGGCGGTGACTCGTGAAATCGATGGGCAGCGTTGGCTTGGTGTATGGAGTGGCGGCATCTTCTTCCCCATCGGCCTTGAGCCGTAACACATATCCCTGTGGGAGCGGGCTTGCTCGCGAAAGCGGTGTGTCATTCAGCAGAGATGTTGACTGAAATACCGCTTTCGCGAGCAAGCCCGCTCCCACATTGGTTTTATGTGCTTTTCAAAAAATCAAATTGACACCCAATCGTATGATGATTAGCGTGGGCAACCATCGCGAACGGCATTGTGCCGTCCCTGCATCGAGGTGCCCATGTCCAGCAGTTTTCACGCATCGACGGTCGATTGGCTGGGTTGCTGGATTGCGGCGGGCCAGGTAAAACCCGGCGAAACCCTAAAGGTTGAGGCTGACCTGGGCGAGCAGCTCGGCGTCAGTCGCACTGTCATCCGCGAAGCCATCAAAACCCTGGTCGCCAAAGGCATGCTCGAAGTCGGGCCGAAGGTCGGCACGCGGGTATTGCCGGTGCGGCGCTGGAACCTCTTCGATCCGCAAGTCGTCGGCTGGCTGTCCCGCAGCGGCCTGCCGGAAAACTTCGTCGACGACCTCCTCGATTTACGCCGCACCATCGAGCCGATGGCCGTGCGCTGGGCCTGCGAGCGAGCGACCGTCGAGCAGGTGCAGGCGGTGCTTCAGGCCTATAACGCGCTGGAGCGCGCGGTGCACAGCGGCATCGATTACAACCGCGCCGACCAGTTCTTCCACGAGTGCATCCTCGCGGCCAGCCACAATCAATTCATCGAACAAATGGTCCCGGCACTCGGCGCGTTGCTGGCGGTGTCTTTTGAAGTCTCCGCCGCCGATCCGGACGAACTGCGCCGCACGCTGCCGATTCACAAAGACATGGCCGACGCCATCGCCGCCCGCGACGCGGCACGCGGTGTGTGGGCTTGCATGACCCTGATCGACAACGCCGACCTGGCCATTAAACGCTTCTACCCAAAAGTCATGGCCGACAAAAAAGCCGGCTGATCACACTAATCCCCTGTGGGAGCGGGCTTGCTCGCGAAGGCGGTGTGTCATTCAACGTCAATGTCGTCTGACACGACCTCTTCGCGAGCAAGCCCGCTCCCACATAAAACAAGAACAACGCAGGAGGTTTCATGGAATGGACCGCAGTCACCGGACACCGGGCACGCCTCGGCGAAGGCCCGTTCTGGGATGCGCCGACGCAGGCCCTCTATTGGGTGGATATCGCCGGTAAACAGGCGCTGCGCCTGATCGGTGCCAACGTGCAGATCTGGCAGATGCCCGAGCACGTGTCGGCTTTCATTCCCTGCGAAAGCGGCGATGCGCTGGTGACGTTGAGCAGTGGCGTGTATCGGCTCGATCTGGATTCACCAGGCCTTGAGCCACGGCTGACCTTGTTCTGCGTCGCGGACCCGCAGCCGGGCAATCGCGGCAACGAAGCCCGTTGCGATACCCAGGGGCGACTCTGGCTCGGCACCATGCAAAACAACATCGGCGAAAATGGCGAAGACCTGCCCGTTGTGCGGCGTTCCGGCGGCTTGTTTCGTATCGACCGGGATGCCCGGGTCACGCCGCTGCTGCGCGGTTTGGGCATTCCCAACACGTTGTTGTGGAGCGATGACGCCACCACGCTTTATTTCGCCGACAGCCTGGATGGCACGCTCTACCAGCATTTCATCCGCACCGACGGCGGCCTCGATCCCGCGCTGGTCTGGTTCGGCCCGCATCAACGTGGCGGCCCCGACGGCTCGGCGATGGATGCCAGAGGTTATATCTGGAACGCGCGCTGGGACGGCAGCTGCCTGATCCGGCTGACACCGGATGGGTATGTCGATCGCATCATCGAATTGCCAGTCAGTCGCCCGACCAGTTGTGTCTTCGGCGGCGCGGACCTGAAAACCCTCTACATCACCAGCGCTGCGAGCCCGCTCAACCATCCGCTGGACGGCGCGGTGTTGTCGATCCGGGTCGATATACCAGGAAAACCCTGTACGAGATTTGCTGATTAAATCCCAAAATATGGGATGTAAAATTATATATTGAGATTATTTGGTGGTCGGGTTTATAGTCGGCTCCAATCAGTTACACGCACTCACACTTAAAAAAACAAAACAGGTGAAGTGATGCAGCGATTTTCCAACACGTTTTTTGGCCGGACATCGACAGATGCCCGGTTTATGTCGTGCCCGCGAAAGGGAGTGCTGATCCATGGCTGAAGCGCTCTCCCTGCCTACGGTGCCCGAACCGCCGAAGGGCGAGCGCCTGAAAAACAAGGTCGTGCTGCTGACCGGTGCCGCTCAGGGCATTGGCGAGGCGATTGTTGCGGCCTTCGCTTGCCAGCAAGCCAGGCTGATCATCAGCGACATCCAGGGCGAGAAAGTCGAAAGCGTCGCGGCGCATTGGCGCGCCCAAGGCTTCGATGTTCAGGCGATCAAGGTTGACGTATCCAATCAACAAGACCTGCACGCGATGGCAAAAAGGGCCGTCGAGTTGCATGGCCGCATCGACGTGCTGGTCAACTGCGCCGGCGTCAATGTGTTCCGCGATCCGCTGGAAATGACTGAAGAAGACTGGCGCCGCTGCTTTGCCATCGACCTCGATGGCGCCTGGTTCGGCTGCAAGGCGGTGTTGCCGCAGATGATCGAGCAGGGCGTCGGCAGCATCATCAATATCGCCTCGACCCATTCCACGCACATCATTCCCGGCTGCTTCCCGTACCCGGTGGCCAAGCACGGTTTGCTCGGCCTGACCCGCGCACTGGGCATCGAATACGCGCCGAAAGGCATTCGCGTCAACGCCATTGCACCGGGCTACATCGAAACCCAATTGAACGTCGATTACTGGAACGGTTTTGCCGACCCCCAGGCCGAGCGTCAGCGCGCTTTCGATCTGCATCCGCCGCGGCGCATTGGCCAGCCGATTGAAGTGGCGATGACGGCAGTCTTCCTCGCCAGCGATGAAGCGCCGTTCATCAACGCCTCGTGCATCACCATCGATGGTGGGCGCTCGGTGATGTACCACGACTGAATAACCGGGGTTTCAGGCGCGGAATTACGCCTGAAATCCAATCATCATACGATATGACTATTTGCTACAACGTTTGCACCGGCTTTGAAAAATAACGCTCAAAAAAAATAACAAGGAGTCAGCTTATGAATCGTCGTCGTGGGATCCGTTCCCTGTGCTGTGCCGCTTTGGCGGTCACCGCGGTCAGCCTCAGCAGCAGCTTGCTGGCGGCCGAGGAAGTGAAGATCGGTTTTCTGGTCAAGCAGGCGGAAGAGCCCTGGTTCCAGACCGAATGGGCCTTCGCCGAAAAGGCCGGCAAAGAGAAAGGCTTCAAGGTCATCAAGATCGCCGTGCCGGACGGCGAGAAAACCCTGTCCGCCATCGACAGCCTGGCTGCCAACGGCGCCAAGGGCTTCGTGATTTGCCCGCCGGACGTGTCCCTCGGCCCGGCGATCATGGCCAAAGCCAAACTCAACGGTTTGAAAGTGATTGCCGTGGATGACCGCTTCGTCGATGCCAGCGGCAAGTTCATGGAAGACGTTCCCTACCTCGGCATGGCGGCGTTCGAAGTCGGCCAGAAGCAGGGCGCGGCGATGGCCGCCGAAGCGAAAAAACGCAACTGGGACTGGAAAGACACCTACGCGGTCATCAACACCTACAACGAACTCGACACCGGCAAGAAGCGCACCGACGGTTCGGTCAAGGCGCTGGAAGACGCCGGCATGCCAAAAGACCACATCCTGTTCTCGGCCCTGAAAACCCTCGACGTGCCGGGCAGCATGGACGCCACCAACTCGGCGCTGGTGAAACTGCCGGGCGCGGCGAAGAACCTGATCATCGGCGGCATGAACGACAACACCGTACTGGGCGGCGTGCGTGCCACCGAGAGCGCCGGTTTTGCTGCGGCCAACGTGATCGGCATCGGCATCAACGGCACCGACGCCATCGGCGAACTGAAAAAGCCCAACAGCGGCTTCTTCGGCTCGATGCTGCCAAGCCCGCACATCGAGGGTTACAACACCGCCAGCATGATGTTCGAGTGGGTCACCACCGGCAAAGAGCCGGCGAAGTACACGGCGATGGACGACGTGACCCTGATCACGCGCGACAACTTCAAGCAGGAACTGGAAAAGATCGGCCTCTGGAACTGAGGCGCGGTTGATTTCATCGGCGGCCCTGGCGACGGGGCTGCCTGATCTGTGTGATGAGGTGTTTTATGCACGCGCAAGTACAGACACAACACGACAGCGTTGGCGGCAGCCTGCGCTTCAACGGGATCGGCAAGACCTTTCCCGGGGTGAAGGCGCTGGACGGCATCAGCTTCGTCGCCCATCCGGGTCAGGTTCATGCCTTGATGGGTGAGAACGGCGCCGGCAAATCGACCCTGCTGAAAATCCTCGGCGGCGCCTACACGCCGAACAGCGGCGACCTGCAGATCGGCGAGCGAACGATGGTCTTCAAGTCCACCGCCGACAGCATCGGCAACAAGGTGGCGGTGATCCATCAGGAACTGCATCTGGTGCCGGAAATGACCGTGGCGGAAAACCTGTTCCTCGGTCATTTGCCTGCCAGTTTCGGCCTGATCAATCGCAACGCACTGCGACAACAAGCACTGGCCTGCCTCAAGGGCCTGGCCGATGAAATCGATCCGCAGGAGAAAGTCGGGCGCCTGTCCCTCGGGCAGCGGCAACTGGTGGAAATCGCCAAGGCGTTGTCCCGGGGCGCGCATGTGATCGCGTTCGACGAGCCGACCAGCAGCCTCTCGGCGCGGGAGATCGATCGCTTGATGGCGATCATCGGGCGCCTGCGCGACGAAGGCAAAGTGGTGCTTTACGTCTCCCATCGCATGGAAGAAGTGTTCCGCATCTGCAACGCGGTGACGGTGTTCAAGGACGGCCGCTACGTGCGCACCTTCGAGGACATGAGCGAGCTGACCCACGATCAATTGGTCACGTGCATGGTCGGGCGCGACATTCAGGACATCTACGATTATCGCCCGCGCAAGCGTGGCGCGGTGGCGTTGAGGGTCGACGGTCTGCTCGGGCCGGGCTTGCGTGAGCCGGTGAGTTTCGATGCGCACAAAGGCGAAATTCTCGGGCTGTTCGGTCTGGTGGGGGCAGGGCGAACCGAGCTGTTCCGCATGCTCAGCGGCCTTGAGCGCAACACCGCGGGGCGCCTGGAATTGCGCGGTCATGAACTGAAACTGCGTTCACCCCGCGATGCGATTGCCGCCGGCATTCTGCTGTGTCCCGAGGACCGCAAGAAGGAGGGCATCATGCCGCTCTCCAGCGTTGCCGAGAACATCAACATCAGCGCGCGCGGCGCCCATTCCACCTTCGGTTGCCTGTTGCGCGGCCTGTGGGAGAAGGACAACGCCGACAAGCAGATCAAGGCGCTGAAAGTGAAGACGCCCAGCGCGGCGCAGAAAATCATGTACCTGTCCGGCGGCAATCAGCAGAAGGCGATTCTTGGCCGCTGGCTGTCGATGCCGATGAAAGTCCTGCTGCTCGACGAGCCGACTCGCGGCATCGACATCGGCGCCAAGGCCGAGATTTACCAGATCATCCATAACCTGGCTGAAAGCGGCATCGCGGTGATCGTGGTGTCCAGCGACCTGATGGAAGTGATGGGTATTTCCGACCGCATCCTGGTGCTCTGCGAAGGCGCGATGCGCGGCGAACTGTCCCGTGACGAGGCCAACGAATCCAACCTGCTGCAACTGGCTTTGCCGCGCCACCGTGCTGACGGCGTGGCGAACTGAGAGGTGACTATGATGACAACCCAAAACAACGCTCTGCCCACCCAGCGCAAACCTCTGGACCTGCGGCGCTTTCTCGATGACTGGGTGATGTTGCTCGCGGCCGTCGGGATCTTTGTGCTCTGCACCTTGCTGATCGACAACTTCCTTTCGCCGCTGAACATGCGCGGTCTGGGCCTGGCGATTTCCACCACCGGGATAGCCGCGTGCACCATGTTGTATTGCCTGGCGTCGGGGCATTTCGACTTGTCGGTGGGCTCGGTGATTGCCTGTGCCGGCGTGGTCGCGGCGGTGGTGATGCGCGACACCGACAGCGTTTTTCTCGGTGTGGTGGCGGCGCTGTTCATGGGGTTGATCGTCGGGCTGATCAACGGGATCGTGATCGCCAAGCTGCGGGTCAATGCATTGATCACTACGTTGGCGACCATGCAGATCGTTCGCGGTCTGGCCTACATTTTTGCCAATGGCAAAGCGGTGGGCGTGTCGCAGGAGTCGTTCTTCGTCTTCGGTAACGGCCAGTTGTTTGGCGTGCCGGTGCCGATCCTGATCACCATTGCCTGCTTCCTGTTTTTCGGCTGGCTGCTGAATTACACCACCTACGGGCGCAACACCATGGCCATCGGCGGCAACCAGGAAGCGGCGTTGCTGGCCGGGGTCAACGTTGACCGGACCAAGATCATCATCTTCGCCGTGCACGGTGTGATCGGGGCGTTGGCCGGGGTGATTCTGGCGTCGCGGATGACTTCCGGCCAGCCGATGATCGGCCAGGGTTTCGAGCTGACGGTGATCTCGGCGTGTGTGCTTGGCGGGGTTTCGCTCAGTGGCGGGATCGGCATGATCCGGCATGTGATCGCCGGGGTGTTGATTCTGGCGATCATCGAGAATGCGATGAACCTGAAGAACATCGATACGTTTTATCAGTACGTGATTCGTGGTTCGATTTTGCTGCTGGCTGTGGTTATCGACCGCCTGAAACAACGCTGAGATTTTTGTTGTCTGTGCTGGCCCCTTCGCGGGCAAGCCTCGCTCCTACAGGTAATGTGTCGTGCAGGATTACGCGACTGACATTAACCTGTAGGAGCGAGGCTTGCCCGCGAAGGCGATGTACCTGATTCACCTCGCGACTGCCTCCTTCCGTCACCCCCCCCTAAATATGTCTTGCCTGTTACAAGTCGTTTCGGGTATCAATTTGTACATGATTAGACAGGTACGATTTGACAAGAAACAACGGGTGGTCGACGAACTCATCCGGCGCATTGAAAGCGGCCTCATGGAGGACGGCTTTCAGTTGCCGGGCGAGCATCAGTTGGCTCAAGAATTCAAAGTCAGCCGAGGTACGCTGCGTGAAGCCCTGGCCGAATTGAAACGGCGCAACTACATCGCGACTCAAAGTGGTGTCGGTTCCATCGTCACGTTCGACGGGGTGGTGCTCGATCAGCGCAGCGGTTGGGCGCAGGCGCTGGCCGACAGCGGGGCGCTGATCAATACCGAAGTGCTGCGGCTCGAGGCGGTGACTCGCCCCGACCTGCTGCCGCGTTTCGGCACTGACCAATTCATCACCCTCGACCGCCGCCGTCGTTCCACCGACGGCAAGCTGGTTTCCCTCGAACGCTCATTGATGCCCGCCACCGGAGGCCTGGAAAGCCTGCCGCGTGTCGGCCTGATCGACAATTCCCTGACCATCACCCTGGCCGCGTACGGCTACATCGGCGAGCGCGGCGATCAATGGATCGGCGCCGAACCCTTGAACGCCGAAGACGCCGAGCTGCTCGGTCGTCCGGTCGGCACGGTGTTCCTAAAAGCCTTGCGCACCACCTACGACCGGCAGAACCGCTTCATGGAGCAGGTCGAAAGCCTGCTCGATCCCGTGCACTTTCGCCTGCACCTGCAATTTGGAAACCCACAATGACCGCGCTCAATCGTGCACTGGGCGCGTTTTACGGACTGGCCCTGGGCGATGCGCTGGGCATGCCGACGCAATCGCTGAGCCGCGCCGTCATCAAGGCGCGTTTCGGTGAAATCACCGATCTGCAAGACGCCGGCCCCAATCAACCGATTGCGGCCAACATGCCTAAAGGCTCGATCACCGACGACACCGAACAGGCCATTCTGGTCGGTCAGTTGTTGATCGACGGCAAGGGCAGAATTGAACCGTCGGTATTGGCGCAACGGCTGATCGAATGGGAAGCCGCGATGCAGGCCAAGGGCTCGCAGGATTTGCTCGGGCCGTCGACCAAACGGGCGATCGAGATGATCCTCGCCGGTCATTCGCCGGAAGAAGCGGGGCGCTACGGCACCACCAACGGCGCGGCGATGCGCATAACACCCGTCGGCATTTCGGCGGATGTCCGCGATCCCGAGCGTTTCATCAACGCCGTGGTGCAGGCCTGCCAGGTCACCCACAACACCACGCTGGGCATCTCCAGCGCGGCGGCGGTGGCGGCGGTGGTCTCGGCCGGCATCAACGGCATGGACCTCGGCGAGGCATTGAACCTCGGCCAGCAAATCGCCCAGCAAGCGGAAAGCCACGGTCACTGGGTCGCGGGCGGACGCATTGCCTCGCGCATCAGTTGGGCGCGGACGATCAGCGTCGACAGCGACAAGGCGATGCTGGCGGATTTGATGTACGACGTGATTGGCACGTCGGTGGCTTCGCAGGAGTCGGTGGTAGTTTCGTTTGCCTTGGCGCAGCAAGTGGCCATCGGTGAAATAAATGCCTTCGACGCGCTGTGCATGGCCGCAGGTCTGGGGGGCGACACCGACACCATCGCGGCGATTCTGGGGGCCATGCTCGGGGCTTGTCTGGGGCTTGAGAGTTGGCCGGTGGCGATGATCGATAAGGTCAAAGCCGTTAACTCGTTGGAGTTGGAGCCGTTGGTGCAGGGTCTGTTGGCTTTGCGTTGACTGGGCTGGCCTCTTCGCGAGCAAGCCCGCTCCCACAGGTACAGCGTGTCCCGTGAGGTTTGCACGATCCCTGTGGGAGCGGGCTTGCTCGCGAAGGGCGCGCCGCATATTGAATATTTCACCCGCAATGGATCGCACTGACTTGGCCAGGACAGCCGGGATGTTGTTTTCGTCTTCCGTCATTGCCCATAACCACAACAAAGGCAACAGGAGCATTTCACATGAGTTCATCGAACGCCGGGCAAAGCGCCGGGCAACTGGAAACCCGGGGCATCGAGCCGGTGCCGGAAGCCGAATGCAACGGGCATCCGCTGCAGCTGTTCTGGGTCTGGTTCGCCGCTAACATTTCCATCCTCGGCCTGCCGCTCGGCGCTACGCTGGTGGCGTTTCGCGGGTTGGCGATCTGGCAGGCGATCATCGTCGCGATCCTCGGTGCTGCCGGTTCCTTTGCGGTGGTCGGGATCATTTCCATCGCCGGTCGCCGTGGCCGCGCACCGAGCCTGACGCTGTCGCGGGCGATCTTCGGCGTACGCGGCAACATCGGCCCGACCCTGGTTTCGCTGATGTCGCGGCTGGGTTGGGAAACCGTCAACACCACCACCGCCGCGTTCGTGTTGCTGTCGCTGTGCTCGATCCTGTTCGGCTCGCCGGTGGAAGCCAAAAGCGCACCGGTGCTGACCCTGATCTTCATCGCGATTTTCGTGCTGCTGACCTTGTCGGTGTCCGGCCTCGGTCACGCGACGTTGCTGGTGATTCAGAAGTGGGCGACTTATGTGTTCGGCGCGCTGAACATTCTGGTCGGCGGTTTCCTCTGCGCCACCATCGACTGGAGCGCCGTGTTCAACGCCACGCCTGCACCGCTTAGCGCAATGATCATCGGCGTCGGCACCATGGCCGCCGGCACCGGGATCGGTTGGGCCAACGCCGGTGCGGACATGTCGCGTTATCAGCATCGCAGTGTCAAGGCGGCACGTCTGGTGGCTTCCGCCGCGTTTGGTGCCGGGATCCCGCTGGTGTTGCTGATCACCCTCGGCGGCCTGCTGTCGGTGGGCAACAACGACCTGGCCTCGGCCACTGACCCGATCATCGCGATCCGCGACATGCTGCCGACCTGGATGGCCGTGCCGTACCTGATCACCGCGTTCGGCGGCTTGCTGCTGTCGAACAACCTGTCGGTGTATTCCGCCGGCTTGACCACGCTGACCCTCGGCCTGAAGGTCAAGCGCGTCTACGCCGTGGTGGTCGACATCGTCGCGATTTTCGCCGGTTCGATTTACTTCATGCTGATCGCCGACAGTTTCTACGGCCCGTTCATCACCTTCATTTCGCTGCTGGCCGTGCCGATCACGGCGTGGGTCGGGATCTTCGTCGTTGACCTGATTCATCGTCATTACTACAGCCCCAAAGACCTGCTGGACGTCAGCCCGAGCAGCGCCTACTGGTATCGCGGCGGCGTCGAGTGGCGTGCTTTCGGTGCGTGGGCCCTGGCGATCGTGCTGGGTTTCAGCTTCACCACCATTGGCACCACCGAACAAACCGTCTGGTTCCGTGGGTTCCTCTCCGACTCGTGGCTGGGGCATAACGGCCTTGGCTGGATCGTGACGTTCCTGGTCGCCGGCGGGATTTATTTTGTACTCGGCGGGGCCAGGGATCGCCGCGCCGCGTCGCTCGAGAATGCTCATGCCTAAAATGTTGCACACCGGCCAGGTCATCATCGACCTGGTCATGGCCGTGGATAAACTGCCTCAACCCGGCGGCGACGTACTGGCGCAATCCGCCAGTTTCGAAGCGGGTGGTGGGTTCAATGTGATGGCCGCTGCTCAGCGTAATGGCTTGCCGGTGGTTTACCTGGGCCGTCACGGCAACGGTCGTTTCGGCGACCTGGCGCGTGAGGCGATGAAGGCTGAAGGCATTCGCATCGGCATTGCTCACAGTGCTGAACGAGACACGGGGTTGTGCGTGGCGATCACGGACGCCTCGGCCGAGCGTAGTTTTGTTTCCTACATTGGCGCCGAAGGTGAAGTGTCCATAGAGGATTTGAACAGCGTAGCGGCGCAGGCGGGCGACTATGTCTACGTCAGCGGCTACAGCCTGCTGCATGTCGGCAAGGCTCAGGCGCTGGTGGATTGGGTGTTGGCGTTGCCGAGCGCGGTCAACGTGGTGTTCGACCCGGGCCCGCTGGTGGAATCACCCGATGCGCCGTTGATGCAGGCGTTGTTGCCGCGCATCGATGTGTGGACCAGCAACAGCGTCGAGGCGCTGCGGTTTACCGGGGCGTCGGACATTGCCCAGGCGCTGGATCGACTGGCCGATCATCTGCCGTCGAAGGTGTTGATGGTGGTTCGCGACGGTCCGCAAGGGTGCTGGATTCATCAGCATGGCGAGCGTCAGCATGTGCCGGGTTTCAAGGTTGAGGCGCTGGACAGCAACGGCGCCGGGGATGCCCATGCCGGGGTGTTTGTGGCCGGGTTGGCGCGAGGGTTGTCGGCGGGTGAAGCGGCGCGGCGGGCGAATGCGGCTGCGGCGCTGGCGGTGACTCGGTGGGGGCCGGCGACTTCGCCTGGGGCGGATGAGGTGGATGCGTTGATCCGCGAGACTTTCGGCGCCTGATTTGACGCCTTCGCGGGCAAGTCGGGTCGCCGCATCGCTCGCTCCTACAGGAATCACGCGATCCTTGTAGGAGCGAGGCTTGCCCGCGAAGGGGCCCTCAAACGTTTACACGTCCAGCTTGCGCGCCGCCTCAACCCCAGCCGCACCAAGCTTGATCGGTTTTCATCGACGTTCATGGATACTGATGAACGACGAACGGTTCAGGCCTGTTGCAACGTTTTGACCGTGTAGCGGCGCCAGATCAGGCGGCCCACGGTGATCAGCCAGTTCAACAGCGCCACGGCAAGAACGGTGAGCAACAGTGTCGCCATCCCGTGTTCGACGATGATCTTCCCGGCCAGCAACGGAAAGCCGAACACACCAATGAAGTACGACAGGCTGAACAGCAGCAACGCTTGCGCGGTGGTGCCGTGCGGCGCTTCATTCGCCGCCAGGCCATTGATCACCGAATACGTCAGCCCGTAACCGACCCCGAGCATTATCGCCGCGAGCACGTAGCTGAAGCCGCTGTCGACCACAAAACCGAACATCACAATCGAAACCATCATCAGCCCCGACAACAGGCAAGACGCGCGGAACGGATCGCGCTTGACCACGAATCCGGCAATCACCATCCGGCTGCTGATCGCCGCGCCCATGAAACCGAAAAAGAACAGCGAGTAATCCAGCGAACGAGACGCCGCGTAGCTGGTTTGGAAACTCGACAGACCGCCGAACACGCAGCCGCCGAGGCCGACCATGAGGATCGGGAACACTGCGCGGGACGACAAAATCTGCCGGGTTGCACGCCAGGAAATGCGTGCGACCGCAGCGGTCGGCGAGGGTGCTTTTTTCAGCTGCGCATCCAGGCGCCAGAACAGTAAAACGCCGATCAGGCTGGCCAGCGCCGCGAGGTAAAACGCCGCCGTTACGGGATAGCCCAGCGCACTGGCCGCGCGGCCCAGCAACGGACCGCTGCCGATCCCGGTCATCATGCTGCCCGACAGCAGCGCGAAATATCTGGCCCGCTGGGCAGGCGTCACAAGGCTCGCGACGATGATCGGCCCGAGCGTATAGAAAACGCCCCAGCCCAAACCCAGCAGCAAGCCGAAAAACAGCAGCAGATTGCCGAAGCCCGGCGTCAGTGCAAAACCCAGGCTGGCCGCCACCAGCAGCACGCCGAACAACGCAATCGAACGCGCCGCGCCAAGCCAGTCGGACAAGTGCCCGGAAACGATCACCGCCGCAAACGTACTGAGCATCGCCGCCGAAATCACGCTGCCGGCATCGTGTTCGTTGCCGCCGCGCGAGCCGATCAACAGCGACAGCAAAAACGTCGAGCCGTAGGACAGCGACAGCAAATAACTGGCGAGGCAAAACAGGCCGAACAGTTTGCTGGAGACCTGAGGTGGAGCAGTAGACATGACGCGCTTCCTTGACCCGATAACGGAGAGTGTCATCTATCTATCATGCAAGGCGCCGATGTTAGGTCTGAGGTTATCGATTCCAGGGTTAGTAGTGGGCGGAGTAATGCACTCGGCCGATGCCGATTTCTTCCTTGAACAGCTCCATGAAATTTTTCAAACGTTCATGCCGGATGCGGGCCAGGCGTTGACCGGTGAGGGTCTGGAAGCCGTCTGCCAAGTGCAGCAGCTTGGTCTGGAAATGATCGAGGCAAAAGCGCTTGTCATCGTATTCCCGCGTATTCGCTTCCGGGTCTTGTGGGTCATACAGCGCGCTGCCCATGCGGCCGGCGATGTAAAAGGTGCGCGCAACGCCGAGCATGCCAAGGGAATCGAGACGGTCGGCGTCCTGCATGATTTTCGCTTCGAGGGAACTCGGGGTGATGTTGGCAGAAAAGCTGTGGGCCTCGATGGCGTGTACAACGGCGCTGATTTTTGCGCTGGGCCAGTGCATGTCGGTCAACACTGCAGAGGCCTTCTCGGCTGCCAGCCGCGATGCTTGCGAACGCAACGGCGAGTTCTTCTCCACCGACACGCAATCATGCAAAAGCACCGCTGCCAGCAGCACTTCAATATCGCCACCTTCCTCAGCATGAAGAGTGCGCACGTTGTGCCAGACCCGCTGCAGGTGCGACAGATCGTGAGCCCCATCTTCCGAGGGTTCCAGTGCGTGGGGCAGCAACCTGGCGGCGAGGATTGGCAGCGGCGCGAAAGCATCAGTCGTCATAAACGTCCTGTTAAGTGAAAACGGTTGGGGCAGCGGCTCCACATCCTCCATAGATCAGCTTTGAATTTCCAGTGTGACGAGCGTTGCGCGCCGACTTAGTATGGCGTTTTCCACTTTTGACGAAGGCACGTCCATGACGATCGAAATCCGCCCGGCGACCCCCAGCGATGCTCCGCAAATCCTCGCGTTCATCACTGAACTGGCCGATTACGAACGTGCCCGCCACGAAGTCATCGCCAGCGTCGCCGACATTGAGCGCAGCCTGTTCAGCGAAGGCGCCACCGCCCACGGGCTAATCTGCCTGCGCGACGGTTTGCCGATCGGCTTTGCAGTGTTCTTCTTCAGCTATTCCACCTGGCTCGGCAGCAACTGCCTGTACCTCGAAGACCTCTACATCACTCCCGAACAGCGCGGTGGCGGTGCCGGTAAAACCTTGCTGCGCCACTTGGCGAAAATCGCCTGCGCCAATGATTGCGGGCGTTTTGAGTGGAGCGTGCTGGACTGGAACAAACCGGCTATCGAGTTCTATAAATCCTTGGGGGCGCAGCCTCAGGAGGAGTGGGTGCGGTATCGGATGGATGGCGCGGTGCTAAGGGATTTTGCCGCGGGCAATTGATCGTTTAAAGGATCGCAGCCCTCGGCGGCTCCTACCTATAGGGGCTGCCGAGGGCTGCGATCTTTTTTTGGCTTTATCCCAAAATATGGGATGTATATTTATATATTGAGATTTCCCTGTGTCAGGGTTTATAGTCCAGCTCACTCACTGCCAATAAACAAAACAGGTGAAGCGATGCTGGCGCAATTGATCGCGCTCGATTGGGGGACAACCTCATTACGTGCTTACAAACTCGCCGCGGGTGGCCAGGTGCTCGAACAGCGTTCGCTGTCATCGGGAATCATGCAGCTGCCCCGGACGCCGCGAATCATTAACGGTCTGGCATGCACCGACGGTTTTGAACTGGCCTTTGACGAGGCCTGCGGTGACTGGCTCGATGAGCAACCCGGTTTGCCGGTGATTGCCTGCGGCATGGTCGGCAGCGCGCAAGGCTGGTGCGAAGCGGCCTACCGTGACACGCCGGCAAACGTTGCCAATCTCGGAACTTCCCTACAAACCATTCGCAGTCTTCGCGGTGTCGATGTGCACATCGTGCCGGGCGTGATTCAGCGTTCGCGCCTGCCGAACGTGATGCGCGGTGAAGAAACCCAGGTCCTTGGCGTGCTGCAAAACCTGGCGGGCGAGGCGGGCAGCGATCTGTTGATCGGCCTGCCGGGCAGCCATTCGAAATGGGTGGAAGTGGCCGATGGCTGCATCGTGCATTTCGACACCTTTATGACCGGCGAAGTCTTCGCGGTGCTCAGCGAACACAGCATTCTGGGGCGCACCCAGCAACGCGGTGGGTCTTTCGATGGCGACGCGTTTGACCGTGGCGTGCAAGTGGCCCTGTCGGCGGACGGCGAAATCGGCCCGCTGTCGACGCTGTTCAGTGCCCGCAGCCTCGGGCTGACCGGCGAACTGAGCGGCAGTGCGCAACCGGATTATTTGTCCGGCCTGTTGATCGGCCATGAGCTGTCGGCGCTGGCCACGGTTCAGCGGCGTCGGCGCAACAGCGTTCATCTGCCGTCGATCATTCTCATCGGCAATTCCCAACTCTGTGCCCGTTACAGCCGGGCGCTCGACGCCTGCGGTTTTGCCCGAGTGACGCTGGCCGAACAGGCCACCGAACGCGGGTTGTGGCAACTGGCGCTCGCCGCCGGGCTGATCACTCCAAACCCATCCCGTTAAACCTGACTGGAGGTCTGACATGCTCAAACAAGCATTGGCGCAAAACGGCCTGATCGCAATCCTGCGTGGCCTGCGTCCGCAGGAAGCGGCGGCTATCGGAGAAGTCCTTTACGCAGCCGGATTTCGCGTCATCGAAGTGCCGCTCAATTCCCCCGAGCCGTACGAAAGTATCCGCATCCTGCGCAGTACCTTGCCTGCCGATTGCCTGATCGGTGCCGGCACGGTGTTGACGCCGGAACAGGTCGAGCAAGTGAAAGCCGCCGGCGGGCAGGTCATCGTCATGCCCCACAGTGATCCCAAAGTGCTGCGCGCCGCGAAGGCCGCCGGGTTGTTCCTGTCGCCTGGCGTGGCGACGCCGACCGAAGCGTTCGCTGCATTGGCTGAAGGCGCGGACGTGCTGAAGATGTTCCCCGCCGAACAAATGGGCCCGGCGGTTGTAAAAGCCTGGCTGGCGGTGTTGCCCGCCGGGACGATTCTGGCGCCGGTGGGCGGGATCACCCCGGAGAACATGCAGGTGTTTATCGATGCGGGCGTGAAGGGCTTCGGCCTCGGGTCCGGGTTGTTCAAACCGGGCATGACGGCGGCGCAAGTGGCGTCCAACGCCAAGGCCTACGTCGCTGCATGGAACGCTCTGCGTTAAGACTTTTTTGGCGCCGAGCGCGCTGCATCTAATAAGAGAGAGAAGAGATGAAAATCACTAAACTGACCACCTTCATCGTTCCGCCGCGCTGGTGCTTCCTGAAAGTGGAAACCGACGAGGGCGTGACCGGTTGGGGCGAACCCGTGGTCGAAGGTCGTGCCCATACGGTGGCGGCTGCCGTTGAAGAATTGTCCGACTACCTGATCGGCAAAGACCCACGCAACATCGAAGACATCTGGACCGTGTTGTATCGCGGTGGCTTCTACCGGGGCGGTGCGATCCACATGAGTGCGCTGGCCGGTATCGACCAGGCGTTGTGGGACATCAAGGGCAAGGCCTTGGGTGTGTCGGTCAGCGACCTGCTCGGTGGTCAGGTGCGCGACAAGATTCGTGTCTATTCGTGGATTGGCGGTGACCGTCCGGCAGACACCGCGCGCGCCGCGAAAGAAGCGGTCAGCCGTGGTTTCACCGCCGTGAAAATGAACGGCACCGAAGAGCTGCAATTCCTCGATTCCTTCGAGAAAGTCGACCTGGCCCTGGCCAACGTCGCCGCCGTGCGTGATGCGGTCGGCCCGAACGTCGGTATCGGCGTCGACTTCCACGGCCGGGTGCACAAGCCCATGGCCAAGGTGCTGATGAAGGAACTCGATCCGTACAAACTGATGTTCATCGAAGAGCCGGTGCTCAGCGAAAACTACGAAGCGCTGAAGGAGCTGGCGCCGCTGACCAGCACACCGATTGCCCTCGGTGAACGCTTGTTCTCGCGTTGGGATTTCAAGCGCGTGCTCAGCGAAGGTTACGTCGACATCATCCAGCCGGATGCTTCTCATGCCGGTGGCATCACCGAGACTCGCAAGATCGCCAACATGGCCGAAGCCTATGACGTAGCGCTGGCGCTGCATTGCCCGTTGGGGCCGATTGCGCTGGCGGCGTGTCTGCAACTGGATGCGGTTTGCTACAACGCGTTCATCCAGGAACAGAGCCTGGGTATCCACTACAACGAGAGCAACGACCTGCTGGATTACGTCAAGGATCCGCGAGTGTTCGATTACGACAAAGGCTTCGTGAAGATTCCGAACGGCCCGGGCCTGGGGATCGAGATCAACGAGGAATACGTGATCGAACGCGCGGCGGTCGGCCACCGCTGGCGCAACCCGATCTGGCGCCATGCCGATGGCAGTTTTGCCGAGTGGTGAGTGATCGCTGACCCACCGCAAATCCCCTGTAGGAGCCGGCTTGCTGGCGATAGCGGCACATCATTCAACATTGATGGTGCCTGACACACCCCCATCGCCAGCAAGCCGGCTCCAACAGGGTTCAGTGCAAGTCTTTAGACCGACCTCAATAAACATAAGAAGAGGCATTCCCCATGCAACCGCAAACCCTCACCGGGCAGGCGTCGTTGGTGGCGCCCAGCCGCAAGCGTTTTTTCATCATGGTCCTGCTGTTCATCACCGTGGTGATCAACTATCTGGACCGCAGCAACCTGTCCATCGCCGCCCCGGCGCTGACCAGTGACCTGGGCATCGACCCGATCCATGTCGGACTGATCTTCTCCGCGTTCGGCTGGACCTACGCCGCCATGCAGATCCCCGGCGGCTGGCTGGTGGATCGCGTCCCGCCGCGCATCCTTTATAGCCTCGCCTTGCTGCTGTGGTCGATCGCCACGGTGATGCTCGGTTTCGCCGCCAGCTTCATTGCGCTGTTCGTCTTGCGCATGGCGGTCGGTGCGCTGGAAGCTCCGGCGTATCCGATCAACAGCCGCGTGGTTACCACCTGGTTCCCGGAGCGCGAGCGCGCCACGGCCATTGGTTTCTACACCTCCGGCCAGTTCGTCGGGTTGGCGTTCCTGACGCCGGTACTCGCCTGGTTGCAGCATGAGTTTGGCTGGCACATGGTGTTCGTCAGCACCGGTGCGGTGGGCATTCTCTGGGCGGTGATCTGGTACGCGGTGTATCGCGAACCGCGGGATTTCAAAGGCGCCAACGACGCTGAAATCGACCTGATCCGCGAAGGCGGCGGGCTGGTGGATATTCAGGCCGAGCAAGCGAAGGTCAAGTCCAAATTCAGCTGGACCGACCTCGGCATCGTCCTGACCAAGCGCAAGTTGTGGGGCATTTACCTTGGCCAGTTCTGCCTCAACTCGACGTTGTGGTTTTTCCTGACGTGGTTCCCGACCTACCTGGTGAAGTACCGCGGCATGGATTTCATCAAGTCCGGCCTGCTGGCATCGTTGCCGTTTCTCGCCGCTTTCGTCGGCGTACTCTGTTCCGGGTTCTTCTCCGACTTCCTGATCCGTCGCGGCTACACGGTGGGTTTCGCCCGCAAGTTGCCGATCATTGGCGGCTTGCTGATTTCCACCTCGATCATCGGCGCCAATTTCGTCGAGTCGACGCCGCTGGTGATTGCCTTCCTCGCCTTGGCGTTCTTCGGTAACGGTCTGGCTTCGATCACCTGGTCACTGGTTTCAACGCTGGCACCGGCACGCTTGTTGGGGCTGACCGGTGGCGTGTTTAACTTCATCGGCAACCTGTCGGCGATTGCCACGCCGATTGTCATCGGTTTCCTCGCCAGCGGTGATTCGTTCGCTCCAGCGATCACCTACATCTCGGTTCTCGCGTTGTTGGGGGCGCTTTCCTACATTCTGCTGGTCGGGAAGGTCGAGCGTATCAAGTTGTAGTCGTAGCCATCGGGCGACCATAATGCCGCCCGTTCACTCGCTCAACGGTAAAGGCTGGATATGCAGGAAGACGCCCCAAAAATCGCCAAGGACGCCGCGCCGACCGGCACTCAGACCCTGCTTCGCGGGCTGGGTGTGGTTCAGGCCGTGGCCAGTGGCGCCCGCGATCTCAAGGAAATCGCCCGGCTGATCGGCACGACGCGCAGCACCACCCATCGTCTGGCCAGTTGCCTGGTGGACGAGCGTTATCTGCGCGTGGTGCCGCAAGTCGGTTATTTGCTGGGGCCGAAGCTGATCGAACTGGGCTTTCAGGCGCGTGAGGAATTGCCGCTGGTCACGTTGGCCGGTCCGTATCTGGATGAGTTGTCGGCGTTGACCGGCGACACCATTCACCTGGCGATTCGCGAAGGCGACGAAGTGCTGTACCTGCACAAGAATCCGGGGCGCAATGGTCCGGAAATGCGTTCGCGGGTTGGCCACCGCATGCCGTTGGCGCGCACCGGGATCGGCAAGGCGCTGATGCTCGATGACACGCAGGAAGAATGGCAACGGCTGTACGAAGTCAGCCTGCCGGCGGGTGGGAAAAATCAGTTCTGGCCGCAGCACCCGGAGCAATCCTGGGAGCAGTTCCAGCAGCGCATGATTGAGTACGTGGCGGGCGGTTACGCCTTCGACCTGGAAGACAACGAACCGTCGATCCGCTGCGTGGCGGCGCCGATCCGTGATGCCAGCAAGCGCATCGTCGCCGGCATCAGCATCGCCAGCACCGTGCCGTACATGCCGCTGGAAAAAATGGCCGAGCTGATTCCCCTGATCAAAGGGGTCACGGCCCGGCTCTCGGCAGAACTTGGCTTGAAGGTATAAACCGCTAAGGTTTAGACCTTCAGCGTTGCCATGTCGATGACGAAGCGGTACTTCACGTCACCGGCGATCATGCGGGCGTAAGCCTCGTTGATCTGGCGGATGTCGAGCATTTCGATGTCGCAGGTGATGTTGTGCTCGGCGCAGAAATCCAGCACTTCCTGGGTTTCGGCGATGCCGCCGATCAGCGAGCCGGCCAGTACACGGCGGCCCAACACCAATTTGGCCGCGTGGACCGGTGGATCAATCGGTTCAATCAACCCCACCAGAATGTGCACGCCGTCGAAACGCAGCGTGTCGAGGTAGGGATTGAGGTCGTGCTGCACCGGAATGGTGTCCAGCAGGAAGTCGAAATGGCCGGCAGCGGCTTTCATCTGCTCGGCATCGGTGGACACGATCACATGGTCCGCGCCCTGACGACGACCTTCTTCCGCCTTGCTTGCCGAGCGGGTGAACAGAGTCACTTCCGCGCCCATAGCCTTGGCGAACTTGATGCCCATGTGGCCGAGGCCGCCCATGCCGAGAATCCCGACCTTGTCGCCCGCTTTCACGCCGTAGTGCTTGAGCGGCGAGTAGGTGGTGATGCCGGCGCAGAGGATCGGCGCGGCGCTGGCCAGGTCAAGTTTTTCCGGGATGCGCACCACGAAGTGCTCGCTGACCACGATGCTGTCGGAGTAACCGCCCATGGTGTTGCTGCCATCCACCCGGTCGGGTGTGGCGTAGGTCATGGTCGGACCTTCGAGGCAATATTGCTCGAGGTTGGCCTGGCAAGCCTCGCAGCTGCGGCAGGAATCGACCATGCAGCCGACGCCGACCAGATCGCCGACTTTATGTTGGGTGACATTCGCACCGATGGCGGTCACTTTGCCTACGATCTCATGGCCGGGCATCAGCGGGTAAACGGCAATACCCCACTCATTGCGCGCCTGATGGATGTCGGAATGGCAGACGCCGCAGTAGAGAATCTCGATCGCCACGTCGTCGGCACGCGGGCTGCGGCGTTCGAATTTCACGGGGGCAAGGGGAGTGGTGGCCGACTGGGCGGCGTATCCGATGGCGGTGTACATGGTGGACCTCGCAAAAAGCAGTGACAGGTGAGGCGGCGCATTCTGGGCGCCGTACCATTGCGCGGCCATGGCGATTCCTCCGGGTGTCATGCCTATTCCTCCGGCATCTGCGTTCGTTGGGTCCAATGGGCAATCAGACCTGCGATGATGCTTTCATCCCTTTTTCCGTGATTATTTTGTGAAGAGCTCCCATGTTGTTGACCCGTCATCTCGATGCCAATGCCACGCTGGTTTCGCTGATTGAGCCACTGGCGACCCGCGACGGTTTCACCCAGACCGGGTTGCCCGGTGTGCAAGTTCTGCGCGCAAGTTGTGACGTCGCCCGTGGCCCGCATATTTATGAACCGAGCCTGATGATCATCGCCCAGGGCAGCAAACTGGCGTATTTGGGGCCGCGAACCCTGGAGTACGGCGCCGGGCATTACTTGATTCAAGCGTTGCCGGTGCCGTTCGAGTGCGAAACCTTTGCCTTGCCGAATGCGCCACTGCTCGGGGTTTCCGTGGCGATTGACCGGGTGCTGCTGGGGGAATTGGTGCTGGCGATGGGACTGGCGCCGGGACGGCACATTGCGGCGCAGACGCCGGAGTCGATGACCTCGGTGGTACTCGACGACTGCATGCGCGGCTGTGTGGAGCGGTTGTTGCGTTGTCTGCACGATCCTCTGGAGGCGCGGATCATGGGGCCGTCACACCTGCGCGAGTTGTTGTTCGTCGCGTTGCGCGGGCCGCAGGCCGATGTGTTGCGTGCGCTGGTGGAACAGCAGGGGCAGTTCGCCCGTGTCGCGGCGTCGATCAGCCATTTGCATGCGCACTACGCCGAACCCTTGAACGTCGAGACCCTGGCCAGTTGCGCGAACATGAGTGCGTCGACCTTTCATGAGCATTTCAAGCGCAGCACGTTGTTGTCGCCGGTGCAGTATTTGAAGCGATTGCGCTTGCTCAAGGCGCAGACGTTGCTGGTGGCGGAGGGCTTGGGCGTGGCGCAGGTGGCGCATCGGGTCGGGTACCAGAGCACGTCGCAGTTCAGTCGGGAGTACAAGCGCTACTTTGAGCGTAATCCGGGAGATGAGCGAGCAGCCTGACAACCCCCTGTAGGAGCCGGCTTGCTGGCGATAGCGGTGTGTCAGCGAACATTTATTTTGTCTGGTGCACCGCTATCGCCAGCAAGCCGGCTCCTACAAGGACCGTGTGGGGGTATGAATTGCGGGCAACAAAAAGGCCCCCATTCGGGAGCCTTGATGTTCAGCGATTCAACTTACATGTTCGGGTAAGTCGGGCCGCCAGCACCTTCCGGTGCCACCCAGGTGATGTTCTGTGCAGGGTCCTTGATGTCGCAGGTCTTGCAGTGAACGCAGTTCTGGGCGTTGATCTGGAAGCGCTTCTCGCCGTCTTCCTTGGTGACCACTTCGTACACGCCAGCCGGGCAGTAACGCTGGGCAGGTTCATCGTACATCGGCAGGTTCTTGGCGATCGGGATGCTCAGGTCGGCCAGCTTCAGGTGGCAAGGCTGTTCTTCTTCATGGTTGGTACCGGAGATGAACACCGAGCTGAGTTTGTCGAAACTGATTTTGCCATCCGGTTTCGGGTAGTCGATCTTCTTGCAGTCGGCCGCGAGTTTCAGGCAAGCGTAATCCGGCTTGGTGTCGTGCAGGGTGAACGGCAGTTTGCCGCCGAAGATGTTCTGGTCCAGCCAGTTGAAACCACCGCCGACGATGGCGCCGAACTTGTGGATCGCCGGGCCGAAGTTGCGGCTGGCGAACAACTCGTCGTAGAGCCAGCTCTTCTTGAACGCGTCGACGTAAGTGGTCAGTTCTTCGGTGCCGTCCTTTTCAGCGAACAGCGCCTCGGCCACGGATTCAGCGGCGAGCATGCCGGACTTCATCGCGGTGTGGCTGCCTTTGATCTTGGCGAAGTTCAGGGTGCCGAGGTCGCAACCGATCAGCGCGCCGCCCTTGAAGACCATTTTCGGCAGCGAGTTCAGGCCGCCCTTGCAGATGGCGCGCGCGCCGTAGCTGATGCGCTTGCCGCCTTCCAGGTACTGCTTGAGCACCGGGTGATGCTTGAGGCGCTGGAACTCGTCGAACGGCGACAGGTAGGTGTTGCTGTAGGACAGATCCACGATCAGGCCGACCACCACCTGGTTGTTTTCCAGGTGATAGAGGAACGAGCCGCCGGTGTTCTCGGTGCCCATGATGTCCAGCGGCCAGCCGGCGGTGTGCACCACCAGGCCTGGCTGATGTTTGGCCGGGTCGATTTCCCAGATTTCTTTCAGGCCGATGCCGTAGTGCTGGGCGTCGGCTTCGCTGTCGAGGTTGAAGCGCTTGATCAACTGCTTGCCGATGTGGCCACGGCAGCCTTCGGCGAACAGCGTGTACTTGCCGCGCAATTCCATGCCTGGGGTGTACAGGCCTTCTTTCGGATTGCCTTCGCGGTCAACGCCCAGATCGCCGGTGATGATCCCGCGCACCACGCCGTTTTCGTCGAACAGTGCTTCCTGCGCGGCGAAGCCCGGGTAGATTTCTACGCCCAGGTTCTCGGCCTGCTGAGCCAGCCAGCGGCACAGGTTGCCCAGTGAGATGATGTAGTTGCCTTCGTTGTGCATGGTCTTGGGCACAAAGAGGTCGGGAATCTTCTGCGCGCTGTCGGCGTTCTTGAGAACGAAGATGTCGTCGCGGGTGACCGGCGTGTTCAACGGCGCGCCAAGTTCCTTCCAGTCCGGGAACAGTTCGTTCAGGGCGCGTGGTTCGAACACGGCACCGGACAGGATGTGAGCACCCACTTCGGAGCCTTTTTCGACCACGCAGACGCTGATTTCCTTACCGGCTTCAGCAGCCTTCTGCTTCAAGCGGCAGGCGGCGGAAAGACCAGCGGGGCCGGCACCGACGATGACCACGTCGAATTCCATGTATTCGCGTTCCACAGGTTATCTCCTACTCAAGGCTCAACAGTTTTTTTTCTAATTGGAGGTTTGGTGTCGCATCCATGAATTCCTGCACAAGGCAGGAAGAGGACAATCGATGAACCACCTTTCTCTTTGGGTGGCGCATTATATCTACACCACTCTTAGCGTCCAATACAAACGTTTGTTTGAATCGGCTCAAAGCCAGAGAAATCAAAGTCACGCGGCTTATGACTGGCCATTTTGCCGTATTGACCGGAATAGGCGTTCCGGTCAAGATACGGTCGGTTTTGCGCTCGCCGTAGGCTGACCGTTGGTTTCAAGAGCACCTCTAAAGACAGGGCGATGGCAGTACAAGGTGATGCGCAGCGCAGTGTTGGCGCGCAGTTTACACGCCACGATATTTAATGACTTGTTGGTCACCACTGACGAACGGTCATCAACGTCATGAGCGATGGTCACTTGACACGTATGCCGGCGTTTTTAGAGGTGCCCTTGCGCCCGATGAGCATCAACCGCCAGGTTCGCCTAGGCGACTTTCTTTTCACCGGAGAGTAACGAGGAATCCATGAAGGTTCTTGTAGCTGTCAAACGCGTTGTGGATTACAACGTCAAGGTTCGCGTCAAGGCGGACAATTCCGGCGTCGACCTCGCCAACGTGAAGATGTCGATGAACCCGTTCTGCGAAATCGCAGTGGAAGAAGCCGTACGCCTGAAAGAGAAAGGCGTTGCGACTGAAATCGTCGTCGTCTCCATCGGCCCGTCCACCGCTCAAGAGCAACTGCGCACCGCGCTGGCTCTGGGTGCCGACCGCGCCATCCTCGTCGAATCCGCTGAAGATCTGACTTCCCTGGCCGTTGCCAAGCTGCTCAAAGCCGTTGTCGACAAGGAGCAGCCTCAGCTGGTGATCCTCGGCAAACAGGCCATCGACAGCGACAACAACCAGACTGGCCAGATGCTCGCTGCATTGAGCGGCTACGGTCAGGGCACCTTCGCGTCCAAAGTCGAAGTGTCCGGCGACAGCGTTGCCGTGACCCGCGAAATCGACGGCGGCGCGCAAACAGTTTCCCTGAAACTGCCGGCCATCGTCACCACCGACCTGCGTTTGAACGAGCCGCGCTACGCGTCCCTGCCAAACATCATGAAAGCCAAGAAGAAGCCTCTCGAAGTCCTGACTCCGGACGCTTTGGGCGTTTCCACCGCCTCCACCAACAAGACCGTGAAAGTCGAAGCGCCTGCTGCACGCAGCGCGGGTATCAAGGTCAAGTCGGTGGCTGAACTGGTCGAGAAACTGAAAAACGAAGCGAAGGTAATCTAAATGACTATCTTGGTTATTGCTGAACACGACAACAAAGTGCTGGCCCCGGCCACGCTGAATACCGTGGCCGCTGCTGCCAAAATCGGCGGCGACATCCACGTGCTGGTTGCAGGTCAGGGCGCTGGCGCCGTGGCTGAAGCCGCTGCGAAAGTGGCTGGCGTGGCTAAAGTGCTGGTGGCCGATAACGCCGCCTACGCTCACCAACTGCCGGAAAACGTCGCGCCACTGGTTGCCGAGCTGGGCAAGGGCTACAGCCACATCCTGGCTGCCGCCACTTCCAACGGCAAAAACATCCTGCCGCGCGTTGCCGCTCAGCTGGACGTTGACCAGATCTCCGAGATCATCTCGGTTGAAAGCGCTGACACCTTCAAGCGCCCGATCTACGCCGGTAACGCCATCGCTACCGTTCAGTCGAACGCTGCGGTCAAGGTGATCACCGTGCGTGCCACCGGCTTCGACCCGGCCGCTGCCGAAGGCGGTTCGGCTGCCGTTGAAGCAGTTGCTGCTGCGCACAACGCCGGCACTTCGAGCTTCGTCGGTGAAGAACTGGCCAAGTCCGATCGTCCGGAACTGACCGCTGCCAAAATCGTCGTTTCCGGCGGCCGCGGCATGCAGAACGGCGACAACTTCAAACACCTGTACGCCCTGGCCGACAAGCTGGGCGCTGCCGTGGGTGCTTCCCGCGCCGCGGTCGACGCAGGTTTCGTACCCAACGACATGCAGGTCGGTCAGACCGGCAAGATCGTTGCTCCACAGCTGTACATTGCGGTCGGTATCTCCGGCGCGATCCAGCACCTGGCCGGCATGAAAGACTCCAAAGTGATCGTCGCGATCAACAAGGACGAAGAAGCGCCGATCTTCCAGGTGGCCGATTACGGCCTGGTGGCGGACCTGTTCGAAGCCATCCCTGAGTTCGAGAAGCTGGTCTAATCCAGCCGCTTGACCTATAAAGAGCCCGACCTTTTGGTCGGGCTTTTTTTTTGCTCTTCTGTAGGAGCGAGCCTGCTCGCGATGGATTTGGAGGCACCGCGGTTACCCGGAGCGGGCGCGTCATCGTTAACGTCCATCGCGAGCAGGCTCGCTCCTACAGGGGATATAACGGGGTTTGAGTATGGATCTGCGTCGAGTGTTCGGTTGGTCATTGCTGCTGGGTCTGACGCTGTTGCCGACGCTGTCCATCGCAGCGGGCAAGTGTGAGCGACTGGTGGTCACCGGCAGCCCGGATGCGCCGCCGTATCTGTGGCAAGACCCGCAAAACCCCAAGCACCTGATCGGTGCCAGTGCCGACCTGTTGCAACAAGTAGCAGGGCAGTTGGGCATCAAGGTCGAGATGCTCTATGCCGGCAAACGCGCCCAGGCGCTGGAGGAAGTGCGCAGTGGGCGCATGGACATGCTGGCCGACGCGCCGTTGACGGTCAGTGAGCTGGAAACCCTGGATTACATCCATCCGCCGTTGCTGGAAAACGATTACCTGGTCTGGACCCGAAAAGACTCGCCACTGGTCTACAACCAGGCGCAGGACCTTCACGGTCATCCCGGCGCGTTGTCGGAAAAGTCTCGAATGACCCCGGAATTCGGTACGTTTGCCGAGCAGCAATTGACCCTCGTACGCACCCCCAACCTGACCCAGGCCCTTCAGAAATTGCTGTTGGGGGAAGTGGAATTTGTCCTCGCCGGACGCTATTCGGGCATGGCAGCCGCTCAGGCCCTGAGCATGGCCAATGACCTCGTCGCGCGCCCGCAGCCGGTCGACAAACCCGGCCTGTTCCTCGCGGTTTCCCATAACTCTGCCTGCAACGATCCGTGGTTGCGCGGACAGCTGGCCAAAAAGATGACAGAATTGCCCGCGTCCGGACTGACGGAAGCCGTGCTGCAACGCAATATCGAGCGCTGGAAAGCGCAGCAACAGCAGCCACAGCAACCACCCGCCAGTACCCCAAAACAGTAGGGATTTTTAGTGAGTATTCGACCTCTTTTCGCTGCCCTGGCCGTTCTGGCTCTGGCGGGTTGTGCAGCCGATCCGGCGCCGAATGAACAGATACGCCTGACCGAACAGGTGCTCGTGCAAGCCAAAGCCGTAGGGGCCACCGCGGACGACGTGCCTGAAATGAAACTGGCCGAAGATAAATTCGCCCGTGCCCAAGGTGATATGGCCGATCAGTCTTACAAACATGCACGCATGCGCGCCGAACAGGCCGAACTTGACGCGCGGCTGGCCGAAGCCAAGGTACTGACGCTCAAAAGTGAAGAGAAGCTGGATCTTCTCAACACCCGCATCACTCGATTGCGCAAGCAAGTGGGGGATGCACAATGAACCTCACGTCCAAAGCTATCGGCGGCTTGATCCTTGTTGGCTGTGCGAGTCTCTATGGCTGCGCCGGTCAGCACAGTGAAGCCGCGTTGCAAGAAGCGGGTGCCGACTTTCAGAAGGTGAAAGAAGATTCCAACGTGCTGCGAATCGCGCCGAAAGACGTGATCCGTGCCGGTGAATCCCTGGCCCGTGCCGACCGACTGTCCAGCTACTGGGGCAGCGGGTCCGACGTGCTGCATTACGCCTACCTGAGCCGGCGCTACAGCGAAATCGCTCGGGAACACACCAATCAGGTACTCAATGAAGAGCGCGCGGCGAAGCTCGAACTGGAGCGTCAGCGCCTGCAATTGGCCCTGCGCGAATCCAAACTGCTGAGCGTGCAGCAGCAGGGCAAGTGGCTTGAAGAGCAGATTGTTGCGCTGGCCACGACCCAGACTGACCGCGGCCTGGTGATGACCCTCGGCGATGTGCTGTTCGACACCGGCGAAGCGGAGCTGAAAAACTCGGCGAACCGCGTGGTATTGAAGATCGTGCAGTTCCTGCAACTTAATCCCAAGCGCGTCGTGCGCATCGAAGGCTACGCCGACAGCACCGGCGGCAAGCAGGAAAACCTCAAACTGTCCCGTGACCGTGCGCAATCGGTGGCGGACGTGTTGACGGACCTGGGCATCGACGAAAAACGCATTAAGGTCGAAGGTTATGGCGACGAATACCCGGTAGACGCGAACGCCTCGGAACGGGGCCGGGCGCAGAACCGTCGGGTGGAAATTGTGTTCTCCGACGAAAAAGGCCTGCTCGGCGCCGCCCGGTAATAGCGGATTCCGATTGAAACCACATACTCTGTAGGAGCCGGCTTGCTGCGGGCGGCGTTCCGACGATGGCATCACCGCGGTGTTTCAGACGAACCGAAGTGATGCCATCGTCGGAACGCCGCCCGCAGCAAGCCGGCTCCTACAAACCCGGGCTGCCAGACAGCGCCGGGTTTTTTTGTGTCTGCGAATTGCCTCGCAAAGCAGTACAGATTTTGCTGACACTGCACTGTACCGTCGACTATTGTGGCAACTGTCCCCGTACACTTCTAAACTGTTCCGGTATTGTTTCACACAAGAATAAAATGCCCGTGAAATCGAGTGCTGCGTCATGACCAATCTCTTGCTCTACCAACGTATTGCTCAACAACTGGCCGAAGACATCCGTCGTGGGGTCTATCAGCCGGGGGAGCGCGTGCCTTCGGTGCGCAAGATGAGCTCGCAGCTCAATGTCAGCCATGCGACGGTGTTGCAGGCGTATGCCAATCTCGAAGATCAGGGGCTGATCCGCGCCCGGCCGCAGTCGGGTTACTACGTGCACCAGACGCCGGCCCTGACTGCGCCGACGCCGGACATCGCCCGGGTCGAACGTCCCGGCCTGGTCACCCGCAGTAGCATCATTCAACAAGTGTTGGTCGAATCCCGTCGTGAGGGCGTGTTTCCCTTGGGCGCGGCGGTGCCGAGCGTCGATTACCTGCCGGTGCGGGCGCTGCATCAGCAGTTGGCCAAAGTCACCCGATTCCACAGCCCACGGGCATTCAGTTACATGTTCAGCCCCGGTTTTGAACCGTTGCGACGGCAAGTGGCGATTCGCATGCGCGATGCCGGCGTGGTGGTCGATCCGTCGGAAGTGGTAATCACCCACGGCTGCGTCGATGCCTTGCAGATGTCCCTGCGCGTGCTGACCCGGCCGGGCGACTTGATCGCCGCCGAGTCGCCAACCTACTACGGGTTGCTGCAACTGGCCGATCTGCTGGGCCTGAAAGTCATCGAGATCCCCAGCGATCCGGCCACCGGCATGAGCCTGGAAGCCTTGCAACTGGCAGCGAATCAGTGGTCGATCAAAGCGCTGGTGCTGACCACGCGCCTGAGCAATCCGCTGGGCGGCACCATGCCCGAAGAGCGGCAGAAACAACTGCTGCGCCTGGCCTCGGATTTCGATATTCAGGTGGTCGAAGACGATATCTACGGCGAACTGATGTTCGAGCAGGGCCGCACCAAGGCACTCAAGGCCTACGACCGGCTGGATCGGGTGATCTACTGTTCGAGCTTCTCCAAGACCCTGTCTCCGGGTGTGCGGATTGGCTGGATGATTGCCGGCAAGTACCAGCAGGAAATCCAGCGCTTGCAGACCTTCAGCACGCATTCGGCTTGCAGCGTTACGCAGATGGGGATCGCGGCGTATCTGGAAAATGGCGGTTACGACCGGCATTTGCGCTACATCCGTCAGGAGTACCGCAAGAATCTCAGCGCTTTCCAGCTTGCGGTGCAGCAGTATTTCCCGGAAGGCACACAGATGACCCGGCCGACCGGCGGCTTCATTCTGTGGGTGAGTCTGCCGGGGCGGGTCAATACACAAGAACTTCATGTGCGCGCATTGCAGCAAGGCATCAGCATCGCACCAGGGCTGATTTTCAGTAACACCGAGCAGTTCAATCACTGCATTCGGCTCAACTGCGGCATTCCCTGGAATCGCGAAGCTGAGCGTGCGTTGATGACCCTTGGCATGCTGGCTACCCAGCTTTGCCAGGAGATGGCCGGCGGAATGTGACGGGCGGGCGGGTAATTCCTGCCCGAGCTTGTCATGTCGCGTCCAACAAGCGAGCATATGGCCCTCTGCCGATAGCGCCGTTCCCCGTTGGATCCATGAAACCGATTTTTCCTGCCGCCTGGTTGTCGATCTGCCTGTTGATAACCTTCAATTCGGAAGGCGTCCTGGCGGCTCCCGTTCAGGAAAAACCGGCCGCCAGCGCGACATCGAAAAAACCGGCACCGGCAAAAAAAGCCACGCCGGTCAAAAAGAAAGCGGCTACGCAGAAAAAACGTTCGCCCATTGCCTCCAAATCGAAACCGGCCAGTGAAGTGGTGAAAACCAAACTGCCTTCGGCTGACCTGGATTTGAGCTTGCCTGAGGAAATGGCCGAAGAGTTTAAGCCGGTCGGTACAGTTCCGTTGCCCCGGCACGACGCCGTGTTGCCGCAAATGTTCGGTGAGAAGGCTGGCAGCTCTCCGTTCCAGCTCAACGGACGACTGATCAGCAACGAAATGAAGTTGCAACTGCGTAACGAAGAGCGTCGGGAAGTCGAGGGCGCGGCGCTGGAATTGGAGTTCAAGCAGTAAATCCTTCCTCGGCGTGACCCGCAGGCCAGACGCTTTGTCGGAGACTGGTCAGTCACGCTGGTTTGAGCGTAAAAACCCGGCGACAGGTAATTTAAAACAACTGTTTTAGCGGTTACTCTGTGCCCCGTCCTTTAACACATCACCCGTCGCGAGGAGCTTGTCGTCATGAAATGCCGTGAAGGCTGTGGCGCCTGTTGCATTGCCCCTTCCATCAGTTCTCCGATTCCCGGTATGCCCAATGGCAAAGCCGCTGGAGAACGTTGCGTTCAACTCTCTGCCGAAAACCTGTGCAGTATTTTCGGCCAACCGGAACGTCCGGCCGTGTGTTCGGCGTTTGAAGCCGACGTCGAAGTCTGCGGAAACAGCAGTGACGAAGCGATCAGATTGCTGGGCTGGTGGGAGCAGATGACGGCGGCGTGATGTGTCAACGAACGGAACTTCAACAATAAGGAATAAGATTATGGGTTCGCTGCATCGTATGGCTGTGCTGTGTGGTTTGACGGTTTTGCTGGCGACTGCCACCGCACAGGCCGAAGACTGGAAGGTGGCCAAGAATGAAGACGGCATCAAGGTGTCCTTGAGTGAAGTGGCCGGCTCTGACTACAAGGCTTATCAGGGCGTTACCCTGATGAAAACCACCATGGCCAAATTGCGCGCACTCCAGGAAGACGTGGCGGGCGCCTGCTCGTGGATTCACGAATGCAAGCAGCAGAAGCTGCTCAAGCATGAAGGCGATCAGAGCTGGACCTACACCCAGTTCAATACCCCATGGCCGGTGACCGCGCGTGATTCGGTGCTGCATATCACGACTACCGTAGGCGCCGATGGCAGTCTGACCCGTAAGCTTGAGGGCGTGCCGAAGTACATTCCTGAAGAAAAGGGTTTTGTGCGGGTTGCCAAGGTTGATGGGTTCTGGAAGTTCGTGCCCAAGGGTGACCAGATTGAAGTGACCTATCAGGTTCACACTGAGCCGGGTGGTAGCGTGCCTTCGATGATTGCCAACAAGTTTGTGGTTGATGCGCCGTTCAATACCTTGAAAGCCCTGAAAGAGCGTGCCGAGAAGTAATCGCTTTGTTTCTTTCTATAAAAAGCCCTGATTTGATCGGGGCTTTTTTTGCGGGTTTGTTTGATTGGTGTGTATATCCGTTGCTGCGGTCATGGCGGCTTATGGTTTCGCCCTTACGGCGAGTCACTTTCGAAAAGCGCGAAAGTAACCAAAGCGCTCTTGCCCCTTTCGTTCGGTGCCTCGCTAGTGCTCGGCATGCCCTCGCTCCGGTCCTGCTCCGTGGGCCCGCCGCCATCGGCCATCCCTGGCCGGGGGCGGCTAACCCGGCATCCATGCCGGGTTGCCCACTGCGCAGAACCTGCGCTCGGCCTCTCGAGGGGGCGCTCAGATCAAAAGCTGAAGGCGAGCTAACGCTCGGCCTGATGAGTGGTGAGAATCAAAAGCGTACGGCGATACCTGTAGGAGCCAGCTTGCTGGCGATGGCGTCCGTCCAATCAATAAACAGGTGACTGACCCACCGTTATCGCCAGCAAGCCGGCTCCTACAGTTGATCGTATTCATCCAGACACCTATGCATTTCCCCTGTAGGAGCCAGCTTGCTGGCGATGGCGTCCGTCCAGTCAATAAACAGGTTGACTGACCCACCGCTATCGCCGGCGAGCCGGCTCCTACAGTTGATCGTATTCATCCAGACACCTATGCATTTCCCCTGTAGGAGCCGGCTTGCTGGCGATGGCGTCCGTCCAGTCAATAAACAGGTGACTGACCCACCGCTATCGCCAGCAAGCCGGCTCCTACAGGGGGAATGTGCAAACATCCAAGACTAGTGCAGCCACCACAGTGCGGGAGAGTGCACACGACTGAGGAGCCAGGTCGGCTTTCAGGCCGCCTCGGCGGCTGTGGCGGTAGTCGCCCCCTCGAGAGGCCGAGTGGAGGTTCTGCGCAGTGGGTAACCCGGCATGGATGCCGGGTTAGCCGCCCCCGGCCAGGGATGGCCGATGGCGGCGTGCCCACGGAGCAGGACCGGAGCGAGGGCATGCCGAGCCACAGCGAGGCACCGAACGAAAGGGGCAAGAGCCCTTTGGTTACTTTGGGGCTTTTCCAAAGTGACTCGCCGTAAGGGCGAAACCATAAGCCGCCGTTACCGCAGAAACGAATATGACCACACCCAACTTATGGACTCTGAAAGACTTTATTGTGTTTCCGAATATGCACTACACAAAATTTTCACAAAGCCTCCAAGACAATTCGCCCGCGCCAGCCGTGCAGATCAGTAATCAATGGCAATGCCGCGGTTGATCGTGCAACATTTGCGCACCGCGCAAACCCCGGGGCCGAGAACTGGCCAACAGAGGGCAGGGCGCAGCTGTAATTTTGAAACTTCAACTTCCAATGGGTCCTAAAACGACATGGCAATCCCGGACGCCCTGAGTCAGCAGCGAGCTTCTAGTCGCCTGCTGCAACCGACCGTCAAATCGCATCTGGCCTACACGCTGTTGTGTGCCCTGGTCATGATGGTCATGTTCAGCCTGCTGCGCGTCGCGCTGCTGGTCTACAACCGCGAAATGATCCTCGACACCCCGGCCTCGACCTTCTTCGAAGCGTTCGCCAACGGCCTGCGCTTCGACCTGCGCCTGGTGGTCTACCTCAGCATTCCGCTGTTGCTGGCGCTGTTCAGCTCCCGGGCCATGGCGGCCCGCGGGTTCTTCCGTTTCTGGTTGAC
This sequence comes from Pseudomonas sp. IT-P44, assembly GCF_949768225.1. Lineage (NCBI taxonomy): Bacteria > Pseudomonadati > Pseudomonadota > Gammaproteobacteria > Pseudomonadales > Pseudomonadaceae > Pseudomonas > Pseudomonas sp. IT-P44. Next base: position 123,319 of record NZ_CATKQM010000003.1, on the reverse strand, counting down.
CATCGCTTCGAGCATCGCGCTGTTCCTCGGCCTGATGGAAATGGACTTCTACCGTGAGTTCCACCAGCGCCTCAACGGCCTGGTCTTCCAGTACGTGAAGGAAGACCCGAAAACCGTAATGAGCATGCTTTGGTACGGATTCCCGGTGGTTCGCTACCTGCTGGCCTGGGCCGTGGGCACGTTGATCCTGACCCTGGCGTTCAAGGGCGCCGACCGCGCGACCCGTCCTCGCGGTCCATTCAGCGGCGGCAGCATCGGCACGCGCCAGATCGCCCCGTGGTACGCGCGCATTGTCGTGTTCGTGGTGTGCCTGCTGGTCTGCGTGGTCGCGGCTCGCGGCACTCTGCGCCAAGGCCCGCCACTGCGTTGGGGTGACGTCTACACCACCGACTCCAACTTCGCCAACCAGTTGGGCCTCAACGGCACATTGTCGCTGGTCGCGGCGGCCAAGAGCCGGATGTCCGAAGATCGCGACAACATCTGGAAAGCCACGCTGCCGCAGCCGCAAGCTCAGCAAATCGTGCGTGACATGCTGGTGATGCCGAACGACAAACTGGTGGATGCCGAGACCGCAGCGGTGCGTCGCGATTACACGCCGCCGGCCGACAAGACTCTGCCGATCAAGAACGTCGTCGTGATCCTGATGGAAAGCATGGCCGGTCACTCGGTCGGCGCCCTCGGTGCACCGGGTAACATCACGCCGTACCTCGACAAGCTGTCGAAGGAAGGCCTGCTGTTTGACCGCTTCTTCTCCAACGGCACCCACACCCACCAGGGTATGTTCGCCACCATGGCCTGCTTCCCGAACCTGCCGGGTTTCGAATACCTGATGCAGACCCCGGAAGGCAGCCACAAACTGTCCGGCCTCCCGCAATTGCTCAGCGCCCGCGACTATGACGACGTGTACGTCTACAACGGCGACTTCGCCTGGGATAACCAGTCGGGTTTCTTCAGCAGCCAGGGCATGACCAACTTCATTGGTCGTAACGACTTCGTCAACCCGGTGTTCTCCGATCCGACCTGGGGTGTGTCCGACCAGGACATGTTCGACCGTGGTCTGGTCGAGCTCAAGGCACGGGAAAACGGCAAGCCGTTCTATGCCTTGCTGCAGACCCTGTCCAACCACACGCCATACGCCTTGCCGACGCCATTGCCGGTCGAGCGCGTGACCGATCGTGGCAGCCTGAACGAGCATTTGACCGCCATGCGTTACGCGGACTGGGCGCTCGGTCAGTTCTTTGAAAAGGCCCGCAAGGAGCCTTACTTCAAGGAAACCCTGTTTGTCATCGTCGGTGACCACGGTTTTGGCAACGAGCGCCAGATCACCGAAATGGACCTGGGTCGTTTCAACGTGCCGATGCTGATGATCGCACCGGGCATCCAGGAAAAATTCGGCAAACTCGACCACACGGTAGGCACTCAAATCGACATCGTACCGACCATCATGGGTCGCATCGGTGGCGAAGTGCGTCATCAGTGCTGGGGGCGTGACCTGCTCGACCTGCCGGAAGGCGACACCGGTTTTGGCGTGATCAAACCGTCGGGCAGCGAACAGACCACGGCCATTGTCACGGCGGATCAGATTCTGGTCTTGCCGAAAGAAAAGGAAATGGAGCCGAAGATGTATCAGTACGAACTGGGCGCGACACCACACGCCGAGATCGTACCGAATGCACCTCGCACTGCCGAGCTGAAACTCAAGCTCGAAGCATTCCTGCAAACGGCGACCAAGAGCCTGATCGACAACACCGCCGGTGTCGTTGACGGCAAGCCGGACTGACTGTTGATGCAATAAAAAAGAGGTCCTTCAAGGGCCTCTTTTTTTTGCCTGTCAGATCTTTATATCTTGCCGAGTAACAGCAAAATCAACAGCACCACCAACACCACGCCGATGATACCCGACGGGCCATAACCCCAACTTCTGGAATGAGGGAAGACCGGCAGACCACCTACCAGCAGGAGGATCAGAATAATGATTAGTATTGTGCCCATGTCTATTTCCTTGTCGGAAGTGTTCTGAAATTGCCTGGTGTTAATTGTCAGCTGGACTGCAATAAACCCGAGCTGCTTGTAAATTCCGACTGGTGCACTTGAAAGAAAATTCCAAGTTTTTTTAATGTTTTTCGAAGAAAGGCTTATTTCGTTTTCAGGGGCCTGGTTGATATAGGCGCGCTCACGGTTTGCTCGCGCCATTCAGCAATCTGATGGAGCGTGGGTCGGGCAAGGTCCTTCGCTACACTCGACGCATCTTCCCCGGAACAACAAGGCTGTTTGCTATGCAAAATCGCATGATGATCACTGGCGCGGGCTCGGGCCTGGGTCGCGAAATCGCGCTGCGCTGGGCACGTGAAGGCTGGCAACTGGCTTTGTCGGATGTCAGCGAACCCGGTCTGCAGGAAACCCTGAAACTGGTTCGCGAAGCCGGCGGCGATGGCTTTATCCAGCGTTGCGACGTGCGCGATTACAGTCAGCTGACCGCGTTCGCCCAAGCCTGTGAAGTCAAGCTCGGCGGCATCGATGTCATCGTCAACAACGCCGGTGTCGCCTCGGGCGGGTTCTTCAGCGAGTTGTCCCTGGAAGACTGGGACTGGCAGATCGCGATCAACCTGATGGGCGTGGTCAAGGGTTGCAAGGCGTTCTTGCCGCTGCTGGAAAAAAGCAAAGGCAAGATCATCAACATCGCGTCGATGGCCGCCCTGATGCAAGGCCCGGCGATGAGTAACTACAACGTGGCCAAGGCCGGTGTGGTGGCGTTGTCCGAAAGCCTGCTGATCGAACTGGCGCATCAGGAAGTTGGCGTGCATGTGGTGTGCCCGTCGTTCTTCCAGACCAACCTGCTGGACTCTTTCCGTGGTCCGACACCCGCCATGAAAGCGCAGGTTGGCAAGTTGCTGGAAAGTTCGCCGATTAGTGCGGCCGACATTGCCGACTACATCTATCAGCACGTCGCCGCCGGCGAATTCATGATCCTGCCCCACGAACAAGGCCGTATGGCCTGGGCGCTGAAGCAGAAGAACCCGCAACTGCTCTATGACGAAATGACCCTCATGGCCGATAAAATGCGCGCCAAGGCCAAACAGACCGCAGGCTGAACTTGCCCGCGCACAACGTCGCCGTTAGGGTGGCCGCCATCGGTCATCCTCGCGAGACGTTCGCATGCTCAATTACCTGTGGTTTTTTCTTGCCGCGCTGTTCGAAATCGCCGGCTGCTTTGCCTTCTGGATGTGGTTGCGCCAAGGCAAAAGCGTCTGGTGGGTGGTGCCTGCGCTGCTCAGCCTGACCTTGTTCGCGCTGCTGCTGACCCGTGTCGAGGCGAGCTACGCGGGGCGGGCTTATGCCGCCTACGGTGGCATCTACATCATTGCGTCGATTGGCTGGCTGGCCGTGGTCGAACGGATTCGCCCGCTCGGCTCTGACTGGATCGGCGTGGCGCTGTGTGTGATCGGCGCAAGCGTCATCTTGTTTGGCCCGCGTTTTTCCGCTGCCTGAAGCAAAGCCATAGTTTGTAAGACGTTTCCTTAAGAGGTGTTCGCCTTGCGTTGTAGGGCGGGACTGTTTTGCCCTCGTCGCATTGAAGGCCCGCTGCGTGCCGGGCATCTTCAGGGCTCGATAACCCTGAAGGACGAATGCCATGCTTGTACTCAGCCGCGTTGTGGGCGAAATGATTTCCATCGGTGACGACATTTCGGTGCGTATTGTCGCCGTCAACGGCAACACGGTGCGCTTCGGCGTCGACGCGCCGCAAAGCGTCAATGTGCACCGTGCCGAAGTCTACAAGCGCATCCAGGTCAAACTGGCAAAAACCAAAGGGCGATGAAGGCGTCAGTCGAACAGATGCTTGGGCACGTCGTGCTTGAGCATCAACTGGCATTGCTCGCTTTCCGGGTCGAAGACAATCAGCGCCTGACCTTTGGTCAGGGCCTGGCGAACACGCAATACGCGGGTTTCCAGCGGCGTGTCATCGCCGTTGTCGGTGCCGTCACGGGTCACGAAATCCTCGATCAGGCGGGTCAGGGTGTCGACTTCAAGTTGGTCGTGGGGAATCAGCATAGGCACCTCGGCTAAACAATGGCGCGATGCTACGGCGAATGATGGGTGGCGGCTAGTCTGGACCCGATGTGTTGCCTGGGCTGACGCCTTCGCGGGCAAGCCTCGCTCCTACAGGTTTCGCGTTGATCACATTACTTCGGATCGACGCAAAGTCTGTAGGAGCGAGGCTTGCCCGCGAAGGAGTCAGCCCAGGCAATGAAAATTCCGGATCAGCTATCCGACCGCTGCCCCACCAGGCTATCCACCGAAGGCACCCGAGTATCGCTTTCCATCTGCGTGTCATGTTCGATCTGATGACTGAACCGGTCCAGCGAACCCTTGGCCGGTTGCGCATCGCTGGCGAACACCGGCGGGCTGAGGATGTAGGCGCCGAGCAGGCGACTGAGCGCCGCGAGGCTGTCGATGTGGGTGCGTTCGTAGCCGTGAGTCGCGTCGCATCCGAAGGCGAGCAGGGCGGTACGAATGTCATGGCCGGCGGTGACCGCCGAATGGGCATCGCTGAAGTAGTAGCGAAACAAGTCGCGGCGCACCGGCAACTCGTTGTCTCTGGCCAGTCGCAGCAAGTGCCGCGACAAGTGATAGTCATAAGGCCCGCCGGAATCCTGCATCGCCACGCTGACCGCATGTTCGCTGGAGTGCTGGCCGGGCGCGACCGGGGCGATGTCGATGCCGACGAATTCGCTGACGTCCCACGGTAACGCCGCCGCTGCACCGCTGCCGGTTTCCTCGGTGATGGTGAACAGCGGATGACAGTCGATCATCAGCTCTTCGCCACTGTCGACGATCGCTTTAAGTGCCGCCAGCAACGCGGCAACGCCGGCCTTGTCGTCGAGGTGACGGGCGCTGATGTGGCCGCTTTCGGTGAATTCCGGCAACGGGTCGAACGCGACGAAATCGCCGACGCTGATCCCCAGGGAATCGCAATCGGCGCGGGTCGCGCAGTACGCGTCGAGGCGCAGTTCGATGTGATCCCAGCTGATCGGCATCTCGTCCACCGCCGTGTTGAACGCATGCCCGGACGCCATCAACGGCAACACGCTGCCACGGATCACGCCGTTGTCGGTAAACAGGCTGACGCGGCTGCCTTCGGCGAAACGGCTGGACCAGCAGCCGACTGGCGCCAGAGTCAGGCGACCGTTGTCTTTCACTGCGCGAACGGCGGCGCCGATGGTGTCGAGGTGGGCGGAAACGGCGCGGTCGGGGCTGTTTTTCTTGCCTTTAAGCGTGGCGCGGATGGTGCCGCGGCGAGTCATCTCGAAAGGAATGCCCAGCTCTTCGAGTCGCTCGGCGACGTAACGCACGATGGTGTCGGTGAAACCGGTCGGGCTCGGAATGGCGAGCATTTCCAGGAGGACTTTTTGCAGGTAGTTGAGGTCGGGTTCCGGGATTTTATGGGGCATGGAAACTCCTGATGAGTTGAGCGCATCGATGGTTTCGATGAGGGTAATTTGCGGTGTCTGTGAGGCCGTCTTCGCGGGCAAGCCTCGCTCCGACAAAAGCAACCATTCCTGTAGGAGCGAGGCTTGCCCGCGAAGGGGCCGGTTCAGGCACCACATCACTAAGAGACCGCCGGCTGACTATGCGGAAACAACAGATCCACAAACCGCTCGGCCGTCGGCTGTGGCTCATGGTTGGCCAGGCCGGCGCGTTCATTGGCTTCGATAAACACGTAATGCGCCTGATCCGCCGCCGGCACCATCAGGTCGAGCCCGACCATCGGAATATCCAGCGCCCGCGCCGCGCGGACGGCGGCCTCCGCCAGCGTGGGATGCAGGATCGCCGTGACATCTTCAAGCACACCGCCGGTATGAAGATTCGCCGTACGCCGTACGAACAAATGTTCACCCGCCGGCAGAATGCTGCTGTAGTCGTAACCCGCTGCCTGCAACGTGCGTTCGGTCTCGTGGTCCAGCGGGATTTTGCTTTCACCGCTGGTGGCCGCCTGCCGACGCCGACTCTGGGCGTCAATCAGCGCACCGATGGAATGCTGCCCGTCGCCCACCACTTCGGCCGGCCGGCGAATCGCCGCCGCCACCACCTCAAACCCGATCACCAGAATCCGCAGGTCGAGGCCTTCGTGAAAGCTTTCCAGCAGCACGCGGCTGTCGAACTGACGGGCTGATTCGATGGCTTGCTGGACGTCTTCGATGGTCCGCAGATCCACCGCCACCCCTTGACCCTGTTCGCCATCCAGCGGCTTGACCACCACCCGCTCGTGTTCGTCGAGAAACGCCAGGTTGTCATCGGCGTTGCCCGCCAGTTGCTGGCTCGGCAGATTCAGACCGGCCGCCTTCAACACTTTGTGCGTCAGGCTTTTGTCCTGGCACAGGCTCATGCTGATGGCGCTGGTCAGGTCACTCAGCGACTCGCGGCAACGTACTCGCCGTCCGCCGTGGCTGAGGGTAAACATCCCGGCCTCGGCATCATCGACCTGCACATCGATGCCGCGCCGATGGGCTTCCTCGACGATGATCCGCGCGTAGGGGTTGAACTCGGCTTCAGGACCGGGGCCGAGAAACAACGGTTGGTTAATGCCGTTCTTGCGCTTGATCGCAAAGGTCGACAGGTTGCGAAAACCGAGCTTGGCATAAAGACTTTTCGCCTGGCGATTGTCGTGCAGCACGGACAGGTCCAGGTAACTCAGCCCACGGCTCATGAAGTGTTCGATCAAATGCCGTACCAGCACTTCACCGACGCCGGGCCGCGAACAGTGCGGATCGACCGCCAGGCACCAGAGGCTGCTGCCGTTTTCCGGATCGTTGAACGCCTTGTGATGATTGAGGCCCATGACACTGCCGATGACCGCGCCGCTGTCCTCGTCCTCGGCCAGCCAGTACACCGGGCCGCCCAGATGACGCGAGGTCAGCAGACGGGCGTCGATCGGCAACATGCCACGCGCCTGATACAACTGATTGATCGCCTGCCAGTCGGCATCGCCTTGCGCACGACGAATGCGAAAGCCGCGAAACACACGGGTCGCCTGCCGGTAATCGCTGAACCACAAGCGCAAGGTGTCCGACGGATCGAGAAACAACTGGGCCGGCTCCAGCCCCAGCACTTGCTGGGGCGCGGCGACATAGAGGGCGATGTCCCGTTCGCCCGGTTGCTCATTGAGCAACTCTTGGGCGAGGCTCGCCGGGTCGGGGAACGTATGGCCGATCAACAACCGGCCCCAGCCGCAATGCACGGCAATCGGCGCGGTACCGAGTTCACTGCCGTCTTCAGCCAGACGCGCCTGCAAGCGTTCGTAGGAGGGCGCCTGACCGCGCAACAAGCGTTGGCTGTACGCCGTGGCGTGAGGTTTCATCGATCAGATTCCTTGTTCACTGAGCCACAGGTTCAGCGCCGCCAATTGCCACAGCTTCGAGCCGCGCAACGGGGTCAACTGGCCTTGTGGATCGGTCAGCAAACGGTCGAGCATCGCCGGGTTGAACAGGCCACGATCCTGGCTCGGGTCCAGCAGCAATTCGCGCACCCAGTTCAGCGTGTCGCCCTGCAAATGCTTGAGACCCGGCACCGGGAAGTAGCCTTTTTTACGGTCGATGACTTCGCTCGGAATCACCAGTCGCGCCGCTTCTTTCAGCACTTGCTTGCCGCCGTCCGGCAGTTTGAATTTACCCGGCACCCTGGCTGACAATTCCACCAGGCGATAGTCGAGAAACGGCGTACGCGCCTCCAGGCCCCAGGCCATTGTCATGTTGTCGACGCGTTTGACCGGGTCATCCACCAGCATCACCGTGCTGTCCAGACGCAAGGCTTTGTCCACCGCCGCATCGGCACCGGGTTGTGCGAAATGTTCCTTCACGAAGTCGCCGGCGGCGTCATTCGCGGTCAGCCATTTCGGCTGTACGGTGGCGGCGTAATCCTCGTAGCTGCGATCGAAGAACGCATCGCGATACGCCGCGTACGGATCGGCCGCGCCATCGACCTGCGGATACCAGTGATACCCGGCGAACAACTCGTCCGCCCCCTGGCCGCTTTGCACCACTTTGCAATGCTTGGCCACTTCGCGGGACAACAGATAGAAAGCGATGCAGTCATGACTGACCATCGGCTCGCTCATCGCGCGGAAGGCGGCGGGCAGTTGCTCGATGATCTCTTGTTCGTCGATGCGCAGTTGATGATGTTGGGTGCCGTAATGCCTGGCGATCAGGTCCGAATACTGGAACTCGTCACCGCGCTCGCCGCCGGCATCCTGGAAACCGATGGAGAAGGTCGACAGGTTTTCCACGCCGACCTCCCGCAACAGCCCGACGAGCATGCTCGAATCGACGCCGCCCGACAGCAGCACGCCGACGTCCACCGCTGCCCGTTGACGAATCGCCACCGCCTCGCGAGTGCTGTCGAGTACGCGGTCGCGCCAGTCTTCGAGTGTCAGATTCTTCTCATCCTCGTGTGGGCCGTAGGGCAGGGTCCACCAGGTTTTCTGCTCGGTGGTGCCGTCCGCTTCGATGCGCATCCAGGTGGCGGGCGGCAGCTTTTCGATGCCGGCCAGCAAGGTGCGCGGCGCCGGGACCACCGCGTGGAAGTTCAGATAATGATTGAGCGCCACCGGATCGAGGATCGGATTGATATCGCCGCCCTTGAGCAACGCAGGCAATGCCGAGGCAAAGCGCAGGCGCTGGCCGGTGCGCGACAGGTACAGCGGCTTCACGCCGAGACGGTCACGGGCGATGAACAGGCGCTTGGCGTCACGCTCCCAGATAGCGAAGGCAAACATGCCGTTGAGCTTGGGCAACAGCGCTTCGCCCCAGGCGTGGTAGCCCTTGAGCAGCACTTCGGTGTCGCCGCCGGAATAGAAGGCGTAACCGAGGGATTCAAGTTCGGTACGCAGTTCGGGGAAGTTGTAGATCGCGCCGTTGAAGGCCAGGGACAGGCCCAGTTGATGGTCGACCATCGGCTGCGCCGAGCCGTCGGACAGGTCCATGATTTTCAGGCGACGATGACCAAGGGCAATCGGCCCCTGGCTGTGAAAGCCCCACGCGTCAGGGCCGCGAGGCGCCAGGTGATGAGTGATTCGTTCAATGGCTGCAAGGTCTGCAGGTTGATGATCAAAGCGTAACTCGCCAGCTAATCCGCACATAAAGTCCTTACCGGTTTTTCCGTTGGGGAGGGTCAATCGATACCGCGCCCAAAAGGCAGGTACTCAGAAACTGACCCGGTGGGATCGTGGGAGTTTTAGATCGATAAGTAATAAAGGTGCTGGGTGCGTGCCAAGGCTTTAAGTACAAAACCTTGTATGCCCGGTAGCCAGGTGCCTCATTTGCCTCGAATCAATCGGCGCAAGGCGAAGCGGTTCGGATGACACGCCTCGGCCACTGCCCTGGGCAATGGCAGCGGTTCGTCATCCAGCCACGCGGCGAGCAATTCGCCTGACAACGGTGCGGTGATCAACCCCCGGGAGCCGTGGCCGCTGTTGACATACAAACCGTCCAGCCATGGGCAAGGGATGTCCGGGGTTTGCCGGGCATCCTTGCTCAAGGCGCTGTAGGCATCAGCGAACGCCTGACCGTCGGCCAGTGGGCCGACAATCGGCAAGTAATCCGGGCTGGTGCAGCGAAACGCTGCGCGGCCTTCAAGTGCTTCAGGCTGCAAAGCATTTGCGCCGAGCCGAGCGACCAGGTCTACCGAGATTTCTTCAAGCATTTGCAGATTGCCTGCATGTTCGGCAGCGGTCGGGGTCAGGTCATCGGAGTTGAAATCGAAACTGGCGCCCAGGGTGTGTTCGCCCAAACGAGCTGGCGCGACATAACCTTCGGCGCAGACGACGGTGCCCAGTGCCTCGCTTTCAGAGGTCTGTGGCAGGCGAGTGATTTGCCCACGAATGCGTTTGAGTGGCAGCTCGCTGCTATAACTAAAACGCTTGATCTCGGCAGCCCCGGCCAGTACCACCACCGGGGCATCGGCCAGCACGGTTTCGCCATCCAAGGCTTGCCAGTGTCCGTGCGCTCGGCGCAACTCCAGCACATCATGATGGGTCAGGATCTGTATGTTCGGGTGCGCCGCTTGCCATTGGCACAGGGCGGGCGGGTGCACCCAGCCGCCTTCGGGGTAGAACAGGCCACCCGATTGCAGCGCGATGCCGGCGCGGATTTCGGCCTGCGCTTGATCGAGCGTGTGCAGCAAGTCCTCGGGAAACGCGGCGGCCAACTGCGCCTGACGCTCCGCTTCCTTGGCATTGAAGGCCAGTTGCAGTACGCCGCAGTCGTCCCAGTCGAGACCTCGATGCAACTGCTCAAGCAAGCGGCGGGTGTGGCCGAAGCCGCTGACGATCAATTGCGACAACGCGGTGCCATGGGCGGAAAGCTTGAGGTACAAAACCCCTTGAGGATTGCCCGAGGCTTCCTGCGCCAGTGCCCCGTGACGCTCCAGCAGACTGACTTGCCAACCCCGCGCCGCGAGGCTGGCGGCTGTCGCGCAACCGGCGAGGCCGGCGCCAATCACCAGGGCACGACGTTCGCCAGTCAGGGGGGCCGGACGCGCAAACCACGGTTTTACCATGACGGGCTTCGTGACTTCCTCCGGCCAACCGAGAAACACCCCGCGCAGGATTTCCCATTTGTGGCCGATGCCGGGCGTGCGTTTCATCTTGAAGCCTGCGGCATTCAACAGACGGCGCACCCAACCGGTGCTGGTGAAGGTGCTGATCGTCGAGCCGGGCGCCGCGAGTCGGGCCAGCTCGACAAACAGTTCGGCCGTCCACATGTCGGGGTTTTTCGCCGGGGCGAAACCGTCGAGAAACCAGGCATCGATCTGCGCGTCCAGCTGTGGCAACTGTTCCAGCACATCGCCGATCAGCAGCGTCAGGGTGATGCGTCCGTGGTCCAGGATCAGGCGCTGGAAACCTTGATGGATTGCCACGTATTGCGCCAACAGTTGATCGGCAAACGGTTTGAGCTCCGGCCACAAGGCCAGCGCCCGCTGCAGGTCGGGCAGGCTCAGCGGGTACTTTTCGACACTGACAAAATGCAACCGCGCACCGGCCACCGCGTGCTGCTCGAACAACTGCCAGGCGCACAGGAAGTTCAACCCGGTACCAAAACCGGTCTCGCCAATCACCAGTTTCCCGTCCACCGGCAATGCCGCGAAACGCTCACGCAACGCGTTCTGTTCGAGGAAGACGTAACGGGTTTCGTCCAGCCCGGACAGGTTGGAAAAATACACATCATCGAACACCCGCGAGCGCGGGAGACCTTGGTCGTCCCAGTCGAGCTGGGCGTGGGGCAGTACAGGTTTCATGGCAGGCTCGGCAACGGCAAGGCGACCATTCTAGCCGATCGTCGATTCGCTGCTTGATCCATGGCAACGTCCGGATCTGGCCAGGCAGTGAAAATGGGATTTCTCCCACGCAGGAGAGGTCAATCCGCTAGTCTTGTTCAATCCTGGAAGGAGCCGCCCCATGTTCGAATCTGCTGAAATCGGTCACGTCATCGACAAAGAAACCTATGAAGCCGAAGTGCCGGCGCTGCGTGAAGCGTTGCTTGAGGCGCAGTTCGAACTTCAGCAGCAAAAACGCTTTCCGGTGATCATTTTGATCAACGGCATCGAAGGCGCCGGCAAGGGCGAGACCGTGAAGTTGCTCAACGAGTGGATGGACCCGCGTCTGATCGAGGTCCGCACGTTCGATCAGCAGACCGACGAAGAACTGGCGCGACCACCGGCCTGGCGCTACTGGCGGATGCTTCCGGCCAAGGGCCGCATGGGCATCTTCTTTGGTAACTGGTACAGCCAGATGCTGCAGGCCCGGGTTCATGGCGTGATCAAGGAACCCCGGTTCGATCAGAGCATCAACGGTGCCGAACGCCTGGAAAAGATGTTGTGCGACGAAGGCGCGCTGATCTTCAAGTTCTGGTTCCACCTTTCCAAGAAGCAAATGAAGGACCGCCTCAAGGCCCTGGCCGACGACCCGCTGCACAGCTGGCGCATCAGCCCGCTGGACTGGCAGCAATCGGAGACTTACGACAAGTTCGTCAAGTATGGCGAACGCATTCTGCGCCGCACCAGCCGCGACTATGCGCCGTGGCACGTGATCGCCGGGATGGACCCGCGCTATCGGAGCCTGGCGGTCGGCAAGATTCTGCTTGAAGGCCTGCAAGGCGCGTTGAAAAGGCCGAAGATTCACCCGGATAAAGTCAGCGCCGCGCCATTGGCCAGCAGTGTCGATCTGGTGAACCTGCTCGACAGCCTCGACCTGAACCAGCACTTGGAAAAGGAAGACTACGAAGAGCAACTGATCACCGAGCAGGCACGTTTTTCCGGCTTGATGCGCGACAAACGCATGCGCCGGCACGCCTTGATCGCCGTGTTCGAAGGCAACGACGCGGCCGGCAAGGGCGGGGCGATCCGCCGGGTGGCCGCCGCGCTCGATCCTCGGCAATACAGCATCGTGCCGATTGCTGCGCCCACCGAAGAGGAGCGGGCGCATCCGTACCTGTGGCGATTCTGGCGACATATTCCGGCACGGGCCAAATTCACCGTTTTCGACCGTTCATGGTATGGCCGGGTGCTGGTGGAGCGTATCGAAGGCTTTTGCAGCCCGGCCGACTGGCTGCGCGCCTACGGTGAAATCAACGACTTCGAAGAGCAGATCGCCGATGCCGGAGTGATCGTGGTCAAGTTCTGGCTGGCCATCGACAAACAGACGCAACTGGAGCGCTTCGAAGAGCGCGAACAGATCCCCTTCAAGCGCTTCAAAATCACCGAAGACGACTGGCGCAACCGGGATAAGTGGGAGGCCTATCGCGCCGCGGTCGGCGACATGGTCGACCGTACCAGCACCGAAATTTCCCCCTGGACGCTGGTGGAAGCCAACGACAAGCGCTGGGCCCGGGTCAAGGTTTTGCGCACGCTCAACCAGGCGCTGGAAGCGGCGTTCGAAAAGTCCGACAAGCATGAAAAGAAACTGAAAAAGCCCAAGACTTGAACCGATGGTGACGCATACGCGGGGTGAATGATTGTCGCGACCGGTCACGGCTGGACTTATGCTCGATCCACTCTCAACCGACAACAATAATGAGGTATGCCATGCGTGAAGTGGTGATCGTCGACAGCGTGCGGACCGGCCTGGCCAAGTCCTTTCGCGGCAAGTTCAACCAGACCCGTCCGGACGACATGGCGGCCCACTGCGTCAATGCACTGCTGGCGCGCTCGGGCATCGACCCGGCCAGCGTCGAGGATTGCATCGTCGGCGCCGGCTCCAACGAAGGCGCCCAGGGCTACAACATCGGTCGCAACGTCGCGGTGCTGTCGCGCCTGGGCACCGGCACCGCCGGCATGACCCTCAACCGTTTCTGCTCATCGGGCTTGCAGGCGATTGCCATCGCTGCCAACCAGATCGCTTCGGGCTGCAGCGACATCATCGTCGCCGGTGGTGTCGAATCCATCAGCCTGACCATGAAAAGCGTCAACACCGACAACCTGATCAACCCGCTGCTGAAAGAACAGGTGCCGGGCATCTACTTCCCCATGGGCCAGACCGCCGAAATCGTTGCGCGTCGTTACAACGTCAGCCGCGAAGAACAGGACCTGTACGCGCTGCAAAGTCAGCAGCGCACGGCTCAGGCGCAGGCCGCCGGGTTGTTCGACGACGAAATCGTGCCAATGGCGGTGAAGTATCGCGTTGAAGACAAGGCCTCCGGGCAGGTGCAGATCCTCGATGGCGTCGTTGACCGCGACGACTGCAACCGTCCGGACACCACCCTGGAAAGTCTGGCGGGGTTGAAGCCGGTGTTTGCCGAAGACGGTTCGGTGACGGCGGGCAACTCGTCGCAGCTGTCCGACGGTGCGTCCATGACCCTGGTGATGAGCCTGGAAAAAGCGCTGGAACTGGGGTTGAAGCCGAAGGCGTTCTTCCGTGGTTTCACCGTGGCGGGCTGCGAACCGGATGAAATGGGCATCGGCCCGGTGTTTTCGGTGCCGAAGCTGCTCAAGGCCAAGGGTTTGCAGGTGGCCGACATTGACCTGTGGGAACTCAACGAAGCGTTCGCCTCGCAATGCCTGTACAGCCGCAACCGGCTGGGGATCGATAACGAGAAGTACAACGTCAATGGCGGCTCGATTTCCATCGGTCACCCGTTCGGCATGACCGGGTCGCGTCAGGTCGGGCATCTTGTGCGGGAATTGCAGCGACGTAAATTGCGCTACGGCATCGTCACCATGTGCGTGGGTGGCGGGATGGGCGCGACCGGGTTGTTTGAAGCGGTGCGTTAAGCCTTAAAATATGTACTGATTGTCAGATAGCTTTCGCGAGCAAGCCCGCTCCCACAGTGTTCTGGGGTATTCACAAATTATGTGATCGCCACAAAACCTTGTGGGAGCGGGCTTGCCCGCGAAGGCAGCGCCTCGGTCTAACGACTGGCGCTCAAAAGCTGCATCCGCACGATGTAAGCCGCAATCTCCCGCGCAGCCGCCTCCGGGTTTTCAAACGGCCCCTCCAGGGTGTTTTCCCGGGTACTGAAATACAACTCTCCATTCACCCGACACATCCGGTCACTGCGAAAGTGCACGGCGGGGGCGTTGTCCTGGGCGCGCATGCCGTACATGGCGGTCTCCTGAAGGGGGGCTGTTGGCGGATCCAATGAGCTTATGCATGAACCACTTGCAACGCCTGGTCAGCCGATCAGCGGCACATCGCCAATTTATTGCTGCGACCCGCACAGTTTCATTTGCGTCCGGCAGCCAACTGTCCCTGTGTACCAGGCACCGCTGAGCCTAGAATGACGGCTCTTGCCATCTGGCTTTGAGGTACGCATGCACATTTCATCGGGTCGCTGGGTTTATGGTTTGTTCCTGGCCTTGTTGACTGCGTTTTTGTGGGGAATCCTGCCGATCAAGCTCAAGCAAGTGCTGCTGGTGATGGACCCGGTCACGGTGACCTGGTTTCGCCTGATGGTGTCCGGCGGCTGCCTGTTCATTTATCTGGCAGCGACCCGACGCCTGCCGAGCCGCAAAGTGCTCGGCCCGCGCGGTGGCTGGCTGGTGGTGATGGCGGTGCTCGGTCTGGTGGGCAACTACGTCCTGTACTTGATGGGCTTGAACCTGCTCAGTCCTGGCACGGCGCAATTGGTGGTGCAGATGGGCCCGATCATGTTGCTGATCGCCAGCCTGTTTGTGTTCAAGGAACGCTTCAGCGTGGGGCAGGGGATTGGCCTGCTGGTGTTGCTGATCGGTTTCGGACTGTTTTTCAACCAGCGTCTGCTTGAGTTGTTCACCTCGCTGAGCGACTACACGGCGGGTGTGCTGCTGGTGTTGTTGGCGTCCACGGTCTGGACGTTCTATGCCCTGGGGCAGAAGCAGTTGCTGACGGTGTGGAATTCGTTGCAGGTGATGATGGTGATTTACCTGTTCTGCGGGTTGTTGCTGACCCCGTGGGTGCACCCGCTGGAAGCGCTGCAACTGAATCCGCTGCAAGGCTGGCTGTTGCTGGCCTGCTGCATGAACACCCTGATTGCGTATGGCGCATTTGCCGAAGCGCTGGCGCACTGGGAAGCCTCGCGGGTGAGTGCAACGCTGGCGATCACGCCGTTGGTGACGTTCGCGGCGGTGGCCATGGCGGCCTGGTTATGGCCGGAGTATGTGCATGCCGAAACGATCAATGGCCTGGGGTATGGCGGGGCGGTGCTGGTGGTGCTGGGGTCGGCGCTGGTGGCGTTGGGGCCTTCGTTGATTGCGGGGCTCAAGGCGCGGAAGGTTCGGATGGCGGCCAGTTAGACCGCGTTATCGTTCTTCGCGGGCAAGCCTCGCTCCTACAAGGTTTGTGTCGATCACAAAATCTGCGACCGACACATAACTTGTAGGAGCGAGCGGGCGGCGATCCGACTTGCCCGCGAAGACTGACTAACAGTCACCGCATACTCAGCCCTTGGCCCCAGCCTCCAGCATATTCTCCGGCCTTACCCACGCATCAAACTGTTCATCGGTCAGATACCCCAACTGCAACGCCGCCTCCCGCAACGTCAGCCCTTCGGCATAGGCCTTCTTGGCAATTTCCGCCGACTTGTCGTAACCGATATGCGGGTTCAGCGCCGTCACCAGCATCAACCCACGCTCCAGATGCTCGGCCATTTTCTCGGCATCCGGTTCCAGGCCAGCGATGCAATGCTGCTGGAAGTTGCTGCAGCCATCGCCCAGCAAGCGGATCGATTGCAGCAGGTTGTGGATGATCACCGGTTTGAACACGTTCAGTTGCAGATGCCCCTGACTCGCGGCGAAGCCGATGGCCACGTCGTTGCCCAACACCTGGCACGCGAGCATCGACAGGGCTTCGCACTGAGTCGGGTTGACCTTGCCGGGCATGATCGAACTGCCGGGTTCGTTGGCCGGCAATTTCACTTCGGCGAAACCTGCGCGTGGCCCGGAACCCAGCAAGCGCAGGTCGTTGGCGATTTTCATCAGGGTCACGGCGAGGGTTTTCAGTGCGCCGGACAGCGTGGTCAGCGGTTCATGCCCTGCCAATGCGGCGAATTTGTTCGGTGCGGTGACAAACGGCAGGCCGGAGAGCGCAGCCAGCTCGGAGGCAATCGCTTCGCCAAAACCGTGCGGCGAATTCAGCCCGGTGCCGACGGCGGTGCCGCCCTGGGCCAGTTCACACACATCGGGCAAGGCGCTGCGGATCGCCCGTTCGGCGTAATCCAGTTGCGCGATGTACGCCGAGAGTTCCTGGCCGAAGGTGATCGGCGTCGCATCCATCATGTGGGTGCGGCCGGTCTTCACCAGCTTCATGTGTCGCGCGGACAGCTCGGCCAGACCGCCCGACAGTTCGCTGATCGCCGGCAGCAAATGGTTCTGCACCGCCTGCGCGGCGGCGATGTGCATCGCGGTGGGGAAGCAGTCGTTGGAGCTCTGCGAGCGGTTGACGTGATCGTTGGGGTGCACCGGCACCTTGCCGCCGCGCGGGTTGCCGGCCAGTTCGTTGGCGCGCCCGGCGATCACTTCGTTGACGTTCATGTTGCTCTGGGTGCCGCTGCCGGTCTGCCAGACCACCAGCGGGAACTGGTCGTCGTGTTTGCCGTCGAGCACTTCGTCGGCGGCCTGTTCGATCAGCCGGGCGATGTCGGCGGGCAGATCGCCGTTGCGGTCATTGACCCGCGCCGCGGCTTTCTTGATCAGCGCCAGCCCATGCAGCACCGCCAGCGGCATGCGCTCGTTGCCGATGGCGAAGTTAATCAGCGAGCGTTGCGTCTGAGCGCCCCAGTAGGCCTCATCCGGCACTTCCACCTGGCCAAGGCTGTCGGTTTCGATACGGCTCATCATGCACACTCCTGTCAGTCTGATAGCGCAGTTTAGGCCGTGATCGCCGGCCGTGGTTCCATCGGTCAGTATTTTGACCATTCAACCCCTCTAATTCAGGCACGACAAGGCTTGGGGTTGAGCGACACACTTTTTTAGGCGCAGAATGGACGCCCTTGGGGTTTTACCTCGCCTGCTAGAAAAGGAAACTCGATGACTCGTCTTCGTGCCATCTGTACCGCGGTTGCACTGGTTTGCGCCAGCGGCCCTGTTTTTGCCGATACCGCCAGCCACAACGCCAGTGCCGAAGCTTTCCTGACCCTGGCGCACGCTGACAAATTGGGCACTCCGGTGTACATGCAAGTGCAGCAAATGTTCGCTCAGCGCTTTGAACAGACCAAAGCCCCTGAATCGAAAAAAGCCTTGCTGGAAACCTACCAGGCCAAAGCCAACGCCGCTCTGGACCAAGCCATTGGCTGGAACAAGCTGAAGCCGGACATGGTCAAGCTGTACACCTCCAACTTCAGCGAATCCGAGCTCAAAGACCTGGTCGCGTTCTACCAGTCGCCACTGGGCAAGAAAGTCCTGGAAAAAATGCCGCAGCTGACCCAGCAATCGGCCCAGATGACCCAGGCCAAGCTCGAAAGCGCCGTGCCAGTGGTCAACAAGCTGTTGGCTGACATGACCAACGAGCTGGACCCTAAGGCTAACGCCGCTGCACCTGCTGCCAAGAAAAAGCCTTAAGCGGAGTTCGGTATGACCATGCAACAACGCATCGAATCGACGCTGGGGCTGTTACAGCCCGAGCACCTGCAAGTGCTGGATGAAAGCCATATGCACAGTCGTGGGTTGCAGACCCATTACAAGGCCGTGGTGGTCAGCCAGCAGTTCGAAGGGCTCAACCGCGTCAAGCGTCACCAGAAAGTCTACGGCACGCTCGGCGAGCTGATGGGCGAGTTCCATGCGTTGGCGCTGCATACCTACACGCCTGAGGAATGGGCACAGATCGACACGGCTCCGGCCTCGCCGACCTGTGCTGGCGGCTCGCATTGATGTCCCGCCCCTTGTAGGAGCCGGCTCGCCGGCGATGGCGTCCTCGAGATTGCCATCGCCGGCAAGCCGGCTCCTACAGAGGAGCGTTTATTTTTGCTAGAATCCGCAACGCGCCGCTTACCCGGCGCGTTTTTTTTCGCATCCGGTTCACCCCTTACGAGGGTAGCCACCTGGAGAATCACCCATGACACAACAGATTGTCGTGGCGGCACTGTATAAGTTCGTCACCCTGGAAAACTACGTCGACCTGCGCGAGCCGCTGCTGCAGGCCATGGTCGACAACGGCATCAAAGGCACGCTGCTGATCGCCGAAGAAGGCATCAACGGCACCGTGTCCGGCAGCCGTGAAGGCATCGACGGGCTGATGGCCTGGCTCAAGAACGACCCGCGCATGGACGACATCGACCACAAAGAGTCGTACTGCGATGATCAGCCGTTCTATCGCACCAAAGTCAAACTCAAGAAAGAAATCGTCACCCTCGGCGTCGAAGGCGTGGACCCGAACAAAAAGGTCGGCACCTACGTTGATCCAGAGAACTGGAACGCGCTGATCAGCGATCCGGAAGTACTGTTGATCGACACCCGCAACGATTACGAAGTCTCGATCGGCACCTTCGAAGGCGCCATCGATCCGAAAACCACCAGTTTTCGCGAATTCCCCGACTACATCAAAGCCAACTTCGACCCGGCCGTGCACAAGAAAGTCGCGATGTTCTGCACCGGCGGCATTCGTTGTGAAAAGGCTTCGAGTTACATGCTCAGCCAGGGTTTCGATGAGGTCTACCACCTCAAGGGCGGCATCCTGAAGTACCTCGAAGAGGTGCCGCAGGAAGAAACCAAGTGGCAGGGCGACTGCTTCGTGTTCGATAACCGCGTGACCGTTCGTCATGACCTCAGTGAAGGTGACTACGATCAATGTCACGCCTGTCGTACACCGGTTAGTGTTGAAGACCGCGCGTCCGAGCACTATGTGGCCGGCATCAGCTGCCCGCATTGCTGGGATAAGCTGAGCGAGAAGACCCGTCGCAGTGCCATCGATCGGCAGAAGCAGATCGAACTGGCCAAGGCTCGCAACATGCCGCACCCGATCGGCTACAACTACAAGCAAACCCCTTCCGAGGCTTGAACCATGTCTGCACGCCGCCTGCTCTATGTGATGGACCCGATGTGTTCCTGGTGCTGGGGCTTTGCGCCGGTGGCCAATGCGTTGGTCAAGCAGGCGCAGGCGGCGGGTGTGGACGTGCATTTGATTGTGGGCGGTTTGCGCACCGGCAGTGGTTCGGCGCTGGAGCCGACCACCCGGCGCTACATTCTTGAACATTGGCAGGCGGTCACCGAGGCCACCGGTCAACCGTTCAAGATCGAAGGCGCATTGCCCGACGGTTTTGTGTACGACACCGAGCCGGCCTGTCGGGCGTTGGTGACGGCGCGCAGCCTGGCGCCGGATTGCGCGTGGAAACTGCTTGGTCTGATCCAGCATGCGTTTTACGCAGAAGGGCGCGATGTCACCCACGCCAGTGTGCTGGTGGAACTGGCGGAGCAAGCCGGTTTGCCGCGCATCGAGTTCGCAGCCGCGTTCGATCGCGCCGATCAACATGCCGCGACTGCGGCCGATTTCACTTGGGTGCAGGACCTCGGCATCGCCGGTTTCCCCACCTTGCTGGCAGAGCGTGATGGTCAATTGGCGTTGTTGACCAATGGCTATCAGCCTCTCAGCGTATTGTCACCGCTGCTCGGCCGCTGGCTGGAGCGCGCTGCCTGTGCATGATCTGCCTGACGACGCCCCAACCGCTGCACGTGTCGACCGTCTGAGCTGGGCGGAAATCCGCCGCCTGGCCCTGCATCACAAGAAATCCCTGTGGATCGCCAACGGCGTGGCCGTGCTGGCGACGTTGTGCAGCGTGCCGATTCCTTTGCTCTTGCCCTTGCTGGTGGACGAAGTGCTGCTGGGCCATGGCGACGCAGCGCTGAAAGTCATGAACCACGCACTGCCCGAAGGCTGGCAGAAAGCGGCGGGCTACATCGGCCTGATGCTGCTGGTGACCTTGTTGCTGCGCTGCGGTGCCTTGTTGTTCAACGTGGTGCAGGCCAAGTTGTTCGCGGCATTGGCCAAAGACATCGTGTACCGCATCCGCCTGCGGCTGATCGAGCGCCTCAAGCGCATCTCGCTGGGCGAATACGAAAGCCTGGGCAGCGGCACGGTAACCACGCACCTGGTTACTGACCTGGACACGGTGGACAAATTCGTCGGCGAAACCCTCAGCCGGTTCCTCGTGGCCATGCTGACCCTGATCGGCACCGCGAGCATCCTGATCTGGATGCACTGGAAGCTGGCGCTGCTGATCATGCTGTTCAACCCGCTGGTGATCTATGCCACGGTGCTGCTGGGCAAGCGGGTCAAGCACCTGAAAAAACTCGAGAACGACAGCACCTCGCGCTTCACTCAAGCGTTGACCGAAACCCTCGATGCCATCCAGGAAGTGCGTGCCGGCAATCGTCAGGGCTTTTTCCTCGGGCGTCTCGGCCAACGTGCGCGGGAGGTGCGCGATTACGCGGTGAACTCCCAGTGGAAAACCGATGCCTCGAACCGGGCCAGCGGTTTGCTGTTCCAGTTCGGCATCGATATTTTCCGCGCCGCGGCGATGCTCACCGTATTGTTTTCCGACCTGTCCATCGGCCAGATGCTCGCGGTGTTCAGTTACTTGTGGTTCATGATCGGTCCGGTGGAACAGCTGCTGAATCTGCAATACGCCTATTACGCCGCCGGTGGTGCGCTGTCGCGAATCAATGAGTTGTTGGCAAGGGCCGATGAGCCTGAGTACCCGGGCGGTGTCGACCCGTTCAACGGTCGCGAAACCGTGGGTATCGAAGTCCAGGGATTGAGTTTCGGTTACGGTGACGAACTGGTGTTGAACCAGATGAACCTGTCCATCGCTCCCGGTGAAAAAGTAGCGATTGTCGGCGCCAGTGGCGGCGGCAAAAGTACGTTGGTGCAATTGCTGCTGGGCTTGTATACGCCACTGGCCGGGACGATCCGCTTCGGCGGTTCGACCCAGCAGGACATCGGCCTGGAAACGGTGCGTGAAAACGTAGCGGTGGTCCTGCAGCATCCGGCGCTGTTCAACGACACCATCCGCGCCAACCTGACCATGGGCCGTGAGCGCAGCGACGAGGCCTGCTGGCAGGCGCTGGAAATTGCGCAGCTGCACAACACGGTTCGGGAATTGCCCAACGGCCTGGACAGTATCGTCGGACGTTCCGGCGTGCGCTTGTCCGGCGGTCAGCGCCAACGCCTGGCGATTGCTCGGATGGTGCTGGCCGAACCGAAAGTGGTGATCCTCGACGAGGCCACTTCAGCGCTGGATGCCGCCACCGAATACAACCTGCACCAGGCACTGGCGCGGTTCCTGAGCCACCGCACCACGCTGATCATTGCGCACCGGTTGTCCGCCGTTAAACAGGCCGACCGGGTGCTGGTATTCGACGGCGGGCAAATTGCCGAGGATGGCGACCATCAGCAACTGATTGCCGAGGGTGGTTTGTACGCCAAGCTGTACGGGCATTTGCAGCAGCACTGATCAGTGCCTCGCGGTTAACCCCAGATCACGTTCAACGCCTCGGGATTGCCGTCATAACCGAATTGCTTCATGACGACTGAGCACGAGTCGCAGGGGGGCAGGGTGGTGGCGATGGTGATGGACTCAAGCTCCTGAGGGTCAGGATATTTCTGGCGTATGACGCTGATGAGTTTGCTCTCGGTGTCCAGTGAAGTAGGGCGTTGGGTGAGTTCGGGGGTGTATTTCTCGATGTCTTTGATCGTGTGCGGAATCGCTCGCAACTTGCCAGAAGCGGAGACTTTCAGCGATGTCTGAGGGAAGTTGGCACCGTGATCGATGTTGAAGTAACTCGTACCTTCGTCGATCACCTCTCCCAAGCCTCTGTTTCTCTCAAACAATGGCAGGTAAGCGGTGTCACCCTGTCTGCCGGAAACGCTGACATAAACCTCCCGAATGCCCTGTCTTGTCTTGATTTCCGCGAATGCAACATTGCGCAGCTTGCCCAATTCACTCTTATGAATGTTGCTGATGCGTTGCTGTAATTCCAGCATGGCGCCATCGATTTTCAACGCCCTGGGCCCACCCAGAACCGCCGGTTCCAGGGTGATGGCGGGTCTCTGAAACAGTGCATTGAATACTTTCGCTGTCGTTTCACGGACACTTTCCGGAGCATACCTGGACGCCGACCAGGTCGTTGCGCCATCGGTGGAGTGCCTGACGATCATTCTGGTCGAGTGATCGAACAGCACGGCCTCGCCGGGGCTGGTATCGACCTTGATCAACTTGAGTGTATTGGGCGGATTGGTGTGGCCGCCGATAGGTATGGCGATTCTGTCCATCGCTTTGATGGCGCGCTCAACGAGAGTCACACCGTAAATCCTCGCCATGTTGTTGGCATTCAACGAGCCGGTGTACACCACCATCAACTCGTGCCGCAGTTCGGCGGGCAAGGTTGACGCTTGCTTGAAAGTCAGTGCGTTACGCAGGCTTTGCCCTTTTGCCAGTTCGGCAACGTAAAAATCCCCCGCATCAAGACGTGTGAAAACATACCGTTTCGAACCGTCTACGGAGTCCACGATGATGGCACCGGAGTGGAAGGTATCGGTCACACCTTTTTCGGTCACGTTGACTCTGACACGCCCGTAAATGCCTTTGCGGAACTCCATCGTCGCGTCGAGTGTTGTGTGAGTGGCCAGCGAAGCCTTTGTCAGGGGGGCGCCCGCAGTGCCAGGTGTGTAAATGCTGTCGCCAAACCAGGTGGCCCATCCTTTGGTTTCATCGAAGGTGCCAACCGCGGGTGTCGGGGCCGGGGCTCGTGTCACATAGCGGGTCGTGCACACGTCTGCTCCCGGTGCGCGACGTGGCCGGCAAGGTATCGCCTTCAGCGAATCACTCGTGTCAATCAAGTCAGCGCGGCGTAGCGTGTCACCCTCCAGCCGGTACGGTACGTCATCGATGAACAGCGTGGTTCGGCCGTCCACTTCAAGCACTTCGCGTACGTGGCGAGTCTTGGCTAGCTCCACAACTGATTGTTGGTTGCGGCTTTCCAGGGTGCTGTAGTGCGATTGCCCGGGCGAGAAGTCACTGGCGCGGGTGGTCAACGACGGGCCATAGGGCTTGGAGGACAATGGATCGACCAGGCGCAAGTCGGTCTTGCCAGAGGCGCCGATGTTGCGAATTGGCACATCATGCAGGTCTTTGATGCTGGCTAACTGATCTCCCAGCGTTGCAGGCTTCCAGCGCCCGGCATCACTCAACTGAGGCAAGCTGCGCACGTACTCGTAGTAGCGGATTTTCCCCACGAGTTCGTTAAATTCGAACGTGACAGTTTTATAAATGTATCGCACCGATTTACCCAGGATTTTGAGCAGCGCCGGAATAATCTCAAGCGGGTTCAATGCTCTCAACGTCGATACCAGCAACGTTTTTGTCAGCGTTGTAAATGATGGAAGCGTTGTGCGTGTGGCCAGCCGGCCTGCGGTGCTGATCAGTCGTACCGAACCCGTGGCGAATTTTCCGATGGGGATCGCGAACGAAATCACGTCAAAAAACAGGCCGACTATCCCCAGCGCGATGCGGTTCTTGTCACCTGACATCAAGTCTTCGACAGGACCCCAGAACGGTACAAACATCTTTGCGATCGTGAATATCTTTTTACGTTGAGCTTCCTCAAGTTCAAACTTGGTCTGCCCCTTCGCAAACGTGCGCAACTCTTGCGGGTCAACAAACAGTAGTTCGGTCGCAATGTGTCGGCTGATCGCCAGTGAACGGCTGGACGACAGGGTCAATGGGGCACGTCGATGTTGCTCTGTAACCCCTGAACTTGCGCTGATAGTCGGCGGCAGCTGATCGATGATGGCTTCGCAGAAGGCTGTTGCCTTGGGCAGGGTACCGGTCGAATGTGCGTCCCAGTCGAAGGGTAAATGCCGGTCGCGGATAACATCGACATAGGCCCCATTGGAGGTGGTTGCCATCGCCCCGATTCGGGGAGTCAACAACGTCGCATCAAAATTTTCGAGGCGACGTATCACCCCGGCTTTCGGGAGAAGCTCGTAAAAAGTGCTGACGGAAACGGCGGCTTCGTCCCCGGTGGGCTCATTTGTTTGGGTCGCTTGCAGTATCACGCCGTTGCGCGCTCTGAGCGGCAACGTAATTTCGGGCGTTTCGTCTTTGGCGGCGACTTTGCGGGTTTCTTTGCGCAGGCTGTAAATCTTGACTTCACCCATCTCCAGCGCCAGGCGGTCGGCATGCGGAAGTGAAGTTAACAGCGTTCTGATCAATGTCTGGTAGGCCGTTGTGATCTTTTCCAGATGCCGCTTGAAGGCGTCGTCAAACAGCGCAGGGATATCGGGGATTTTGGTAAACGGAGGCAGGACTTTTTGACGGCCTTCTAAGCTAGGGCCGGGAGCCGGCCAAGGCCGATCGGCTATTAAGTACCGGTCCTTGTCCATCCTGACCCATTGTGTACTTAAGGTCTCGCCGTCGGCTTCAGTCACAAACCATATTTTCTGATCGTCGAACATGCCGGACGCCAAGACATCGGTGAACGAGTAGTACTTGTATTCCTTACCCCTGAGTGGCGGTGGATCGCGAAAGCCGATCGAAGCCAACTCGTCATGCCTGGCCAGTTTGCGCCCGTCGGTATTGAACGCTTCGTTTCCGAACAGCGTTTGGATTTCAGCCTTGGCGATGGCCAGCCGTTTGGGTGGCTCTTCATTGATTCGGATAACCGCTTGATTGACCTCGTTCGAGTGTTTTTCCAGTTCGGAGCAGGCTCGTTCGATGTCGGCTTGTGTGTAGTCCTTGAGGTCTTTTTGCGAAACGAAACCTTGGGTGACAGCCCAATCCAGGGTCGGAAGCAGTCTGGTGAAACTGAGGAGGTTCAATTCTTCCGTGGTTGCCACTTCGGCTCGGTACATGGGCAAGTTGACCAACTGCTGGAAGCTCAGTCTGTCCAGCAATTCGGGGGAGACGGATTTGACGAAATTGACTCCGTTGAGGAAGTTGACCCAGACAACCGTGCTCCGGTAAGCGAGATCTGCCGGAATGTCCCGGACACGAAACTCAAAGGGGAACCGGGACAAAAACAATCGCGAAATGACTACGGCCTCTTTGTCCGACGATGCCAGTTTTGACGTGAGTAAATGGGATTCAAATGCCTCGCGGATTGCCTGGTAGCTCTTTCCCCAGTTCGAACGACTTCGCCAGTTGTACCCGGCGATCAAATCGCTGGAATCCAGGGTCTGTGCACAAAGCCAATACTGCAGCGCATTGGCTATCAGTCTGGTACGGATGTAAGGCGAAGTCTCTTCACCGGTTTTTCCTCCGTACCAATCCATTGTCGTCAGTAAGGTGTTTCCTAGTTTTTGAGCCTCCGCGCTCTGCAGGATTTTTTCGAGGTATACACTCGGCGTCGCGCGCACTTGTTCAATCGTTGCAGTAGAAAGAACGTCCTTGGCAAGGTACGCCAGCGGTGAAGTAACGCTCTCCGGCAGAAATTGATTAACCGCATCGACTATTTCGCCGCGGACCTGGCCGCTATGGAGTAACTGCGTATCGACTGGAGTGTCAGGAAATGCTTGTTGGATAGTCGCGAACGTTTCCAGGTCCTTTTCTGTGGGAGGGGACTTCAGATCAAGGGCTTCAAACTCGTCCTCCAGTCTCAAACGATGGCTGGCGATCCTGTCCTGAACGACCTTTATCGTGACCTGAACTATTTGCGGGTCTCTCGACGTCAATGCAATACCGTAAAAGACGCACATTCTTTCTAAGCCAATGGTGCGGTTTGAATTCAACACTCCGCCCAGTAATGCTGCTGCCCGCTCAATCCGCAGTTTCAGCGGCTGCCATTTGGCGTGCTCGGTCAACTCCAGCGTGACTTTATGTCCTGTGTTCTTCCAGGCCTGATAGACATACTTGCCCTCCTTGAACGCAACGGACAGATCGCCGTGCTTTATTTCAAGTTTTGTGCACATATCGATGTAATCCCGATCGCGCAGCACTTGCCACAACGCTTTTAATCCATCTGCGCTCACCTTGGTGAGTGGTGAATAAGGTTTTAGTGGCAAGACGGGCCATAGAATGTTTACCGGTGTTTCGCGCAAGGCCGCGAGCAGAAGTTCGTAATCCTCCAGTTGGCCTGCATGTAACTCAGCCTCGGAGGGTGACGGTGGGTTTGAAGTGTTCGATTGCATGTAATTGCTTCTCTTGATTATCGGTTGATCTGCGCATCGCTCTGGTGCGATGGCGTCGTTGGCCGATTTCAAGCGAAAACAAACAGGAGAGAGCGGTACATAGTTAGGTGATGGCGGCTTTTCTCCAGGAACTGTGTCGCGAGGTGTGTCCGCCTCTCACTGAAAACCGTTATTTACCGGCACTTGCCCATAGAAAGGGCTTCTCGCTTGCCGGGATCGAGAACGCACCCTAGTCTAGCTGTAGCGATCACGTTGGATGATGATCTGGCAGTGCTAAAACAAGGGACCTCATGAATCAAACGCGGACTCTCGGAACGCCACGGTTGCTGGGCATTGTCTGGCCATTTATCGCTGTCGTGCTATTTCAGGCGCTGTTGGGCGGTTTCAGCCTGTATGTTCTGTCGGCGGTGCGCGGCTATGTTGCCGGCGAAAGTCTCTGGTCCAAGGGCCAGAAAGACGCCATCTATTACCTGAATCTCTACGCGGACAGTCGCGACGAGACGATATTCCTCAAATACCAGAACGCCATCGCCGTGCCTCAAGGGGGCCACGAGTTACGTGTGGCGCTGGACCATCAGCCGCCGAACATCGAAGCGGCACGCCAGGCGATCCTCAAGGGGGGCAACCATCCGGATGACGTCTCCAGCCTGATCTGGCTGTACCTCAATTTCCGTCACTTCTCTTACCTTGAGAAAGCCATCGACCTCTGGACGGTAGGGGATGCGTATCTGCTGCGCCTGGGTGATGTTGCTCGGGAAATGCATCAGCGCATCACCTCCCGTCAGGCCACCAATGGCGATATCCAGCGCTGGAAAGATCAGATTTTTGCGATCAACGATGAAGTGACGCCGGCGGCGAAGGCCTTCAGCGATGCCCTGGGTGAAGGCTCGCGGGTGATTCTGCGCCTGCTGCTGTTGACGAACCTCGCCACCGCCCTGGGCTTGATTGTCCTGGCCCTGATGCGCACGCACAAATTGCTCAAGCAGCGCCATGCGTTCGCCGACGCCTTGCAGTTGGAGAAGGAGCGCGCGCAGATCACCCTGCAATCGATTGGCGATGCCGTGATCACCACCAATGTCGACGGCGCGATTGCCTACATGAACCCGGCCGCCGAGGCGTTGACGCACTGGAAGGCCGAGCAGGCGACAGGTTTGCCCCTGGCTGCGCTGTTCAATCTGCTGGACGAGAATGCCCAGGCCGACGGCTTTACGCTGATCGAGCACATCCTGAGCGGTCAGCTCAGCGGTGGCAGCGAGCATTCCAAATTGATTCAACGGCTGGATGGCAGCACGGTTTCGGTCACGCTGGTCGGTGCGCCGATCCGCAATGCCGGCAAGGTCAGCGGCACCGTGCTGGTGTTGCACGACATGACCCAGGAGCGGCAATACATTGCCAATTTGTCCTGGCAGGCGACCCATGACGCCCTGACCGGGCTGGCCAATCGCCGCGAATTCGAATATCGCCTGGAACAGGTGCTGCACAACCTGACGCGACATCCGGGGCGTCATGCCTTGATGTTTCTCGATCTGGACCAGTTCAAGCTGGTCAACGACACGTGCGGCCACGCGGCGGGGGACGAGTTGTTGCGGCACATCTGCGCGTTGCTGCAATCGGGCTTGCGCGAAGGCGATACCCTGGCCCGCCTGGGCGGCGACGAATTTGGCATCCTGCTGGAGAGTTGCGCACCGGAAGCCGCGGAGAAAATCGCCGAGGGCCTGCGCCAGACCGTGCAGAACCTGCACTTCGTCTGGAAAGGCCGGCCGTTCGTGACCACCGTGAGCATCGGCCTGGTACACATCAATCAGCACCCGACCACCCTCGAAACATCGCTGCGCGCCGCCGATATGGCCTGTTACATGGCCAAGGAAAAGGGCCGCAACCGGGTTCAGGTCTATCACGCCGATGACTCGGAACTGTCCCTGCGCTTTGGCGAAATGGCTTGGGTGCAGCGCTTGCACATGGCGCTGGAAGAGGACCGCTTTTGTCTGTATGCCCAGGAAATCGCAGCCCTGGGTCATGTCGAAACAGGCGGCGGGCATATCGAAATCCTGTTGCGCCTGCATGACGAAGCCGGGCGCATGATATTGCCCGACAGTTTTATTCCGGCGGCGGAACGTTATGGACTGATGACTTCGCTTGATCGTTGGGTTGTACAGAATGTTTTCAAGATCATTGCCCAATGTATATCGGAGAAACACAAAGGGCCGTTGGCGATGTGTGCGATTAATCTGTCAGGCACAACTATAGGAGATGAGGCGTTCCTGGACTTCCTGCGTCAACAGTTCATTACTTATTCCATACCGCCTGAAATGATTTGTTTTGAAATTACTGAAACCAGTGCTATTTCCAATCTTGGAAGTGCAATTAGATTTATTAATGAACTCAAAGGCTTAGGTTGCCACTTTTCGTTGGATGACTTTTGCGCCGGTATGTCCTCATTCGCCTACTTGAAACATTTGCCTGTAGACTTCCTGAAGATCGACGGGAGTTTCGTAAAGGATATGCTGGACGACCCGATTAACCGCGCCATGGTCGAAGTGATCAATCACATCGGCCATGTAATGGGTAAGCGTACGATTGCCGAGTTTGTTGAAACACCCCAGATTGAACAGGCATTGCTGGAAATCGGGGTGGATTACGCTCAAGGGTATGTGATTGAGCGCCCGCATTTGTTTACCTGCGATAGTTTACAAAGTCGTCCTGCCAGGCCTCAGCCGTTGTTGTTCAAGGCGCCTGGCACGTTCCGTTGAAATCTCTTGCTGATCCTTACAATCACAATCAAAAGGAACCCGACAGTGATCGATACATTCAACAGAACCGGACCCCTCATGGAAGCTGCAAGTTATCCCGCCTGGGCTCAGCAACTGATCCAGGACTGCAGCGAGAGTAAACGCCGGGTTGTCGAACACGAATTGTACAGGCGCATGCGAGATAACAAACTCAGCGCAAAGACCATGCGCAACTACCTTATTGGTGGTTGGCCCGTGGTTGAGCAATTCGCGTTGTATATGGCACAGAACCTCACCAAGACCCGTTTTGCCCGCCATCCCGGCGAGGACATGGCGCGACGATGGTTGATGCGCAACATTCGTGTGGAATTGAACCATGCCGATTACTGGGTGCACTGGAGCCGTGCTCACGGTGTCAGCCTGGAAGAACTGCAGGCGCAAAAGGTGGCCCCTGAACTTCATGCCTTGAGTCATTGGTGCTGGCACACCAGTTCGGCGGACTCGTTGATCGTCGCCATTGCCGCCACCAACTATGCCATTGAAGGCGCGACCGGCGAGTGGTCGGCGCTGGTCTGTTCCAATGGCGTCTACGCGGCATCGTTCCCCGAAGAGGATCGCAAGCGAGCCATGAAGTGGCTGAAGATGCATGCCCAGTACGATGACGCCCATCCGTGGGAAGCGCTGGAAATCATCTGCACGCTGGCGGGGCTGAACCCGAGCAAGTCACTGCAGGCCCAATTGCGCGAGGCCGTGTGCAAAAGCTACGACTACATGTACCTGTTCCTGGAACGGTGCATCCAGCTTGAGCATGTGGAAAAGGCTCCGGTCGCGCGTGGGCGCATGGCATTGGCCGAAAGCTGATCGGTTGGACTCACCATTGAAAAAGCCCGCGCCCTCTATCGATAGAGGGGCGGGCTTTGTCGTATTGGTCGCAAGCCGTCAGGCGCTGACTTTCAGTCCGATCAGCCCGGCAATGATCAAGGTCACGCTGGCCAGCCTGAACAGCGCCATCGATTCACCAAACAGGATGATCCCGGCGATGACCGTGCCGACGGCACCCACGCCGGTCCAGATCGCATAGGCAGTGCCCAAGGGCAATTCCTTCATCGCCAGCCCAAGCAGGCCAAGGCTGATGGCCATCGCGGCAATCGTCAACGCAGTAGGGAGAGGGCGGCTGAAACCGTCGGTGTATTTCAGGCCGACAGCCCAGCCCACTTCGAACAGGCCGGCGAAAAACAGAATGATCCAGGACATGAGAGACCTCCATCGATTGACGGGGTCGTCCCCAGATTAATGACTCGATCGAGCCGCGAGGTCGTCCTCGCGTTGCGCAGTATGGTGCCCATCATTAACCCGGGGATCAAGTTTTCCGCTTACTCGGTCACTTGCCGAGTCGCGGTTTCCCGATCTTCTTTCTCGCTCATCCGGCGGAAATACGTCGAGAGCAGCGCCCCGGAAATGTTGTGCCACACACTGAACAATGCGCTCGGCACCGCCGCCAGCGGCGAGAAATGCGCACTGGCCAGCGCGGCGCCCAAACCGGAGTTCTGCATGCCAACCTCCAGCGCCAGGGATTTACGCTGGGCCAGTGGCAACTTGAACAGCCGTCCGGTGAAGTACCCCAGCAGATAGCCGAAGCTGTTGTGCAGCATCACCACGGCCATGATCAGCAGGCCGGACTCGGCAATCTTCGCCTGGCTGGCCGCGACGACAGCCGTGACGATGATCACGATGCTGACAACGGAAACCAGCGGCAATACGTCCACCGCGTGGCGAACCCGATCCCCGAGCACGCGCTGAGCGACCACGCCGAGCACGATCGGCAGCAGCACCACTTGCAGGATCGACCAGAACAACTCCATGAAGGACACCGGCAACCAGGCCGAGGCGAGCAGCCAGATCAGCGCGGGCGTCAGCAGTGGAGCGAGGAGGGTGGTGACGGCGGCGATGGCCACCGACAGCGCCAGGTCGCCACGGGCCAGCCAGGTCATGACGTTTGATGAGGTGCCGCTTGGGCAGCAACCGACCAGGATGACACCCACGGCGATTTCCGGCGGCAGATGGAATACCTGGCAGAGCAACCACGCCACACCGGGCATGATCACGAAATGTGCAACCACGCCCAACGCCACGCGCCACGGATGGCGAGCGACTTCGGCGAAGTCTTCGAGCTTGAGGGTCAGTCCCATGCCGAACATCACCAGGCCCAGGAGCGGCACGATCGCGCCTTTCAGGCCGAGGAACCATGCCGGTTGCAGGAAAGCCACGACGGCGAAAATCAGAACCCAGTAAGCGAAGGTGTTGCCGACAAAGCGACTCAATGCAGCCAGTGCACGCATGGCCTGATCCTTATTTTAAGTAGCACTGCAAAACAAATGTGGGAGCGGGCTTGCTCGCGAAAGCGGTGTTTCAACCAACACATGTGTTGGATGTAAAACCGCTTTCGCGAGCAAGCCCGCTCCCACAGTGGAAAATCACCAGGCTTTAGATTCCCTGCGGCGTCTCTTCACCGCCCAACGCTTCAACCAGCGCCGGGAGGAAGTCGCCGAACGTCAGCATCATCAGGGTGAAACTGGCGTCCAACTGGCCGAGGGCTTCTTCGCCGCCGTCCTGTTCCGCCTGATCCTGCAGCAGGTCTTCGAACTTCAGGCGCTTGACCACCATCTTGTCGTCGAGGACGAAGGATAGTTTGTCCTGCCAGGCCAGCGACAGCTGAGTGACCACTTTGCCGGTGCTCAGGTGCAACTGGATTTCTTCGCTGGTCAGGTCCTGACGCTTGCAGCGCACGATGCCGCCGTCTTCGTGGGTGTCGCGCAGCTCGCACTCGTCCAGCACAAAGAAGTCATCGGCGGCTTTCTGGGTGGTGACCCATTCAGTCATGGTGGCGGTCGGGGACATTTTCACGGTCAGCGGACGTACCGGCAGGGTGCCGATGACTTCACGCAGGGTCGACAGCAGGTCTTCGGCACGTTTCGGGCTCGCCGAGTTGACCAGAATCAGCCCTTGCTTCGGTGCAATGGCCGCGAATGTCGACGAACGACGGATAAAGGCACGCGGCAGGAAGGCCTGGATGATTTCATCCTTGATCTGATCGCGTTCCTTTTTGTAGACCTTGCGCATTTGTTCGGCTTCGATCTCTTCGACCTTTTCCTTAACGGCGTCACGCACGACGCTGCCCGGCAGGATGCGTTCTTCCTTACGGGCGGAGATCAGCAGGAAGTCGCCGCTGACGTGCACCAGTGGTGCATCTTCGCCCTTGCCGAAAGGCGCGACGAAACCGTAGGTGGTCAACTCCTGGCTTGCACATGAACGCGCCAGTTTGGTGGCCAGTGCAGTTTCCAACGCCTCGGCATCAAAAGGCAGATCTTGGGTCAGGCGATAGATAAGCAGGTTTTTGAACCACATGGGGCGAGTCTCTCCTTTATACAAAGTGGGGCATTATTCTCTTCGTGGCGCCATAGGCCAACCCTTCTCTAAGCCTTTGGAAGGCCTGAAAAAATTATTTAAAAAAGTGCTTGCCAGAGGTGAGGTCGCTCCGTAGAATGCGCGCCACACCGAAAGTGAAGGGTGATTAGCTCAGCTGGGAGAGCGTCTGCCTTACAAGCAGAATGTCGGCGGTTCGATCCCGTCATCACCCACCATTCGCTTCAAGTGTTACGCGCAGCGGTAGTTCAGTCGGTTAGAATACCGGCCTGTCACGCCGGGGGTCGCGGGTTCGAGTCCCGTCCGCTGCGCCATATTCGGTAACCTGGAACGCTGAACGCCAGGTCACCACGGAAAAGCCCGCTAACGCGGGTTTTTTTCTGCCTGAAGTTCCTGCTGGATGCGTCGTTTCACCGGTTTTCAGATTTTTTTGAATTATTTATCAATTAAATCAACATGTTATGAAAATCTGTGGCACAATGCGCCCCGCAACGAAGGTAAAGGGTGATTAGCTCAGCTGGGAGAGCGTCTGCCTTACAAGCAGAATGTCGGCGGTTCGATCCCGTCATCACCCACCATTTACTTTCAACGCTACGCGCAGCGGTAGTTCAGTCGGTTAGAATACCGGCCTGTCACGCCGGGGGTCGCGGGTTCGAGTCCCGTCCGCTGCGCCATATTCGGTAACCTGGAACACTGAACGCCAGGTCACCACGGAAAAAGCCCGCTTTAAGCGGGCTTTTTGCTGTCTGGGGTTTGGCTTTATGCCGACTTCCATTAAAAAAGCGACCTTCGGGTCGCTTTTTTCGTTTGTGCCTGCTTACTGCTCGGCGTTTCGGCTGTGTCGGTAATCGCTGACCGCCTCGTAGACAGCTTTGCGCAAGCGGTTGATGCCGCCAATCGGACGATGGGCCTCAACACCAAACCATGGATTGAACGACTGGTTGTCGCATTGCAGGTTCAATGCTGGCGTGTCGAAGTCCTGCGCGGGCACGTTGATCCGCGCCACCGTCTGGAAAGGCGCGTCACTTTCCTTCCATTCAACGCTGGTGTCCTCGATCGGCATGTACTTGCCTGCATCCTGCCGCTGGATCTGCAGGACAAAACAGGCGGGCACCCGATCGGTCGACAGTTGCTGGTTCAGCGCATTGCGCAGAAAGTTCGGCAACTTCTGGTTTTGTGCGGGCAGGGCATAGGTCGGGCAGTTCGCTGGGTCGGGCATGACCCGAAACTTGGCATTGGCCTCGCCGAATTTGTAGGGCGAAACCGAAAAGTATGTCGTCTGAGTCGGGCTCGGTGGTGGCGGAGAAAGCGTCGCCAAGGCAATAAACAGATGACGAACCTGCCAGGTGCGCGGGTCCCAGCCCGGAAAGAACGCCATCACCTTCTTGCCGTCCGCCTGGGCGGCGACATTCTGACGATACTCTGCGACATCGCTGACAAAGAAGTTCGGATGGCTGAACATCACGAAGTCCTGTTCGCCGCGACGCTGTTGATCGCTGAGCAATTGTTTGCCTGGCACATCGAGCAGTTTGATCGCCATGCCCCGCGCATCGCGGATGCTGTCGAATTGCGGGTAGGCATTGCCGTTGGACAGGCGCATCGTCGCTTGCCAGGTCTTGCCCGGCTCACTGAACACACCTTGACGCAACTCTGTCGCCAGATCCGGCAACACCTGCACCTCGGCCTTTACGCAGCCATGGGCCTTGGCATGGGCATCACGCAGATAGCGGGTGCTTTCACGGTGTTGATCGACAATCCGCACGGCGGTCTGGATCACGTCCTGGGTCATGGCGGCTTCGCCATCCGGAATCTGCTCCAGTGCCGAGACCGGTCCGCGGTGCTGCCAGGCAAACCAGGCGGTGGCCAGCGCCCAGCCAAGCAAGCCGATGCACAGCAAAACCAGCAGGGTTTTGCCGAGCAGGCGACCCAACCACAACCAGAACCGGGCAAACAGCGGCAAATCCTTCTTGAAGGTGGTCATGATCATGGCAATTGCGCCTCCAGCGGGCCGCCCAGCACTTTCAGGTACTCCATCAACGCAAAGCGTTCCTCGGGTTGCAGCAGTCGGCCAATCACCCCGTTGCCGCGTTTACCGGCGCGGAATTCATGGCCGCTGTTGTGGTTGCCGGTAATGCGCGTGTCGAACAGGAATGCATTGGTGAAGGCTTCGGTGCGATAGCCCAGGTGTTTCGGGTCGTACTCGAACGTGCCTTTATAGAAGGCGGCCGCGCGTTCGTCCTGAGGCGAGAGCAATTGATAAATGCTTGGTACCGAGCCGTTGTGCAGGAACGGTGCTGTCGCCCAGACGCCTGACAGCGGCCGAGCCTTGTAGGCGACTTTTTCACGAACGCCGATCGGCAGGCCGAAGCCATCGAGCCGAGGCTTTTCTGCGGCTGTGACCTTGGCCTCTCGGTAAGCCCGGTCCTCGACGAACGCTGTGACGTAGGCCAGCCCCTTGGCCACCGAAAGCTGGCTCAGGTCCAGCGGCTCCTCGGGTGTCGGGTGCAGCTTCACGTCCATCTGTGCCAGCTCTGTCGGGTCCCATTGCAGCGCGGTCAGGTCGAAACGGTGGTTGGCGATGTTGCTCGCCGCCGTCGGATCAGTGCCGATGACGTCGACGGGCAGCATGTGCAACTGCTGTACCCAGCGCTCGCCTTCCTGGATCGTCCGCGGAACGTGGCAACCGGCGCAGTTCTCAGTGAACAGTGCGCGACCTTTGGCGGCCAAAGGCTTGTCGACAGCGCCCAGCAGCTCTTCCGGCCAGGCAGGCGGTTTGAGTCGTTGCAGGGTTTCTTCGATCAGGTGCAAATCGCGCACTCGCACGCTGGACGGATATCGGTAGTCGCCCTTGAGTGGCTGCCCGTTGCTGTCGAAGAAATTCAGCGTGGCGCCTACGCCCAACGCCTCACCGATGTTACGGGCCATCGGTTGCTGCGCCGAACCGTTCCACTGCACCCAGTCGAATGTCCACATGTCCCACAGTTGCGGGTAGTCGACCGGCGCATTGGCCACCCGGTAGTTGGCCGGTGAGATCGCGTCGCCGAAACTGGCGTTGGCAATACGCCCGAACGCGTCGGTGCGGCCAGGGCCTTCCTCGGTCGGGTAGAGCCCGCGATGGGTGTCGTTCCAGGCTACTTTCAGGAACGTATCGAGAGAGGTTTTGAAGTCTTTGCGCAGCTGTTGATGCCGGGCGTCGTATTCCTGGCCCAGCACGTTGCGAGCGAAGCGTTCGAATTTCCATGGGTTGTAGTAAGTCGACGTCAGACTGGCGACCAGAGCTTGTCCGAAACTGCCACCGCGCAGTGTCGGAACGCTGGATGGCAAGACGTGTTGCGCCGAACCACCATCGATGCGGATGGCCTGACCGTTGAAGCGCAATTCGCCGGTGTGGCAGGCGGCGCAGGTGATGTCCAGAAACTGATCCTGGCTGCCGGGGTTTTGATGGCGGGCGAAACCCACGGGCAGGTTGCCGGGGTTGGTCGGCGTAGCTTTCTGGCCGGGATCGACCAGGAAGCCGAAGCGCGCAAGGTACTCCGGGCTGGCGAATCGTTGTTGCGAAAAGGGCAGCTCGAGCGCGTTGAACCACTCGTAGCGCAAGCCTTTGACCTGAGTGCCCTGGGGCGTGAAGTAATAGGTCTGGCGGTCGGCCGCGCTCCACTGCTCCAGGTAATGCACTTGTTGTGCTGGCGACCAGTTCGGCAGTTTCGGGTTGGCGACGTAATACAGAATCACGGCGAGGGCGAGGCCCAGCAGTGCAACGATCAGAATCAGAAAGCGATAAAAGAGGCGCAAGTTAAACATCCTTGTCGAGTTGTCGCTCTCTTATGCCTCAGCTGCAATCGTGGGGCAAGTGGCCATTACTTCAGTTGTTGTGGGACGAAGCAGTCGTCCCTGTGGGGCGAAGATGACAGAAGCTTCATCATCCGATTCCGGAAATGCGTTAAAACACCTGAACTTATCAGAAGTTTCCTGCTCTCATGCCGGTAGCCATTGGTCGTGGCCGCCTGATAAGCTCGCGGCTTTACTCGATTGCCCTTTAGGCGCATGAACAAGGAAATAGCATGAAACAGCATCGGTTGGCGGCGGCGGTGGCCCTGGTTAGCCTGGTACTTGCGGGTTGCGACTCGCAGACCAGCGTAGAGCTGAAAACCCCGGCGCAAAAAGCTTCCTACGGGATTGGCCTGAACATGGGCAAGAGCCTGGCTCAGGAAGGCATGGATGATCTGGACTCCAAAGCCGTTGCCCAGGGCATTGAAGATGCCATCGGCAAGAAAGAACAGAAATTGAAGGATGACGAGTTGGTCGAAGCCTTCGCAGCACTGCAGAAGCGTGCTGAAGAACGTATGGCCAAAATGAGTGAAGAGTCGGCAGCCGCCGGCAAGAAATTCCTCGAAGACAACGCCAAGAAAGCCGGTGTCACCACCACGGCTTCGGGCCTGCAGTACGAAGTGGTCAAGAAAGCTGATGGCGCACAGCCTAAGCCGACCGACGTGGTGACTGTTCACTACACCGGCACCCTGACCAACGGCACCGTGTTCGACAGCTCCGTCGAGCGTGGCAGCCCGATCGATCTGCCGGTCAGCGGCGTGATTCCGGGTTGGGTCGAAGGCCTGCAGCTGATGCACGTTGGCGAGAAGTACAAACTGTTCATCCCTAGCGAGCTGGCTTACGGCGCCCAAAGCCCAAGCCCGGCGATTCCAGCCAACTCGGTGCTGGTATTCGACCTGGAACTGCTGGCGATCAAGGATCCGGCAAAACAAGACGACGCTGCCAAGTAATTAGCGTTTGTCCTGACAACAACGCCTCGCTTATGCGGGGCGTTGTTGCATCTGGCGTCCGGCAAGGGTAAACAAAGCGAACGGATGTTTCAGGCTGGAGTCATAGCCATTGAGAGCGCCTGCGCTAGCCGCGGCGGAGCGCCAAGTCAATGAAATCTTGGGTTTTTTTATGTGAGTAAAAAACGCCCGATCTGAGTTGAGCCCTTATGAAACGGGGCTTTCAGCCGTGAAATGCAGCTCTGTTCACAAGGTTATCCACAATTTGTGTGGATAACATTTCAGCGGGAGGAATGATGAAAGCACCCTGGAATTTCGCTCGTTTCCTGCCACTGGCCGGACGTCTGCTCGCTCGTGGGCGTTTGCCGACGTTATTGTTCGCGGTAGCCAGCAAAGGTGCCAGCCAGGGCAACCGTTTGGGCAAGCTCAAAGACGACCTGCGTTTGTTGCAGGCGTTGTGCCTGGCTTACTGGCGAGGTGAATACCGGGCCATCAGCCCTAAAGCGCTGATCTCGGTGGTGGCAGGCTTGATGTATTTCCTGAGCCCGGTGGATGCGATTCCGGATTTCATTCCGGTGTTCGGCATGTTCGATGACATCGCCGTGCTCGCCTGGCTGATGAAGGTTCTCGACGACGAGCTCAACGCCTTCCGCGCCTGGCGCAATCGCCAGGTGCCAGAG
Source organism: Pseudomonas sp. IT-P44 (assembly GCF_949768225.1). NCBI lineage: Bacteria > Pseudomonadati > Pseudomonadota > Gammaproteobacteria > Pseudomonadales > Pseudomonadaceae > Pseudomonas > Pseudomonas sp. IT-P44. The sequence goes on along the minus strand of NZ_CATKQM010000003.1, from coordinate 85,131 downwards.
AAACTCGCGGTGGTCGAGCGCTTGCCCGATACCCTGGAACAACTTCAACTGCAGGGCCCGAAAAAAACCTGAGTCGATTCAGGATCATCCCTATATTCATACCCCCGCGACCTTGGCCGCTGTTAGGATTACACTTCTAAGGAAAAGCGCCGACTCGCTAAGTGTCGTTGTCCTACGGGGAAGTCATGGATATTCAGATAATCACACGCGAAGGCGAGCCCGAGTATGCGGTTGTTCCGTGGGCTCAGTATCAGGCTCTACTCAAAGCTGCAGGCATCGATCAACAACCGCCGCGCGAGGCCCCTGTGCAGCGCGTGGCCACACCAGACCAGATTCTTCCGGGTCTGGATCAACTACGCAGTTTGCGCGAAGGGAAGGGCATCGCCATTGAGGCGCTGGCCCGCACGGTAGGCATCAGCCCGTCTTATCTGGCCTTGATCGAAAGTGGCGAGCGTCAACCCGACGCTGCGATTCGCCGCAGCCTGGCCTGGGAATTGACGGTGCCAGGGTGGAGGGAAGAATCGTGAGCGTACGCATCAGTCGTCAACATTGGGACGGATTGCTGGGCGAGCTGGATCAGGCGCGCCGCCAGCGTCATTTGCTGACCTACCGCGCGTTGCTTGAGCGCCTGCAATTGCCGACGCCAGCCATGCAAACCTTGACCGCAGCCCTTGAACACCTGGCCGCACTGGACGCCAAGGCCGAGCAGCCGCTGCGCAGCTCGTTGGTAATCAGCCAGGGCGCCAGTCGCCTGCCGCGCACCGGTTTCTTCGAATGCGTCGAGCGCCTGGGGCGTTTCTCCGGGCCGTCCGATGGTGTCGCCGCCGCTTCGTGGCATGCCTCGGAAGTGGTGCGAGTGTTCGAATACGAGTACCCCGAATCGGCGGAAGCCTGAGTGTTTTTCAAGCTCAAGGCGCGGGCCGGTTACTGGCTGGCTCGCCGGTTGTTTCACTGGTCGTGGTTTGTGCGTCAGCCACGCTGCTGGAGTTGGCTTGAAGGCCAGCTTGCACGCATGGCGAACCTGGGCGATGTCGACGCTCAAAGCTTCTATGGCCACATTCTGGCCTTTCGCGGCGTGGGTCTTGGGGCTCGTGAGGAAGGCGTCCGATTACTGCGCCTGGCGGCGTTGGCGGGGGATGGCAAGGCGGCGTATCAGGTGGGGGTGATCAGTCTGGCCGGGACGGCGAGCAAGGCACCGGATCCGGATGAGGCTGCCCGGTTTTGGGCGATGGCTGCCAAGGCCGGACATCCGTTGGCTGAGATCAAATTGAAAGAGTTGGCTGCTCGCGGTCCTTTGGATAATTAGTGTCTGATCAGACGCCTTCGCGGGCAAGCCTCGCTCCTACGGGATGTGAACGTTAATAACGACACACATCCCGTAGGAGCGAGGCTTGCCCGCGAAGGCGTCAGCCCCATCACCGCTGCCCAACCAGTAATTCATCCTCTCGCTTGGGCACCGTCAGACTATCAATCACATGCACGCTATACCCCGGCACATTCTTCGCGTGGTGTTTAGCCTGCGACGCCATCTCCGCCAACTGGCTCGCATCGAGTTGTCCACAGGCCTGTGGATGCAAATGCACCACGCCGATCGACAGCGATAACAACGGAAATTCCTGGCGCACGCCCTGGCGATTCGGGGCGATGAAGCAGCCGGCTTCCAGGTGTTCGCTGCGGTAGAAGCGCCGGCATTGGCTCTGGAAATCATCGAGCAGCTGGTTCAAACGTTTGCGCCAGTCTTCCGGCCCGAGCACCAGCAGGAAATCATCGCCGCCGATATGGCCGACAAAGTCGCGGGACGGGTCGACGCGATCATTCAGACATTGCGCCAGGCACAGCAGGACTTCGTCCCCGCGACCGTAGCCGTAGATGTCGTTGAAGGGTTTGAAGCTGTCGATGTCCACGTAGCAGATCACTGATTCCCTTTGCTGTTGCAGCAGGCGCGTCAGGCATTGCTGGATCGGCACGTTACCCGGCAGCAGGGTTAGCGGGTTGGCGTAACGGGCTTGCTGGATCTTCAGTTCAGTAATCAGCTTCAGTACGTCGATGACCCGACCCAGTCCCAGATAGCCGCCGTTGAGGGTGATGATGAAGTCTTCCTCGATGCGCTGCCGGGCGCGGCTGGTGATCAGGCGGCTGACTTGTTGCAGCGACTGGCTCATCTCGACGGCGAGAAAGTCGTCGTTCATCAACCGGCTGATGGGCTTGCGGGCAAAGAGGTCGGTGGCAAAGGGTTTGAGCAGGGCGTCCGACAGCGAATGCCGATGGACGATGCCGCAGGGGTGGCCTTGCTCATCGAGCACCGCCAGTGAGTTCAGGTTGGCCTGGCGGCGGAAGGCTTCCAGCACCGTGGCAGTCGGCGTACCCCGCGCGACCGCTGGCTGATCGATCAAAAGAGCACTGAGGTCACTGCCTTCGTCGTTCAGCGCCACCGCAGAGCTGTCCTGTTTGGGCATCAGGTTTCGCGCTTCCCTTGGCGGGTGTTCTTGAGGGCGGCAGAGCAAGTAACCCTGGACCAGATCGACACCCATATCGGTCAACACCGCGAGCTCCTCCGGCAGCTCGATCCCTTCAGCAATCACTTGTGCCCGAGAGGCTTTGGCGATTTGCATGATGGAACCGACAAATTCACGCTTGAGCGCATCCTGATGGATGCCGTCGATGAAGTGCCGATCGATCTTCACATAGTCCGGCCGCAGCTCGGACCACAGTCGCAGGCTCGAATAACCGGCACCCAAATCATCCAGCGCAATGGAAAAGCCCATCGCCCGATAGTGATGCAGCGCGTTCTGCAGCAGCTGGAAATCGTCGGTCGGCGTCTGTTCCGTCAGTTCGATGACCACCTGGCTGGGCGGTATGCCGAAATCCTGCAGCAGTTGCAGGGTCCGACCCGGTTGGTGAGCCGCTTCGAGCAGCGATTCCGGCGACACGTTGAGAAAGAGTTTGCCTGGCAGTTGCTGCTCATTAAAGCGCCGGCAAGCGCTCTCGCGGCAGGCAATTTCCAGCTCGTTCAAACGACCGGCCTGGCGGGCGACGGCAAACAAGGCGATGGGCGAGTGCAGCGGGCTGTTGGAGGGGCCACGGCTGAGGGCTTCGTAACCGATGATCTGTCGTTCAGAGAGCGAAATGATTGGCTGGAACAGGCTGTGCAAACCGCTTTGAGTCAATATTGAACTCAACGCACTCAGCTGTTCGGTAGTGGTCATGGCGGTCTCTGGCGAAAAAAAAAGGACTGAGAGCCAAAGCTCTCAGTCCCGTATTTCACGACAGAATGATGACTGTTTGATGACGCTAAGGGGGCGTCAGCATTAAATTGCCATCATCGTGCTTGTAACAACTTAGTGTTTGGCAACCGCGGTGTTGAGTTTCAGGTAGTCCAGCAGAATCCGACCCGTTTCGCTCAGGTAGGCATCGTCTTCTGGTTTGACCTTGTCCGGCTCGGCCGCAGCGACATCTTCGTCTTCTTTCTTCAGCTCTTTGAGCGGCTCTTCGCCCTTGGCCTTGCGACGGATGTTTTCCATCGCAAGCTGCTTGGCTTCGATATCCGCGTGTTGGGCACGACGCTCGGCTTCATTGAGGCTGACGGTTTTTTCCGACATCAGCTTCTGCGCCAGGGCCAGTTTGTCGCGGATGAACACGAACTCCGCGTCTTTGGCCGAACGTACGTCATGCTCGGATTTGAGCTGCGAAATGTATGGCTTGAACGGGTCGACCGCAGGCTTGATGGCCGCGCGGATGGTGTCCCACGGCATGGCTTCCGGCAGGGCGCTCTCGCCGATTTCCTTGGTGTCGATGATCGACGGGTAATCGATGTCCGGCAGTACGCCCTGATGCTGGGTGCTCTGGCCGGAAACCCGGTAGAACTTGGCCAGGGTCAGTTTCAGTTCGCCATGGTTCAGCGGCTGAATGGTCTGCACGGTGCCTTTGCCGAAGGTCTGGCCGCCAATGATCAGTGCGCGGTGGTAGTCCTGCATGGCGCCGGCGAAAATCTCCGAAGCCGAGGCGGACAGGCGGTTGACCAGCAACGCCATCGGGCCTTTGTAGAAGGCGCCCGGGTTTTCATCTTCGAGTACATCGACCCGGCCATCGGCGTTACGCACGAGCACGGTCGGGCCTTTGTCGATGAACAGGCTGGTCAGCTCGGTGGCTTCCTGCAAGGAGCCGCCGCCGTTGTTGCGCAGGTCGATGACCACGCCGTCGACTTTCTCTTTCTGCAACTCGGTCAGCAGTTTCTTGACGTCGCGAGTAGTGCTCTTGTAGTCCGGATCGCCGGCACGGAAAGCCTTGAAGTCGAGGTAGAAGGCCGGAATCTCGATGACGCCGAGCTTGTAGTCCTTGCCATCCTGCTTCAGGTTGAGGACCGACTTTTTCACCGCCTGGTCTTCAAGCTTCACCGCTTCGCGGGTGATCGGCACGATCTTGGAGGTCTGGTCGTTCGGCGCATTGCTGGCCGGGATGACTTCCAGGCGCACCACGGTGCCTTTTGGACCACGGATCAGCTTGACCACTTCATCGAGGCGCCAGCCGACCACGTCGACCATCTCTTTGTTGCCCTGGGCAACGCCGATGATCTTGTCGGCCGGTGCGACCTGTTTGGTCTTGTCGGCAGGGCCTGCCGGCACCAGACGCACGACTTTCACCTGGTCGTTGTCGCTCTGCAACACAGCGCCGATGCCTTCGAGGGACAGGCTCATGTTGATGTCGAAGTTTTCCGCGTTATCCGGCGACAGATAGTTGGTGTGCGGGTCGTAGGACATGGCGAAGGTGTTGATGTACGCCTGGAAGATATCTTCCGGACGGGTCTGGTCCAGGCGCGAGAGCTGATTCTTGTAACGCTTGGTCAGCGTTTCCTGAATCTGCTTGGGCTCTTTGCCAGCAATCTTCATCCGCAGCACTTCGTCCTTGACGCGTTTGCGCCACAGGTCGTCGAGCTCTGCGGTGGATTTGAGCCAAGGCGCGTCCTTGCGATCGATCAGCAAGGTTTCCTTGGCGGTGAAGTCGATCTTGTCGACGCCCTTGTTCAGCTCCGCAAGGGCAAAGTCCAGACGCGCTTTTACGCGGTCCAGGTAGCGCTTGTAGATGGTGAACCCGGCGTTGAGGTCGCCGCTCTTGAGGAAGTCGTCGAACTGGGTTTTCCACTTGTCGAATTCGGCAATGTCGCTGGCCATGAAGTAGCTGCGCGACGGATCCAGCAGCTTGAGGTAGCTGTCGTAGATGATCACGGAGCGCGCGTCATCGAGCGGCGGCTTGCTGTAATGGTGACGCTTGAGCAACTCGACGACATTCAGACTGGCGATCACTTCGTCACGATCTGGCTGAAGCTTGTCCCAGCTATTGGCTGCGAACGTATTGCTCGACATCGGCATCAGGCCGATACCAATAAATAGGGCGAGGGCGGTGCTGGGGAACAGATGCTTCATGCTGATTCGACGCGGGGACAATTGATAACGCATATTAGGCCGTCTTTGAAGTCGCCGGTACCACAAGGGCCGGTCGCATAATGCAAAAAGCCCGGCGCTACAGCTTCGGGCTCAGTCCAGACTCACTATGGAGGCACTGTGAAAGCATTGCAAGGCGTTGACGGTCAAGTGGAGTGGGTTGAAGAGCCCGGTCCTACATGCGATGTAGGGCAAGTTCGCATTCGCGTGGCGGCAGCGGGCCTCAATCGCGCCGATTTGTTACAGAAGGCGGGCCTTTATCCACCACCGCCGGGGGCCAGTCAGGTACTGGGTCTTGAGTGTTCCGGGGTGATCAGTGAGGTCGGCCCGGGCTCGTCCTGGCAGGTCGGTGATCGGGTCTGCGCCTTGCTGGCCGGGGGCGGGATGGCCGAAGAGGTGGTTGTCGACGGACGGCATGTGCTGCCGGTCCCCGAAGGATTGTCCCTGGCCGAGGCGGCAGCGCTACCCGAAGTCTATGCGACCGTCTGGCTGAATTTGTTTCAATTGGCTGCGCTCAAACCGGGTGAGAAAGTTCTTCTTCACGCCGGAGCAAGTGGAATCGGTTCAGCTGCCATTCAGCTGTGCAAGGCGTTTGGCAACCCGTGCTGGGTCAGCGTCGGTTCTGCCGAGCGTCTGGCCTATTGCGAAGCGCTGGGTGCACAGGGTGGCGTGGTGCGCACCGACGATCTGGACAGCTTGAGCGACCTGGGGCCGTTCGATGTGATTCTTGACCCGGTCGGCGGCAACTACGCCGCGCTGAACCTCAAGCTGCTGGCTCTCGATGGCCGTTGGGTGTTGATTGGCCTGATGGGCGGCCGTGAGGCAAAACTGGATCTGGCGCAGGTGCTGGCCAAACGCGTGCAGTTGCTGGGTTCGACCTTGCGCAGCCGTGACGATCAGTTCAAGGCGGATTTGTTCAGTGATTTACGCCAGCATGTCTGGCCGTTGTTTGCCGAAGGGCGATTGAGCCCGCAGTTGGCGAAGACCTTCCCGATCAAGGATGCCGAAGCGGCATTTGCCGAGTTGGCGACGAACAAGGTAGCGGGGAAGTTGGTGTTGGTTATCGACGAAAGCCTGACCTGACAACACCGAGCCCGTAGGAGCGAGGCTTGCCCGCGAAGGCAGCGACGCGGTGTATCTGACAGACCGTGTCGCTGCCTTCGCGGGCAAGCCTTGCTCCTACAGGGTTTTGCGTTATTTCCAGAGGTGGATCGGCCAGCCGGCTTTTTCGGCGTGCTCGAGCAATACCGGATCAGGGTTCACCACGTGTGGGAAATCTACCTTAAGCAACAGCGGCAAATCGTTACGTGAGTCGGAATAGAAACTCGCGCCCTCCAGGTTTTCCTCCTCCGCATCCAGCCATTCCAGTAAACGGGTGATCTTGCCTTCGCGGTAGGTCAGCGTACCGACGGTGTTGCCGCTATAGACCCCATGCAACACTTCCAGCTCGATGCCCAGAATCTCGTCGATGCCCAAACGGTCGGCAATCGGCCTGACCAGGTGCGTACCCGACGCCGAAATCACCAGTATCCGGTCACCGGCCTTGCGATGGGCGGCGATGGCTTTGGTTGCGTCGCTGAAGATGATCGGCTCGATGAAGTCTTCCACCCACGGCCCGACCAAGTGGTCGACCTCTTCGGGTGTGCGCCCGATCATCGGTTCGAGGCTGAAGGCCATGTACTCCTCCATGCGCAACTTGCCGTGGCTGTAAGCGTCCATCAGTTCGTTGTTCTGACGCATGAACGACTCGGGATCGACCCAGCCCAGCCGGCCCATCTGTTCGCTCCAGAGGGTGGCGCAGTCGCCGTGGATCAGGGTTTCGTCCAGATCAAAAATTGCCAGGGCCATCAGTGCAGTTCTCTCTTCAACATCAGCAAAGTCATCAGGCTACCTCACACAGGGCCGTCGGATCGATGGAAAGCGCCAGACGCTGACCATCGGGATGCAGATCGGCCGCCGAGCGGTTGAGCACATCCACGACCAATTCCACGCCCCGGGCCTCGATCCGGTAGCGAATCACGTTGCCCAGCAGGCTGTGGCTGCGCACTTGTGCGTCCAGTTCGCCGTTCAGGCTCAGTTCAATGGCTTCCGGGCGAATCGCGATGCGATGCGTAATCGGTCGTTGCAGCAATTTCGAGGCGTTGTCGGCGTCGAGCAGGTTGTAGTTGCCGATAAAGCCGGCAGCGAACACATCCACCGGCGCGATGTAGAGGGTTTCGGCGTCGCCGCTCTGTACGATCTTTCCCTGATTCATCAGGAAAATTCGGTCAGACATGGTCAGCGCTTCTTCCTGATCGTGTGTGACGAAGATCGTGGTCAGGCCGAGCTCGCGCTGGATCTGACGGATCTGTTCGCGCAAATGCTTGCGAATCCGCGCATCAAGGGCCGACAGCGGTTCGTCCAGCAGCAACAGGCGTGGACGGGTCACCAATGAGCGGGCGAGGGCAACGCGCTGGCATTGACCGCCGGACAGTTGGTGCGGATAACGGGCGGCGAAATCGTTGAGTTCCACCAGTTTCAGCACTTCGGCAACGCGCTTTTGGCTGTCGTCGCTGTTGACCTTCTGCATGCGCAAACCAAAGGCGACGTTTTGCTCCACGGTCATGTTCGGGAACAGCGCATAGCTTTGAAACACCATGCCGATCCCGCGTTTCTGCGGGCTCAGCGGCACGATGTCGACACCATCGAGCAAGATCTTGCCGCCATCCACCGAGGTCAGCCCGGCGATGCAGCGCAGCAGCGTGGATTTGCCGCAACCGGACGGGCCGAGCAGGGTGACGAATTCGCCCTTCTGGATTTCGCAGTTGATGTCGCTGAATATGTTGGTACCCGCATAGTTTTTCTGCAGATGTTGGACGCTGACATAGCTCATTCGCTTTTGTCCTTGTTCAAGATATTGGCCGCCCAGGTCAGAACCAGTACGAAGAAGAAGTAGGAAATTACCAGCGCACTGGTGAAGTGGCCGCTGCTGTTACGCATGTTGTTGAGGTAGACCTGCAGGGTTTCGTAGCGGGTACCGACGAGGATGTTGGCGAACACGAACTCACCGAACAGGAACGAGAACGACAGCAGCAACGCGACCATCAGACCTTTGCGCAGGTTCGGCAGCACCACCAGGAATGCCGCCTGAAAAGTGCTGGCACCAAGCAGTTGGGCGGCGTCCATCAGGTCGCGCAGGTTGATCGCTTGCAGGTTGTTGGTGATCGCGCGGTACATGAACGGCAGCGCCACGGTGAAGTAGCAGCCGATCAGAATCCATGGCGTGCCGACCATCGCGAACGGCCCCGAACCGTAAAGCTGCAACAGCCCCACCGACGACACCACCGGCGGCACTGCGAAGGGCAGCAGGATGAGGATGTTCATCAGCGCATCGAGTTTCGGGAAGTGGTAATGCACCACGAACAGCAGCGGCAGAATCAACACCACCGACAGGATCAGCGCACCGATGCAGACCAGCAGCGATTGGCCAAAAGCACTCAGGAATCGCGGATCGCTCCACAGCTGCACATACCATTTGACGGTGAAGCCGCTGGGCAGAATGGTCGCCGACCAACTGCTGGCAATCGAGTAGATCAGCGTGCCAACCAGTGGCAGCAACAGAATGGCAAACAGCAGGTAAACCACGACGCGGTGATAGATACCGACGGGGCCCAATTCAGCGCGAGACATGGTAGCTCCTCTTCAACAGCAGCTGATGCACGATGGTGACCAGGGTCATCAACGCCACCAGCACAACGGCCAGCGCACTGGCGAGGTTCGGGTCCAGGGAAATGTCACCGGAGACCATGGCCGCAATACGGATCGGCAGCACGTTGAAGTTGCCGGTGGTCAGTGCGTAAACCGTGGCGTAGGCGCCGAGGGCGTTGGCCAGCAGGATCACGAAGGTGCCGAGCAGTGCCGGCGTCAGCACCGGCAAACCGATGTGTCGCCAGAACTGCCAGCCGTTGGCGCCCAGCAGCGCGGCAGATTCACGCCAGTCTTCGCGCAGGGCGTCGAAGGCCGGGTAGAGCAGCAGCACACCGAGGGGGATCTGGAAATACGTGTAGAGAATGATCAGCCCGGTTTTCGAGTACAGGTTGAAATCCTGAATGATCCCGGCCTGCTTGAGCATGATGGTGATGCTGCCGTTGAAACCCAGCAGGATGATGAACGCGAAGGCCAAAGGCACGCCGGCAAAGTTGCTGGTCATGTTGGCGAAGGCGTTGACGAAGTTACGCAGCTTCGAGTCGACACGACGCAGGGAGTAAGCGCCGAGCACTGCGATGATGATCCCGAACACGCTGGACCAGAAACTGATCTCGAGGCTGTACTGGATCGCCTGCAGATAGAACTTCGAATTGAAGATCTTGGTGAAATTGGCCAGGCCCCAGCCGAACTCTTCCGATTGCAGGCTGTTGATCATCACCCAGATGAGCGGGGCGATCTCGAACACGATAAAAAACAGTGCGAAGGGCACGAGGCACAAGGCCGCCAGCCATTTGCCGCGAGTCATGGCATTCACTTGAGCAGCTCCCGGCACACTGGTTTGTCGTGGGCCACGCCCAGCAGTTCGCAGACGGTGCCGCAGATGTCTGTCTGTTTCGGTTCGGCGCCGGCGTTGAAGCTGAAGGCGTCACCGAGCACGAACAGTGGCACTTCGCGCTCTTCCGGCAGCAGGCCGTTGTGGGAGCGGTCGTTGTTCATGCCGTGGTCGGCGGTCACCAGCACCTGGTAACCGGCGTCGAGCCAGCCTTGCAGGTAGTCGGCGAGAATAATGTCCGCCGAGCGGGCACTGTTGCGGTATTGCGCGGTGTCGAGGCCGTGCTTGTGCCCGGCGTCGTCGATGTTCATGGGGTGCACCAGGAGAAAGTTCGGTGCATGGCGCAGGCGCAGGTGTTCTGCGTCGGCGAACAGGTGCGAGTCCGGGTAGTGATCGTTCCAGTAGAAGTGCCCGTGCTGGATCGGCAATTCGGGGGCGTCGGTGTGACGGTCCCGGGCGGCCACGAACGGCGAGCGGTTGTACAACTCACTGACCCAGTGATAAGCCGCGGCAGCGGTTTTCAGGCCCGCTTCGCTGGCGTAGTGATAAATGCTGCGTTGGCTGGACAGGCGCGAAACGTTGTTGTGAACGATGCCGCTATCGATCGGCGTGACGCCGGTCAGGATGCATTCATACAGCGGACGGGACAGGGCCGGCAGTTCGCACTCCAGTTTGTAGAGTGCCGCGCGTCCTGCGCCGACGTAAGCCTGCAGGTGCCCCATGGCGTGGCGCGCAACCTCGTAATTGAGGCCGTCGAGCACGACAAGGATGACGTTGTGCTTCATAGGGGCGGGACTCCGGGAGACTGGAAATATCGTAGAAACCTGTAGGAGCGAAGCTTGCTCGCGAAAGCGTACTTTCAGTCAACATAACTGTTGAATTAAAGTCCCTCTTCGCGGGCAAGCCTCGCTCCTACAAATGAAGCATTACTTCATCTCGACGATGACTTCTTCGTTCCACTTCTGCGGCAGAGCCTTGGAAGTTTTTTCCCACGCATCCGCGTCTTTGATCGGCGTGACCTTTTTGTACTGCTCGTTCGGCAGCAGCTTGGCCTGGACTTCGGCTGGCAGGGTCAGGTGCTCGGCACGGATCGGACGGGCGTTACCCTTGGCCAGGTTAATCTGGCCGGCATCGCTGAAGATGTATTCACGAGCCAGTTTGGCGGCGTTCGGGTTCTTGGCGTATTTGTTGATGATGGTGGTGTAACCGGAAATCACCGAACCATCGGAGGGGATCAACACCACGTAGTCATCCGGATTGGCCATCTTGGCCTTGTAGCTCAGACCGTTGAAGTCCCAGACCACGCCGACCTCGATTTCACCCTTTTCCATGGTGGCAATCGTCGGGTTGGCCATGGACAGGCGGCCTTGCTTGGCAATGTCAGCGAACAGCGCCAGGGCAGGCTGAAGGTTTTTCTCGTCGCCGCCGTTGGCAAGGGCCGCCGCCAATACGCCGTTGGCGGCCTGAGCAGCGGTGCTCACGTCACCGATGGATACTTTGTATTTACCGGTTTTAAGGTCAGCCCATTTGGTCGGTGCTTCCGAACCGTGCAGCAGCTTTTTGTTGACGATGAACGCGATGGTGCCGGTGTAGGCCAGTGCCCAGTTGCCGTCCTTATCCTTCGCCCAGGCAGGCACCTGATCCCAGGTGCTTGGCTTGTACGGCTGGACCACGCCTTGCTTGACCGCGATAGGGCCGAACGCTGCACCGACGTCGCCGATGTCGGCCGTGGCGTTGTCTTTTTCAGCGGCGAACTTGGCGATTTCCTGCGCCGAGCTCATGTCGGTGTCGATGTGTTTCAGGCCGTAGATCTTGGCCAGGTCTTCCCAGGTGCCTTTCCAGTTGGCCCAGTCATCGGGCATGCCGACGCTGTTGACCGCACCTTCCGCTTTCGCAGCGGCTTCGAGGGTTTTCAAATCATCAGCCGCCATGGCGGCGGTGCACATGGCAATGGTCGAACCTAACAGTGATGCCAGGAAAAGCTTTTTCATCCGAAGCTCCTTTGGGCGTTTTCAACGCTGCGATTGCGGTTGTGTTGGTCTAGGTCAGCAATACCTGAGCCAATCTAGGCGCCCCTGATGACATTTTGATGTCGACCAGCGGTCCGTCTGCATTTTCTTCAGATCAACGCTCAGGCTTGCGAGTAAGCGTAGACCATGGCTAAAGAACTGATATGAAAGGACTTGGCCGTTAAATTGCACACGTTTGACTGCACCGTTCAGCGCCTTTGTCATCTGTCAGTCATGTGCAGTGCCTAGGCTTGCTGAAAGTTGACGGAGTCGTTTCAAATGACGGTTCTGCTCCGAAACAGTGCTGGTCTAGTCCAGATAGGTAACGTTGATGCGCATTGAGACAACCAAAGCGGTGACAGCCATCGGGCAGGTTCTTCAGGAACAGCTCGACCACGGCCTGTTGGCGCCTGGCAGCAAGTTACCGGCAGAGCGCAAGCTCAGTGAGTTGTTCGGCACGACACGCATTACCGTGCGCGAAGCGTTGTTGCAGCTGGAGGCTCAAGGGCAGATTTATCGCGAAGAGCGCCGGGGCTGGTTCGTGTCGCCACCGCGCCTGGCTTACAACCTGATGCAGCGCAGCCACTTTCACGCGATGGTCAGCGCTCAAGGGCGGGTGCCATCTACCGAGGTGATTTCGGCACGCTTGCAGCCTGCGTCGGCGGCGGTCTGTGCCTGGTTGCAGTTGCCGGCGTTGTCGAGCGTGATTCAGATTTGCCGCGCGCGGCGAATTGATGAGCGGCTGGTGTTGTACGTGGAGCACTACCTCAATCCGCAGTATTTCCCGGGGATTCTGGAGTTTGATCTGAATCAGTCGATCACCGAGCTGTACGCGCGGCATTACGATTTGCATTACGGGCGGGTGCGCTTCGAGATCGTGCCGACGGCGTTGTCGGTGGATGCGGCAGCGGCGTTACGGGTGTCGGTCGGGAGTCCGGGATTGCGCATCGCCCGGGTCAATTACGACCAACACGAACGCTTGATCGATTGTGACCTGGAGTTCTGGCGGCACGATGCGATCCATGTCGGTGTTGATGTGGTCTGAGCCTGGCCGCCGCAGGTCTCGGTTTTTCATTACCCGAAGCGGTAAATGTCCATGCCCAGCGCGCCCATGGTGAAACCCTGGTGGCTGACGCTGAATGCTCCGCCGGCACTGCGGGCAAAGTACAACGGCAACAAATGTTCATCGCTCGGGTGGTTGCGCACGGCGTTCGGTGCTTGCTGGCGATAGTCGTGTAACGCGGCTTCGTCGTTGGCCTCAAGTTTCTCGATCATCCAGTCGCGAAACACCTTCGCCCACGGTTCTACGCTTTCCGGTCCGGCGTGCCAGTCCAGTTCGCGCAGGTTGTGGGTGATGCTGCCCGAACCGATCAACAGCACGCCGTGTTCGCGCAGGCTGCTCAGGGCATGGCCAACGCGGGTTTGCAGCGCAGGACCGCCGCGTGTGGGCAGCGAGACTTGCACCACCGGGACATCCGCCTGCGGGTACATCAACGACAACGGCACCCAGACGCCATGGTCGAAGGGCCGTTTGCTGTCGATGCGGGCGGGCAGGTCACTGCGTTTCAGCAACTCGACAACCTCAGCGGCCAGTTGTGGATCGCCGGGTGCCGGGTATTGCACCTCGAACAACGCCTTGGGAAAGCCGCCGAAGTCATGCCAGGTTTCAGGCTGTGGATTGCCGCTGACCAGCAATTCATTGCTTTCCCAATGCGCGGAAACAATCACGATGGCCCGGGGTTTCGGCAATTCGGCAGCCAGGCGCGCGAGGGCCGGCCCACTGGCACCGGGTTCCAGTGCCAGCATGGGTGAGCCATGAGAGATGTAAAGGCTGGGGAACATGAAGGAGCTCCTGAGAGTAAGATGGGCCCATCTTCAGTCAGATCATTGATCTAAATCTAATATAAGTTTTAGGGTGTTTTGATCGAATTTTCGGAGATATTTATGCAGCCGGAGTTTTGGCACAAGCGATGGCAGTCGAATCAGATCGGCTTCCATCTGCCGCAGGTGAACCCTTATCTGCAACGTTTCTGGCCGCAATTGGGGCTGGAGGAGGGGGCGCGCGTACTGGTGCCGTTGTGTGGGAAAAGTCTGGATTTGTTGTGGCTGGCGCACCAGGGTCATGAAGTCCTGGGAATTGAGCTGTCGGAAAAGGCTGTCGAAGATTTCTTCAGCGAACATCACTTTGACCCGAACGTCACTGAGCAGGGGCCCTTCAAGGTCTATCGAGCAGGCTCGATCGAGTTGTGGTGTGGTGATTTCTTCGAGTTGACGGCCGGCGATGTTGCCGATTGCGCCGGCCTGTACGACCGGGCGGCACTGATCGCTCTGCCGCCGGCCATGCGCGAGCAATACGCGGCTCATTTGAACCGGATTTTGCCAAAGGACGCGTTGGGGCTTTTGATCACGCTGGATTACGACCAGACACAAAAGGACGGACCACCGTTTGCCGTGCTTGATGATGAAGTGCAGCGGTTGTTCGGGGCTGTGTGGTCGTTGAAGATTCTGGAGGATCAGGACGTTCTGGGTGAGAGCTGGAAATTCGTCGAAAGCGGCGTGACGCGGCTTGAGGAGCGGGTTTATCGGGTTTCTGCCAGGTAATTGATGTTGCTTCTACCAGCCTCTTCGCGGGCAAGCCTCGCTCCTACAGGTTTTGTGTAATTCGCCGATTATGTGAACGACACAAATCCTGTAGGAGCGAGGCTTGCCCGCGAAGAGGTCCTGATGAACACCGCATTAATCAAGCAGACAAAAAAAGGCCCGCATCACTGCGGGCCTTTTCTTTTAGTGCCGAGCCTGTCAGCCCCGACGACGCAATGCGTCGATACGCTCTTCCAGCGGCGGGTGGCTCATGAACATGCGGGCGAACCCCTGTTTGATGCCACCGTTGATGCCGAAAGCATTAAGGGTGTCCGGCATGTGCACCGGCAGCCCTTGTTCCGCACGCAGGCGTTGCAGTGCGCCAATCATCGCGTTGGTGCCCGCCAGGCGTGCACCGGCTTCGTCGGCACGGAACTCGCGTTTGCGCGAGAACCACATGACGATGGAGCTGGCCAGAATGCCCAGCACCAGTTCGGCGACGATGGTCGCGATGTAGTAGGCGATGCCCTGGCCTTCTTCGTTCTTGAAGATCACCTTGTCGACAAAGTTGCCGATGATCCGCGCGAAGAACATGACGAAGGTGTTCACCACGCCCTGGATCAGCGCCAGGGTGACCATGTCGCCATTGGCCACGTGACCGATTTCGTGGGCCAGAACGGCTTTCACTTCATCCGGCGAGAATCGCTCGAGCAAGCCCTGGCTGACCGCGACCAGTGCATCGTTCTTGTTCCAGCCAGTGGCGAACGCGTTCGCCTCGTAGGCCGGGAAAATCCCGACTTCCGGCATCTTGATCCCGGCTTCGCGAGACAGTTGCTCGACCGTTTGCAGCAGCCATTGCTCGTGACGTGTGCGCGGCTGGGTGATGATTTGGGTGCTGGTGCTCATCTTCGCCATCCACTTGGAGATGAACAGCGAGAACAGGGAGCCGGCGAAACCAAAGACCGCACAGAAAATCAGCAGCTGATTGAGGTTGAGATCAACCCCATTGGCCGCCATGAACCCGTTGAAGCCGAAAAGGCTCAGGGTGATGCTGGCAATCAGCACGACCGCCAGGTTAGTGGCCAAAAACAGCAGGATGCGCATCATGGTTGTAGAAATCTCCTTTTGCTAAAGATGTAGCGTACTGCGGGGTATATAAGGTGCTGCAACGGGCTATTCAACCGGGTGACTATTTCAAACTGTGTCCTACAGCAACAGTCTAGTCGCTTGCAGGGCATTTCCGACGTGGGCAGGGGAAGTGTTTGTCAGCCGATTCGCGTTGCGAGCCCCGTGATTGTTGGACGCGGTCACAAAGCTTGCTACCGGGCAGTGATTGCAGTGGGGATGTACGGCGAGGCTTAAAGATATGTTGCTGAATTAATCCTCGTGCGACTTTCGTGGAAAAGTCGCACGCGGCCAGTCCGATTACTGGCGATAGGATTTGAGGAAGTTGCCGATTCGTCCGATGGCCATGTCCAGGTCGTCGACACGCGGCAGGGTCACGACGCGGAAGTGGTCCGGCCATGGCCAGTTGAAAGCGGTGCCTTGAACCACCAGCAGCTTTTCCGACAGCAGCAGGTCGAGCACGAATTTTTCGTCGTTGTGGATCGGGCAGACTTTCGGGTCGATACGCGGGAACGCATACAGCGCGCCCATCGGCTTGACGCAGCTCACACCAGGAATGTCGTTGAGTAATTCCCAGGTACGGTTACGTTGCTCCAGCAGGCGACCTTGCGGCAGGACCAGATCGTTGATGCTCTGATAACCCCCGAGGGCGGTCTGGATCGCGTGCTGACTCGGCACGTTGGCACACAGGCGCATGTTCGCCAGCATGTCGATGCCTTCAATGTAGCTTTGCGCGTGATGTTTCGGACCGGAGATAGCAATCCAGCCAGAACGGAAACCGGCCACGCGATAGGACTTGGACAGGCCGTTGAAGGTCAGGCACAGCAGGTCCGGGGCCAGAGACGCGGTGCAAATGTGCACGGCATCGTCGTACAGAATCTTGTCGTAGATCTCGTCGGAAAACACCACCAGGTTGTGCTGGCGGGCCAGTTCCAGCATGCCCAGCAGGACTTCCTTCGAATACACCGCACCGGTCGGGTTGTTCGGGTTGATGATCACCAGGGCCTTGGTGTTCGGGGTGATCTTGGCCTTGATGTCGGCCAGGTCGGGCCACCAGTTGGCCTGCTCGTCGCACAGGTAATGCACCGGGTTGCCGCCCGACAGGCTCACGGCGGCGGTCCACAGCGGGTAGTCCGGAGCCGGCACCAACACTTCGTCGCCGTTGTTGAGCAGCGCTTGCATCGACATCACGATCAGCTCGGAAACGCCGTTGCCCAGGTAAATGTCTTCAATGCCGACGCCTTCTACCTGCTTCTGTTGGTAGTACTGCATGACGGCTTTACGCGCACTGAACAGGCCTTTGGAATCGCTGTAGCCCTGGGCGGTCGGCAGGTTGCGGATCACGTCCTGGAGGATTTCATCCGGCGCTTCGAAACCAAAAGGCGCCGGGTTGCCGATGTTCAGCTTGAGGATGCGATGGCCTTCCTCTTCCAGGCGTTTGGCGTGCTTGAGCACTGGGCCGCGAATGTCGTAGCAGACGTTGGCGAGCTTGTTCGATTTGCTGACCTGCATGGCGATGTGTTCCCGAAAATGAACGATCCAGGCGGTGTATGAACTACCGTACTGGGAATCCTGCGTATTCACACAGGCCTGGCGCCTTGAGAGGCAGCACCCATAAATCCGTTTGAATGCGCGTGGTCTGGCTGCCAGACTGGCGTTTGACGAGGCGCAATCATACGTGCCGCCCGATCCGTGGAAAAGGTACAGATCGGGCTTTTTCAGCTGCTGAGGTGTGATGATGGAAAAGTTGGAAAAAACCCTGGAAGAATGGAAGGCCATGCTCGATCCGGAGCAGTACAACGTTTGCCGCCTCAAGGGCACCGAACGGCCGTTTTCCGGCAAGTACAACGGCACCAAAACCGACGGTGTTTACCACTGCATCTGCTGCAATGAGCCGCTGTTCGACTCAAAAACCAAATTTGACTCTGGCTGCGGCTGGCCGAGTTTCTATGCGCCGATCGGCGACAGCGCCATGACTGAAATCCGTGATGTCAGCCACGGCATGATCCGTACCGAAGTGGTCTGCGCCAAATGCGATGCGCACCTGGGGCATGTGTTCCCGGATGGTCCGCCGCCGACCGGCCTGCGGTATTGCATCAACTCTGTGTGCCTGGATCTCGTTCCGCGTTCGTAATGCGGGCCCTTGTAGGAGCGAAGCTTGCTCGCGAAGGCGTCGGGTCAGTCAACATCAGTGTTGAATGTTAAGACGCCTTCGCGAGCAAGCTTCGCTCCTACAGATATTCGGCACCCAATAATTTAAATTGCACACAATTCAATTGCTCGCTATGTTTACCTCATCTTCTTTCATTCGAGAGTCCGAATCATGAGCGACAACCTGCTGAGCATCCCTTGCACCACCATCAAGGGTGAGAAAAAGACCCTGGCGGATTACGCCGGCAAAGCGGTGCTGGTGGTCAACACCGCGAGCAAATGTGGCTTCACGCCGCAATACAAAGGGCTGGAAGAACTGTGGCAGACCTACAAGGATCAAGGGCTGGTGGTGCTCGGTTTCCCGTGCAACCAGTTCGGCAAGCAGGAGCCGGGCAATGAAGGCGCGATTTCCGAGTTCTGTGAACTGAACTTCGGTGTCAGCTTTCCGCTGTTCAAAAAGATCGACGTTAACGGTGCCGACGCCCACCCGCTGTTCGTGCAGCTGAAAAAACGCGCACCGGGTGTTCTGGGTTCTCAGGGCATCAAGTGGAACTTCACCAAATTCCTGATCGGCAAGGACGGCCAACTGGTCAAGCGCTTCGCTCCCGCGACCAAGCCGCAAGACCTCAGCCGCGAGATCGAAGCCCTGCTCAAATGAATACCTTGTCCGTCGATTCCCTGAAGCTCGACAGCCAGCTCTGCTTCAAGCTGTACGCCGCTTCCCGGGCGGTGATCCGCGCTTACAAGCCGATGCTCGATCAGCTCGGCCTGACGTACCCGCAATACCTGGCGATGCTGGTTTTGTGGGAATGGCAGGAGGCGGCGCCGGAGCAGCCGACGGTCAAGGCGTTGGGCGAGCGCCTGGCGCTGGATTCCGGCACGTTGACGCCGCTGCTCAAGCGACTTGAACAACTGCAACTGGTGCAGCGTCAGCGTTCAGCGCGGGATGAGCGTGAAGTGCACCTGAGCCTGTCGCCCACGGGCAAGGCGTTGCGCGATCAGGTCGGGCCGCTCAAAGCCCGACTGTTGTGTGACAGCGGTGTCGATCTGGATCGCTTGAATGATCTGCGCGAGGGGCTTGACCACTTGTTGGGAC
The DNA here is from genome assembly GCF_949768225.1 of Pseudomonas sp. IT-P44. NCBI lineage: Bacteria > Pseudomonadati > Pseudomonadota > Gammaproteobacteria > Pseudomonadales > Pseudomonadaceae > Pseudomonas > Pseudomonas sp. IT-P44. The sequence goes on along the minus strand of NZ_CATKQM010000003.1, from coordinate 66,213 downwards.
AAATCAAGGCACTGTCGTAGCGGGCATCCACAGGTCCAGCAGGGCGGCCAGTTCTTCCCGGCGGAAAGGTTTGGCCAGGTAATCGCTCATGCCCGCCGCACGGCAGCGTTCGCGTTCTTCGGACATGGCGTTGGCGGTCAGGGCGACGATGGGCAATTGCGGCCAGCGACCGCTGCGACGGATTTGCCGACTGGCTTCGTAGCCGTCCATCACCGGCATGTTGCAGTCCATCAGCACCAGATCGAATTCGCTTTGCTCCAGCTGATCCAGGGCCTCGCCGCCGTGGGCGGCGACAATCACCTCGCAACCGAGTTTGCCGAGCATGCCCTTGGCCACCAATTGATTGACCGGATTATCCTCCACCAGCAGCACCCGTCCGCGGCGCTGGGGAGTGAGCGCCTCCAGTCGCGCATCGTTGATGGTGTTGATTTCCGGTTGCAACACTCGCCGCAGTGTCTGGTAAAGCGCATTGCGCGCCAGAGGCCGGGCCTGTTGTTGTAACGGCGCCAGGGCGCTGGCCTGTTCGCTGGGCATGAAACTGCCGTAAGCGGTCACCAGCAGAATCGGTGCGGTACAGGTGGGGCGCAGGCGAAACAGGCATTCCGGGCAATCGGTGATGACCACGTCGGACTTCAGACCAATCATCGCGTCATCGATCGAACGCTGCTGATAGTCGAGCCCCCAACCCGGCAACAGACTCTTCAACAGTTCCGCCAGGCCGCTGCTGCCGGTGGTGATCGCGATCACCTTGCCGTGCAGCGTGGCCGGGGCGAAGGCGCGGGTGTGGCTCGGCAGCGGCAGGTCGGCGCAGAACTGGCTGCCGAAACCGGCTTCCGAGCTGATGGTGAGGCGCCCCTGCATGGCTTCGCAGAGGTTGTAAGTCAGCGCCAGCCCCAGCCCGGTGCCGCCAAACTGTCGGGTAATGCCGGCGCCGGCCTGGGTGAATGGCTGGAAAATCTTGACCTGAGCGTCCTGGGCGATGCCGATGCCAGTGTCGCAGACTTCGATTCTGACGCCGTCTTCGTACGTCGACAGGCGCACATCGACCCGACCGAAACGGGTGAATTTGAGGGCGTTGGACAACAGGTTGCTGACGATCTGCCGGACCCGGGTCGGGTCACCGAGCACCAGCGCCGGGAATGTCGGTTCGATCAGGCACGTCAGTTCGACGCTTGGCGCCGCGTTTTGCGACAGCAGGTTGGCGGTGTCCTCGATCAGCGAACCGAGGTCGAACGGAATGTGTTCGAGTTCAAGCTGACCGGCGTCGAATTTCGACAGGTCGAGAATATCGTTGAGCAACTCCACCAGCACTTTGCCCGAGTCATGGGCGATAGACAGTTGTTGCTGTTGCTCGGCATTGAGCGGGCCGTCGAGGGACAGCGCGATCATCCCCAGCAAGCCATTGAGGGGCGTACGGATCTCGTGGCTCATGTTGGCGAGAAAAACCGAGCGTGCCTCGGCCATGTCCAGGGCGGTGCTGCGCGCGACTTCCAGTTCCTGGTTGGACTGGCTGAGCCGGCTGTTGATCGCCTTGAGTTCGGCGGTGCGCGCCGACACGATGTTTTCCAGTTGCCCGAGGTAATCGGTCAAACGGTTTTCAGCGTTGCGCCGCTGCTGGATTTCAGTGGCAATGTTCTCGAATTGCTGGTTGGCAACCTTGACCAGCACGCCGATCTCATCGTTTTTATGCCCGCTCGGATACTCCAGCCAGGTCGGTTCGACACTGCGCGGATCGCGGCTGCTGAGTTCGCGGATAACCCGCACCAGCGGTTTGGTCAGCATCACATAGAACAGCGCCAGCAGGATGCCGGTCAGGATCAGGCTGCGGGCAAAGCCGTTGAGCAGGGTCACTTCGGCCCGACGCAGGAAGCGGTTGCCGAAAGAATAGGTGTCGACTTCCAGGCGCAAGGTGCCGAGGGATTCGTTGGGCAAGTGATCCAGATACAGCCGGTCTTCGAACGCTCGGTTGGCACCGAACAGAAAGTCGCTGATCACCCGATAGCTGCTCTGCGATGGCGGGCGCTTGACACTGGCGAGCACCGAGCCGTTGTTGTCGGTCAGTTGTGCAGCGATGATCGCCGGTGAACGCAGCAGGCCCAGGGTCAGTTCCTGGGCGAGTTCGGCGTCGATGTTGTAGGCAATGCGCGAAGCGGGGTTATGGCTGATTTCCAGCAAAGACACTATTTCACGGTTGATGGAGGCGTCTTCACTGGCATAATCGATGCCTATTTGCAGCAGGCTGAGCAGCGTACCCAGAATGAAACCGACCAGCACGGTAAGCCGGGCTTGCTTGTAGGACAGCCGGTTGGTGAACTTGATATCCATGGGGTGTCGAACCACTTCCGTTTCCCTTCGCTGCTCAAGCATAGTCGATCATGCATGGATACCGATGTTCTCGCGAGCCCTTGTGCACGGGATGAACACGTCTGTGAATGCTGTATTTCGTCGCTGTAGCGCCATCATTACTGTGAACGTGCCCGAGGAGAAGACGTGGATTCCCGATTGAATGCTTTTCTTGAACGCGCCGATGCCGTTCTGGCCCGTATCGAACCGCTCTTGCCCGCACCTCGGCAAGCCATCGACTGGACGCATTGCCTGGCCGCACGCTGGCAGCGGGAAGGGCGCAGCGGTTTTCTGCTGCCGCTGCAGGTCAGCCTCGATACGCGGCTGTCCGACCTGATCGGTGTTGACCGCCAAGTAGAGCAACTGGGTCGAAACACTCAACAATTCCTCGACGGCATGCCAGCCAACCACGCGTTGCTCTGGGGCTCGCGTGGCACCGGTAAATCGTCGCTGGTGCGCGCGCTGCTGGCCGAACACGCCAAGACCGGTCTGCGACTGATCGAGATCGAACGCGATCACTTGGCCGACTTGCCGCGTGTGGTCGAGCAAATCGCCAAACTGCCCCAACGTTTCGTGCTGTTCTGCGATGACCTGTCGTTCGAGGCGGGCGAGGGCGATTATCGCGTGCTCAAGAGCGTGCTCGACGGCTCTCTCGAACAGGCGCCGGACAACGTTTTGCTGTACGCCACTTCCAACCGTCGCCACCTGGTGCCGGAAAAGGAAAGCGATAACGAAAACTGGAAAAGGGTCGACGGCGAATTGCACCCCAGCGAGGCTGTGGAAGACAAGATCGCGCTGTCGGACCGTTTCGGCCTGTGGCTGTCGTTCTATCCGTTTACGCAGGAACACTTCCTCAATGTGGTCGAGCACTGGATCGGTCAGTTGGCCGACAAGGCCGGCCTGAAGTGGCAGCGTGACGAAGAACTGGACATCCTCGCGGTGCGCTGGGCCACCGGCCGAGGCAATCGCAACGGACGTTGCGCCTATCAATTTGCCCGCTATTGGGTCGGGCTGAAGCTGTTGGAGCACAAGGCATGATCGATTTACAACAAAGCGGCCAAGGCCTTGAAGGCTACGGCATGCTGCACGCACAACTGGAATCCTTGTTGGCGGACGAGCGTGATTTCATCGCCAACGCCGCACAGTTTTCCGCGTTCCTGTACAACCAGCTCGACGACTTGAACTGGGCCGGTTTCTACCTCAATCGCAATGAAGAGCTGGTGCTGGGTCCGTTCCAGGGGCAGATCGCTTGCGTGCGCATCCCGTTCGGTCGTGGCGTGTGCGGGACAGCGGCGGCGACGTTGCAGACTCAGTTGGTCGAAGACGTGCACGCCTTTCCCGGGCACATCGCCTGCGACAGCGCATCGAACAGCGAACTGGTTGTGCCGCTGGTCAAGGACGGCCGCCTGATCGGCGTGCTGGACCTCGACAGCCCGAAACTGGCGCGCTTCACCGAACACGATCAAGCCGGGATTGAAAAACTGGCGGCCATCTTCCTGCGCCTGACCGACTGCTGATCACGCCCTCAAGCCTGCCTTGGCCAGCAGGCCTGGCGGGTCTACGGCATCGATCTGTTGCGGATCGAGAAATCGCTCGGCGTATTGCCGGTAGATTTCGGCGTTGATGAACAGCCTGAACAGCTCCGGGTCGATGTGGGCGTCACGGCACATGGTGGCCATGATGCCCAGTGCTTCGCTCAACGGCTTGGCTTTCTTGTAGGGACGATCGGCGGCGGTCAGCGCTTCGAAAATATCGGCAATCGCCATCATCCGCGCCGGCAGGCTCATTTCCTCGCGCTTCAATTGTTTTGGATAACCGGTGCCGTCCATTTTTTCGTGGTGGCCGCCGGCGATTTCCGCGACGTTGTTGAGGTGGCCGGGGAAGGGCAGGTGGCTGAGCATCAGGATCGTCTGCACCATGTGGTGATTGATGATGTAACGCTCCTCGCGCGTCAACGTGCCTCGGGCGATGCTCAGGTTGTAGAGTTCGCCCCGGTTGTACTTGTAGCGGGGCACATCGAGTTTGAAACCCCAGGGATTGTCTTCCGGCATCAGCTCGCCTTCGGCGCGTTCGAACAGGTGCTCCGGTTTGTCCGCCAGCAGCGGCTCGCTGACCGGCAGGGTCGGCGCCGATGTTCGCGCCTGACGCCGGTTCTCTTCCCAGGAAACGCCCAGCCGGTCATCAAGGGTTCGGGTCCAGGTGCGCTGGGCCAGGTTGCGCAGGCGTTGCAAATCGGACTCGGCCATCGCCTCGCCGCCCAGATTGCAGCGGGCAACAAACGCGAAATCATCGTCCAGCGCCGCCAGAGTGGCATCGCGCAGTTCCGCCAGGTGCTGCTCGTCACCGCCCAGGGCAACGGCTTGCCAGTAGCTGATCCAGGCATCGCGCTTGAGCACTTCGAAGCGGGTGCGGATTTCGTGGATACGGTCGTTCAGGGTTTCCAGCTTGGTGGCTTTATCGACCACGTACTCCGGCGTGGTGACCTTGCCGCAATCATGTAGCCAAGCGGCGATGTGCAGCGCTTCCCACTCGTCCTCGGTCGGTTGATAACTGCTGAAGGCCGGGTCCTGACTCGCCGCGGCAGCCTGGGCGAGCATCAACGTCAGCGCCGGCACTCGCTGACAATGGCCGCCGGTGTAAGGGCTTTTCGCGTCGATGGCACCGGCCAGCAGTTGAATGAACGCGTCCAGCAGCTGTTTTTGCTTGGCTTGCAGGCGCTGACTTTCGATACTCACGGCGGCCGCGCCGGACACAGCCTGAAGGAACGCGATACGGTCCGGACGAAGCTTTTCCAGATCACTTTGATCGCCGCTGTCCGCCAGCAACAGGACCAGCAGGCCCACGGTTTCGTTATGGCGATTGTGCAGGCGGATACCGATCAGATGCACCCGCGGGCATTCCATCGCCAGCAACACTTTCTGCAAATCCCCCACTTGGTCGAAACCGAGGCTGGTGACCACGTTGTCGGCATGCGACAGCTGCTGTAGCCAGGCAGGGCTCTGTGGGTCCTGGAGTTCATGGCTGCGAATGTCGAACGCGGGCAATGCCTGTGAAATGTCGTTGATGACCAGGCCATGAGGTGTCATGCGATCGCCGTCATTTTCCCGCAGATAGATCAGGCCCGCCTGGGCCTGTCCGATTTTCACGGTTTCGAACAACACCCTTTCCAGCAAGGGGGCAAACCGGGTCTCGGCGCTCAGGCTGTCGGTGATCCGGAAAAAACTCGCCAGGGTGTCTTTCATGCGCGCCATCGACACGCTCAGTTGGTCGACTTCGAGTACCGGAGAGCGACGGGAGGCCGGAAATTTGAAATTGAAACTGCGAATCGCATCGGCTTCCTGCACCAGTGCACGCAGGGGGTTGACCAGAACTCTGGAGGTCAACCAGCCCAAGGGCAGGCACAAAAGCAACGTGGCCAGCGTAATCAGCGCGCCCTGCCAACGCATGCGGTAGGCATCGGCGAGCAATTCGTCTTCCGGCACCAGCAGCGCCAGTTGCAGCCCCTGCGGACCACCTTCCTGCATGCTGCTACGGGCAACGATCCACTGCCGGCCGGCGGCCCTCAGCCGATTGCCTGTTGGCGGGTTGTTCAGCAGTGCGCCGAGGCCGGGACTCAGGTCGGCGGCCTTGCTCAGGCGTGCGGTCTGATCGTCGACGATCAGTTTGTTGCTGTCGGGGTATGCGATGGCATTGCCCTGGGCATCGAACAGCACGATTTCGGTATTGGGGGTTACAACGTGCTTGGCCAGCGTCGCGGACAGTTCCGCCAGGGTCAGGTCGGCGCCCATGATGGCGTGCTCGCCGCTGCGCCGGGCGAGGGTGGTGCCGACATTGCGAGTGGAGAAAAAGAGGTAGGGCTCGGTGGTGATCTGATCGCTGTCGCCGCGAGCGCTGGAGTACCAGGCGCGGGTGCGCGGATCGTAGGTGTCGTCGGGGTTGTCGTGACGGCTGAGGAGGTTCAGTTCCTGATCGAAAAACAATGACTGGGAATGCACCGGGCCGCGGTTTTGCTCGATGCTCCAGACTTGATAAACCGCTTTGTCCGGGGCCTTGAGCAGCGCTTTCAGGGCGGCGGTTCGCAAGGGGCGAACCATGAAGAAATCACCGTTGTCGTAACCCAGATACAGCGAGGCCAGGTCAGGATTGTCCTTGAGCGACTGGCTGAAGGGTTTGAGCAATGCCAGGCGCTGCTCCAGGTCGGGCGCCTGCGCCGCCGGGTTGAACACCAGCAGGCTCAACAGATGGCGAATGGGCTCATAGGTGGCGTGCAGGTCCAGGCGGACATCTTGCTCGATGCGCTCGAAGAGCTTCTCACTGCTGGACAGAATGATTTGCGTGGTTTGCCCATAGTTGAAAATGCCCAGCACCACGCCAGTCAGCAGCAACAGGAAGGTGAACATCACGCTGATATGGACGTGCAGGGGAAACCGTCGTTGATCCGGGCGCAGTGGGCTGGTCATTGCGGGGTCTCTCCATGATGTTTAACACACTGCTCAGCGCCCAAGCATAGTTAAGGCTCCGTCATTCTGCTTTTGTCGTTTTGCCCAATTTGTTGCTGCAATGCCTGTTCCAGTTCAAGCATGGCGCGCTCCATGGCTTTGCAGCATTGCGCCACTTCTTCTTGATGGAAGACGCCATGGCAGACCTGCTCAAGCGCCTCGCAGCTGTCCATCAAACGGGTGGCCTGGACAATGCGCGCGGCGCCCTTGATTTTGTGGGCGATGTCGAGAAAAGCCCGCGGGTCTTTTGACCGGGATAATGCCCGCAGCGCTTGCAGGTCCTGGCGGTTACTGCTCTGCAGCTCGGTCAACAATCGCCTGTCCATCACGGGATTGCCACCGGTCAACAGGTGCAGACCTTGCAGGCTGAAGGCGGGATCGCGAACGGGCGGTTTGATGCCGGCCACCCATTCGCTCAACGCGGTCAGCGTCAGTGGCTTGAACAGGCAATCGTCCATCCCGGCTTGTTTGCAGCGCAGTAGCTCTTCGGGCTGTGCGTTGGCGGTGAAGCCGAGCACGGTGCAGGGCGGTCGTTTCGAATGCTGTTCATGGCGGCGAATGGCGCGGGTCAGCTCGTATCCGTTCATGACCGGCATGTTGGAATCGACAATCACCAGATCGAACAGCCCGTTTTTCCACGCTTCCAGTCCAGCTTCGCCGTCTTCTGCGACGCTGAATCGATGCCCCAGAAACTCCAGTTGCTGACACATCAGCAAGCGATTGGCCGGGTGATCGTCGACCACCAGAACGTTCAAGGGCGTCGTCGTGTGGATGGGCACTTCGGCGGCTTTCGGCACCTGTTCGACGGGCACTGTGGCCAGGTGCAGCGAAACCTGAACCTGCGTGCCTACCCCCGGCTGGCTGCTCAAATGCAGGCTGCCGCCCATCATTTCGCACAGGCTTCGGCTGATCACCAGACCCAACCCGGCGCCGCCTCTGCCGGCCTGCCCTTGGTCATTGGCCTGGGCGAAAGGTTCGAACAGGCGTTGCTGATCTTGCTCGCTGATGCCGATGCCGCTGTCCTCAACCAGCAACAGCATCCGGATGTGCCCGGGCTCGGTGCCCGGGAGCAACTCAACGGTGATTCTGACCTCGCCTTGCTCGGTGAATTTAATGGCGTTGCTGACCAGATTCGACAGCACCTGCTTGAAACGCATTGGGTCCAGCAGGACACCGACGGGCGGGTTGGCTGGGTTGAACTCAAGTCGCAGATCGAGGTTTTTCTGGCGGGCCAGCCCATCGAAGATCCTTGCAACCGAGCCGATGATTTCAAGCGGATTGACGTGTTGCGGGCTCAGGCTCAGGCGTCCGGATTCGATGCGGGCGATGTCGAGAATGTCCCCGATCAGTGCCAGCAGGTCCTTCGCCGAGTTGTACGCCACGTCGATGGCCGGGCGATCCGGATGGTTGCGATCGATCCGCCTCAGCGTCAGTTCGAGCATGCCGATGATTGCATTCATCGGGGTGCGGATCTCATGGCTCATGGTCGCCAGGAACGTGCTTTTGGCCCGATTGGCTTCATCAGCGCGATCTTTCGCGCAGCGCAGCTCGTCGAACAGTTGTCGCCGTTCAAGCAATTGATCGTTCAACGCGCGCTCAGCCGCCTGACGTTGTTTGATCTGACGACGCATGTAAGCGTTCCACGCCGCGGAAATCAGCAGCAGTACGCCGGCACCGATAACGATCTGATAGAACAATCGCTGGTAGTTGCGCCAGGTACTTTGCGACGACGCCGAATAGCCACGCCAGCGGCTGTTGATGATGCCGAGTTCTTCCGGCGCGATGCTCAGCAGCGCCTTGTTGAGGATGGCGTTGAGTTCTTTGGCGTCTTGCCCGGTCGCCAGGGCGAACGCGGCTTGGCGGGTGCCGATGGTGGTGCTGATCTGAAGCGTGTGTTCAAAGAGACGCGATGACATGAAGTAGTTGGCGATTACCAGAGAGTTCACCGCACCTTCCGCTTTGCCTTCGGCGAGCAACTCAACCGCGCTGAACGTGTCTGGCGTCTCTATGAGCTTGATCCGCGGGAACTCGCGACGCAGGTAATCCACCAGTGGATTGCCTTGGGCGATGGTCAGGCGCTTGCCTTGCAGTTGCTCAAGGTTGGTCGGGCTGTCGGCGGCTTTGCGCGTCAGCAACACAAAGGAGTTTTGCAGATAGGGACGGGTGAAGTTCAGGATCGTTTCACGTTCATCGCTGGGGAGCAGGGCAGCGATCACGTCGGCCTGATGGTCTTTGATCTGTTTGATCATCTCGTCATCGCTTCGGCTGCGTCGGATGTCGAAGCGCAGGCCGGTACGCAATCTGATCAGTTCGAGCAGGTCTGCGGTAACGCCGCGAAAGTTGCCATCGCTGTCGAAAAACGTCAGCGGTGCATAGGCTTCATTGACCACCACGCGCACCACCGGATGTTGCGCGAGCCAGCGTTCTTCGAGGTGGGTGAGCTGCAGTTTCTGGTCGGTGAGCAGGATGTCGCTGCCGGCACTCCAGCGTTCGGCAATGTTTTCCCGTTCGCTGGCGGGGATGGCCATGAGCATCGCGTTGATGATTGCGAGCAGTTCCGGGTTGTCTTTATGCACGGCAAAACTGAATCCGTGGGCCTCGTGTTTGCCGAAGTTGGCCATGCGGATATTGTTCAGGTAACCCTTGTTGATCATGTAGTGGGTCGAGATGGTGTCGCCGAGGAAGACGTCAGCCTGGTCGAAAGCCACGGCATTGATTGCATTCTGATAGGACGGATAAGACGTGATAACGGCTTTGGGATACAGGGCCCGGACTTCCTCCAGCGGCAAATAGTGATACACCATGCTCAACCGCAGACCGGCGAGGCCGTCGGTCAGGGATCGGGTTTCTCCTTCCCGTGTCACCAGAACCGGCTGGTCCACGGCGTAGGGGGTTGAAAGCACAATATCGGCGTTGTGAGCTTCGAAGCCATTGGCGGTGCCGAGCAGATCGACCTCGCCTTTTTCGAGCGCCTTGATCGCAGCCCCTCGGGACGCGAAGCGCTGCACCTTGATCGGCAAACCGATGGCCTTGCCGAGGAGGCCCGCGTAATCGGCGGTGAAACCTTCGTAATCCTGGCCGCTGACGGTCAGGTCGAAAGGTGGGTAGTCCGGCGCTGACGTGCCGAGAATCAGTTGCCGTTTACCGGTGATCCATTGTTGTTGTGCTTGATCCAGTTGGACGTCCAGGTGTCCGGCCGTTGAGCGACTGAGCAGGTTGTAGTGCTCGCTGGCAGGCTGTGCGGCAAGCACCGAAGAGGTCAGGCATACGGCGGCCATGAGTAGCAGATAATCCTTTATGCGACTGGGCATCCTGTGTCTCACACCAATGCGTTACGTTTTGCCATCTCGATGAGTTCAACCAGGGATTTGGCTCTGAGTTTTTGCATGAGTCTTTTTTTGTAGGTGCTCACAGTCTTGTTGCTGAGAAACATGCCTTTGGCAATTTCCTTGTTGGTGCGGCCCTGGGCAAAAAGTTGCAACACCATCAGCTCTCGGTCGTTGACTGACTTGAACAGTTCCAGTTCTGCACAGCGCACCTCATCGCCGCGAACAGGATTCAGGGCCTGGCTCGGGAAGTAGTTGTAACCGGACAATACTGCTTTGATAGCACTCACCAGTTCACTCAGGTCTTCCTGTTTACATACATAACCTGAAGCACCGGACTGCATGCAGCGAATACCGAAAAGTGTCGGGCACTGTGCAGTTAATACCAGTGTTTTCAGGGGGGTACTCATTGCGTTGAAGCGGGCGAGAACTTCGAGGCCATCCAGTTTCGGAATGCTGATATCGAGAATGACCAGGTCGGGCATGCATTCGCGAACCATCTGCATGGCATCGACCCCATTGTCGGTTTCGCCGACGACTTTGTAGCCTTCGTGCTCCAGCAACATTCGGACGGCAAGACGGATGACGGGGTGATCGTCGACAATAAAAACGGAGTTCATAATCAAATCCCATACGAGCTCTAATAAAGCGCGCACCTTAGCTCAGATAGTTGAGGGGACGCATGAACTGACGGACCTCAAGCAGCAATATAGGAATAATCCTACAAACGAATAGGAAAGGGGCTACGAATCAACTAGGTTTTTAATGAAGATGGCTGGAAGTTGTGTGTGATCAGTCAGTCTGTTGGGAGTTTTTGTTTGTTGTTTTCAAGTTGTGTATCGAAAAGCAGTTATCGCACTTGTGCTGTTATTATAATGAGGCCAAGGTCAATAAGTTTCTGAATTCGGATTGTTTCAAGGGTTTGATTAAATAACCAAGTAAGGGGAGCCCCCGCTCGTTGGCTGTTTTCTCAATTTCATCAAGCTCTGTACAACTCAGACTGCTTAACAGTATGGCCTGCCTGATCATTCCTCGCTGACTGGCAAACTGGACAAGATCAAGTCCGGGAAGGTCGGGCAAACATTGATCGCACAATAGAATATCGAACGGTTGCACAGCCCTGAGCATTTGCTGCAACGCATCTTTGGCACTGTCGGTGGTGGTCACTTGAGTGAAGCCGTAACTTTCAAGCAGGTACTGAGTTGCCCTGAGTTGAAAGGGATGATCTTCCACCAGCAGGATGCGCAGGTCGTCTTTGAACATGGAGTTACTCACGCTTCGTCTCTGGGACGCGTGATTATTTCGCGAGTATTCCGAGTAATCGATCAGCTTGCTCGACGTGAGGTGTAGGGCGATTCAGCGAACGTTGAGTGCACTTGGGCGTTGGGAGGCTGATCAGCCATTTCAGGCGGCGTAATGGCTGATCAACCTGCTCTCGTCAGTGGCTCGAACGACCGGTCATCTCCAGGGCCATTTCGCTGGCATAGCTGTCGGTCATGCCGGCGATGAAGTCAATCATGCGCAGGAACGACGTGTGCAATGGCCCGTGAGGGTCTGGCGCGTTGTTACCCAGCAAATCGAGGATGCGACGACTCTTGAACGAAGGCGCCCGCCCGTTGTGCTGTTCCAGGGCTGCGCCGCAGAAGGCGTTGAGCAGGATTTCCAGCGTGGTATAGGCACCGATTTCGTGCAGGGTCTTGCGCTTGTCCTGAAAGATTTTCTTGCGCGCCATGTCCTTGGCATTCAGTACGCAACGCTTGGCCGGACCGTGCATGTGCTCCACCAGATCACCGGGCAGTGTACCGGCCAGCAATGCATCCTGTTGCTCGACAAAAGCGCGGGCGGCGGCGTTGGTCAGGTGTTCGATGGCTTTGCCGCGCAGGATCGCCAGTTTGCGTCGGCGCGAATCACGCGGGCCGAGCAGGCGATAGGTTTCCGGCAGATCGTCGCCGACCAGGTCCAGCAACAGGGACTCGACTTCAGCGTACTCCAGCAACTCCATTTCCAGACCGTCTTCCAGATCGATCAGCGCGTAGCAGATGTCATCGGCGGCCTCCATCAGATAGACCAGCGGATGGCGGGCCCAGCGCTGATCTTCGAGCTGCGGCAGGCCGAGTTTATGGGCGATCTGCTCCAGCAGCGGCAGCTCACTCTGATAACAGCCGAATTTGTGCTTTTTGTAACCCAGCGAATCGGCGTGCATGGCCGTCCATGGGTATTTCAGGTAAGTGCCCAGCGTGGCGTAGGTCAGCCGGGTACCGCCATCGAACTGATGGTACTCAAGCTGCGTGAGCACCCGGAAACCTTGGGCGTTGCCTTCGAAGTTGAGGAAGTCATTGCGTTCGGCTTCGCTCATTGCATCCAGCCAGCCGCGGCCGGCGGCCTGTTGGAACCAGTGACGGATCGCGTCTTCGCCGGAGTGGCCGAAGGGCGGGTTGCCGATGTCGTGGGCCAGGCAAGCGGATTGCACCACCATGCCCAGGTCACTGGGTTCGCACCAGTCGGGCAGGGCGCTGCGGATGGTTTCACCGACACGCATGCCCAGCGAGCGGCCGACGCAACTGACTTCCAGCGAGTGGGTCAGGCGCGTGTGGATGTGATCGTTGCTGGTGACCGGATGCACCTGGGTCTTGCGTCCGAGGCGGCGAAACGCTCCCGAGAAAATGATGCGGTCGTGGTCTTTGTGGAAAGGGCTGCGGCCGAGTTCTTCCGGGCTGTGCAGCGGCTTTCCGAGGCGTTCGCGGGTAAGCAGGGTTTGCCAATCCAAGGCTGATTCTCTCCGTCAGGTGACTGATGCCTTAAGCTTCCCGGTTCGCGTCAGGACCTGCAAGCGGAACTACAGCCCCGCAGCGTCGATGTCGATGAGCAGCAGTCGCTCGCCGTTGGCGAAAAATTGCCCGGCGGTGAGGCAGTACTGGTTGCTGGTGGCGTCGCGGTAAGTGTTGGAAAGCGTCAGCCGGCGCTCATCCCAACCCTCCGCCAGCAAATGATAAAAGTACGGACGCCATGACCAGTTATGGCCCAGGTAGCGATCGTCGGCCTCCCAGCCGCTGTTGCGCCATTCGAGGTTGGGTGTCAGTTGGGTGCCGTGGCGGTCGCATTGATAGAAACGCAAGAGCCAGGGAAAGGCGTCCAATTGTGGCAATGCGCTGAGCGGTGCGCTGGCCTGGGCCCAGGCTTGCAGAATCGCCATCAGCTCGCAAAGTTGCTGGCGCATGCTCATCAGGCGACCGCGCTCAGTCAGTTTTTGCTGTACATAGCGCTGACGCAGCTGGGCGAAGCGCTCGACGAAGGCGTCTGTGGCGAAGAAGTCTGCTTGCGCGCGGGCAAACAGAAAACCCTGCACATAACGCGATCCGCACTCCAGGGCAAAATTCAGTTGAGCCTCGGTTTCCACCCCTTCGGCAATGATCCAGCACCCGGTTTTCTCCGCCATTTGCGCCAGGGCCTTGACCACGTCGCTGCTGGGGCCGCCCAACGCCGCGGCCTGGAACAGTCGCATGTCGAGCTTGAGAATGTCCGGTTGCAGGGCCAGCACGCGATCAAGCTGTGAGTAACCGGCACCGAAATCATCGATGGCGATTCGCGCGCCGGCGTGTCGGTATCGCGCCACCACGTCGGCCAGACGCTGAATGTCACCGCCCAGTTCAGTGATCTCGAACACGATTCGCTGCGGGTCGACGCCGTGCCGGCTCAATTGCTTGAGGCTCGGCAGTGCCTGGTCTGCACGCAAGCGACTGATCCAGCGCGGTGACATGTTCAGGCTGAGAAACCACTCCGGGGGCGCTTCATGCAAACGGCTCAGGGCGTTATCGCGGATCTGGCGGTCCAGGCGACGCAGGGCGATGGCGGGTGTTCTCGGGTCGGCGAACAGTGGACCCACCGAGGCCAATTGACCGTCGGCCTGACGCAGTCGGCCCAGTGCTTCGACGCCGGCGATACGGCCGGTGGCGGTATCGATGAACGGCTGAAAGCAGGCGAGCGGTTGCCCGTCGATCACGAGGCCTCCTTAGTAAGGTCTTGTTTTTGGATTGAACCTGATGCCGGGTAGGCGTGCAGGTTTGAACCCCTCGATAAAGAGGTTCATCCCGGTGATGTTGCAAGAATGCAGCCAGCTAGTGGCTTCAGTGTTTGGGCGAGTTGCCTTGCAGGATCAGCTTGATCAGCGGCCCCAGCGTGGTGCCTAGCCGAACCAGTCGAGTCAGGCTGCTGACGCCACCGCTCTTGGCGCCCTTGCCGGTCAAAAAGCCCAGCAGGGTCACGGCCGCTACGCCCCAGAGCGGGGCGTGCTTGATGCCGAAGCCGTCTTGCAGGTTTTGCGTCATCCCGCGCACACGTTGCAAGGGTTGCAGCAGTTGCGCGGATTCGTGACGGATTTCCTGGCGATGCATTTCCATGCGCAGACGGATCAGCGCCTTGCGCATTTCCGTGCGCGAGCTGTTGTGAGGCAGTTCAGGCAGGCTCATGGCAGCAGACGCTCCCGATCGTTGGCCAGTTCTTCCAGGGTGCCATTGAAGGGCGAGGACTCATCGAAAATCGCTGCTCTCAAGCGCATCGCGCAGAAGATGGCCGCGAGGGTGTAGAACACGCAGAGCCCGATGATGGCGGGCAGGCGATAGGTGTCCCAAAACAGGATCAACACCAGCGTCGACAACCCCACCAGCAACAGCAAGGCAAACACCAGCGCCAGGCCTGCGAACAGCAGCAGGCTGACGGTGCGGGCTTTTTGTTCCTGCAATTCGATGCCGAACAGTTCGACATGGCTGTGCAGCAGTCCAAGGAAAGCGGCACCCAGGCGCCGCGATGAGGAGCTTGGGCCCGTCGCGGACGAGCCGGATTCACCGATCGCCATAATCAGCGCCGTGTTGCCAGCAGACCGATCAGGAAACCCACGCCGGCCGCGATCCCGACCGATTGCCATGGGTTGGCCTGAACATAGTCTTCAGTGGCGGTGACGGCGGCCTTGCCGCGTTCGCGCAGGGAGTCTTCAGTCAGTTTCAAGGTTTCGCGTGCACGCAGCAGGCTGTCGTGGATCTGTTCGCGCAACTCATCCGCCTGATCACCGGCCAATGTGGCGGTGTGTTCCAGCAACCGCTCGGTGTCGCTGACCAGGGTCTGGAAGTCGTTCATCAGGATTTCTTGAGCAGTCTTTGCCTTGATGCTGGCCATTGGTGATCTCCGTAAGTGGCTTCTGTTGCGTTCGAGTATGAGCCTTGCGCGAAGGTTCAGTACAAATGACTGGTACAACTTTTGCTATGTCGTGGTGCGTCAGCCCGCGTGTTTGCGCTGTTGCTGGGCAAGAATCGAGCAAAACCTTATCTCAAATAATGAAACCTCGCGCAAAGGTTCCAACCTTGTGCGCCAAAGTGACTCATCGGGATCAATGGACTGATCCGGCGAAGTTGCAACTTGGTGCATGAATTGTCTGCGCGAACTGCTTTGGTGCTTTTTTAGCCTTCAGGTCTGCCAACTCCATGGAAAATCTGCAAAGCGCTGTGGACAGTCTGGTCCATAGCTCCAACACGTTGTTCATTCTGATCGGTGCAGTCATGGTCTTGGCCATGCACGCCGGTTTTGCCTTTCTCGAAGTCGGCACGGTTCGACAGAAGAATCAGGTTAACGCCTTGTCGAAGATCCTCAGCGACTTCGCCATTTCGACCCTTGCCTACTTCTTTATAGGCTATTGGATTTCCTACGGGGTCACCTTCATGCAACCGGCGGCGGTGATCAATGCCGATCATGGCTATGGCCTGGTGAAGTTTTTCTTTCTGCTGACGTTCGCCGCAGCCATACCGGCAATCATTTCCGGCGGCATCGCCGAGCGCGCCCGGTTCGTTCCGCAGTTGTGTGCGACGGCGTTGATCGTGGCGTTCATCTATCCCTTTTTCGAGGGCATGATCTGGAATGGCAACTTTGGCTTGCAGGCCTGGTTGCTCGCGCGCTTTGGTGCCAGCTTCCATGATTTCGCCGGTTCGGTGGTAGTCCATGCCATGGGCGGCTGGCTGGCGCTGGCAGCGGTGTTGTTGCTCGGGCCGAGGCAAGGTCGCTATCGCGAGGGACGCCTGGTGGCGTTCGCACCGTCGAGCATTCCTTTCCTGGCCCTGGGCTCGTGGATTCTCATCGTGGGCTGGTTCGGTTTTAACGTGATGAGCGCGCAAACCTTGCAGGGCGTTAGCGGGTTGGTCGCGGTGAACTCGCTGATGGCCATGGTGGGCGGCACCGTGGCGGCGCTGATCGTTGGGCGCAATGACCCGGGCTTTCTGCATAACGGCCCGTTGGCCGGGCTGGTGGCGATTTGCGCCGGTTCCGATCTGATGCACCCGGTCGGCGCGCTGGTGACCGGCGCCATCGCCGGGGCGCTGTTTGTCTGGTGCTTTACCGCTGCGCAAGGCAAATGGCACATCGATGACGTATTGGGTGTCTGGCCGTTGCACGGTCTGTGCGGTGTCTGGGGCGGGATCGCCTGTGGCATTTTCGGTCAGAGCGCACTGGGTGGCCTGGGTGGGGTGAGCCTGGTCAGTCAGTTGATCGGAACCTCCCTCGGGGTGGTCGTGGCGCTGGCCGGCGGCTTCACCGTGTATGGCGTGATCAAGGCGTTCCATGGCCTGCGCCTGAGTCAGGAAGAAGAGTATTACGGCGCGGACCTGTCGGTGCACAAGATCGGCGCCGTGAGCCAGGACTGAGTCAGGTTTCTTCATCGTCGGCACCGGGATAAAAACCGTGCAGCAGGCGATAGCGGTCATGCCGTATCTGGTCGGCCCGCTCTTGGACCTGATGCGCGGGTATACCCAGCATGATCAACGCGTGGGAGGCGAGCATCAGGCTCGACTCCAGCAATTCGGGCACGACTTCGCTGGCGCCGGCTGCTTTCAACTCGGCCAGTTGGCTGTCGTCCCGAGTGCGTACCAGGATTGGAACGGTCGAGTTTAATCGGCGCGCCTCCTGGAGAATCAGTAACGCGATATCGGCCTGGTCCACGGCAATCACCAGCAGCCTGGCGCGCGCCAGTCCTACCGCCAGCAGCAGTTCACCGCGTCGTGAGTCGCCATAGTGCACACAGGTTTCACCCACGGCGGCTTCCTGGACACGCACCGGATCGGTGTCCAGCGCGATATAGGGCTGCAGCGCATTGCGCAGCGCTCGCCCGATCGACTGACCGACGCGACCATAGCCACAGATCACCACATGGCTGTGCAGTCCGGCGTTCAGCGCGCTTATTTCGTCGAGCTTGGCTTCTTCGTTGGGCTTGCGGTGCAGACGCGTTGCGATGCGGGGCGCCGAACGCAGCAACAGTGGCGTCAGCAGCATCGAGCAGAAGGTCGCGGCCAGCAGCAGCCCGCCGAGGTCGGCGGGCATCATTTTGTTTTGTTGCATCAGGGCCATCAGCGCAAAACAGAACTCGCCGCCCTGGGCCAAAGCCAGGCCGCTGCGCCAGGCGGTTTCGACATCGCTGCCGCGCCATTTGACCAGCAGCGCGACCACGCAGCCTTTGATCAGCAGCAAACCGAGGGTCAGACCGAGGATCAGCAGGCCGTGGCTGGCAAACAACTGCAGGTCGATCAACATGCCGATGCTGACGAAAAACACCCCGAGCAGAATGTCGCGGAACGGACGGATATCGGCCTCGATTTGATGGCGGTAATGACTTTCCCCCAGCAGCATGCCGGCGAGAAACGCCCCCAGGGCAGGGGAGAGACCGAGCAGGTGAGTCAGCCAGGCGGTCAGCAGCACAATGACCAGCGCCAGCAGCACAAACAGCTCGGCGGAGCGGGCCGCCGCCACTTCATGGAACAGCCGCGGCAGCAACCAGCGACTGGTCAGCAACAGCCCGACGAACAGCACAACGGTCTTGCCGAGCGTCACAGGTAACGCCCAGTACCAGGCCTGATCGCTGTTCCCGGCGAACACCGGCACCAGGGTCAGCAGCAACACCGCCACGACGTCCTGGAACAGCAGCACCGCAATGGCGTTCTGGCCGTGGCTGCTGAAAATCTCGCCGAGACTGCTCAGCTCCTTGCTGACAATGGCGGTGGACGACAGCGACAGACCGGCACCGAGCAGCAGTGCAGGGGTTACCGACATGCCGAGCAACATCAGCACCCCCCCAAGCAGTGTCGCGGTGACCAGTACTTGCAGGCCGCCCAGCCGGAACACCACGTGGCGCAACGCGAGCATTTTCGTCAGGGAAAACTCCAGCCCGAGGGAGAACAGCAGGAACACCACGCCCAGCTCGGCGAGGTCGGGCAACTCCTCGCTTTCATTGACCCAGTTGAACGCAGTCGGCCCGATCATCAACCCCACGCACAAATAGCCCAGCACCGGTGGCAGGCGCAGGCGCTGGAACAGTGCAATAACCACCAGAGAGGAGGCGAGGATGATCAACAGGTTGGCGAACACAAAAAACTCCGGTCAAGGTGCGAGTTACTCAAGCGTAGAGGCAAAAAAAGCCGCGAGCATCGCGCAAGTGACATTGCGCTTGAGTGATTTGAGTCAGGGAGTTGCCGAAAACTTTGGAAATGCGCCGCTGCCAAGGTGCCTGAGTCATTGGCTCGACTGCTTCTGATAGCGGGCCTAGAATAAACGCTCACTTTACCGGGTTGTGTGCTCATGCCTCCTGAATGTCAGCTTTTCGGCACCCTTGGGTGCCATCTTTGTGAAGTGGCGGAAGCCATGCTGATGGAATTTGTCGAGCGCGGTCTGCTGGTCGAGCTGGTGGATATCGCAGAGAACGAATCATGGTTCGAAGCTTACAGTTTGCGCATTCCGGTGTTACGGCGAATCGATACCGGCGCTGAGCTGGGTTGGCCATTCAGTGCCGACCAGGTCGTGGCGTTCCTGCGCTGACCTCGATAATTTTCTCGATTCCCATCTGTCGCTGTTCTCGTTTCGGTCATTGGCGAAATTGAGGTTATTCGGTTACTGTATGTGCATACAGTTATTCCGATCACCTGTCGTGTTCTCTTTATTGCGGATTCAGGCAGGCGATCCCGGAAGTCAGAGGGATGAATCTTGGTCAATGTCGAACAGTTGAAGAACAGCGTGAACCGGATGTCGGTGGACGTAGTGCGTGAGGCCGTCCACGAGTTGCGTCTGGATGGCCTGGTCACGGAAGGAAAAACACCGTTCAACAAGCTGCATTTCAATACCTGTTTCGCTGAAATCGAAGCACTGTTCCAGCGCGCGGGTTATCACCGGCAGCTGGACGTCGTGGGCTATCAGGGCTTGTTGTACGCACTTTACGATCCGGGTCGCTGGGAGGCGGTCGATGTGTTGCGCTGGCTCAAGGAGTTCACTGAAGCGGCGGCGCGCACGCAGTCGATTCCGGCCTGAGGATTCTCTGCTAGGTTCGGTCCGGCCTCTGTTGGATAATGCCGTCCTGCATTGAGGGTCAGAACTTCCGTATGTCCACTTCATCTTTTTCTGCTGCGCACAGCCAGGCCAGTACGCTCTACTTGCCGCCTGGCCCGTGGCAGACCGTACTTGAATGCCTGTGCGAGCACTTCAGTGCCATCGGTCGCGAGCAATGGCTGGACCGAATCGCCCGTGGTCGGGTCCTCGACGGGCACGGTGCGCCAATCGCCCTTGATCTTCCTTACAAGGAAGGCCTGCGGATTCACTACTTTCGGGAAGTGCCGGACGAAAAGCCGATCCCTGTGGTCGAGTCGATTCTGTACGCGGACGAGCACCTGGTGGTGGCAGACAAGCCGCATTTCCTGCCTGTGACGCCAGCGGGTGAATATGTCGAGCAGACGCTGCTACGACGGTTGATCCGTCGGCTGGATAACCCGCACCTGGTACCGTTGCATCGCATTGATCGGCATACGGCGGGGCTGGTGCTGTTTTCAGCCAATCCTCAGAGCCGTTCCGCGTATCAGTCGTTGTTTCCAACGCGGCAGATCGAAAAGCGCTACGAGGCTATTGCCAGGGCATTGCCGGAACTGACCTTTCCCTTGGTCCACAAGAGTCGGCTCGTTGATGGCGAGCCTTTCTTTCGTATGCAAGAGGGGCCGGGCGCCAGCAATACCGAGACGGCCGTCGAGGTCAGGGAGAAGAACGGCGATCTCTGGCGATATGCGCTTTACCCGGTGACAGGCAAGAAGCATCAGTTGCGGGTGCACATGACGGCTTTGGGGGCCAGCATCTGCAATGACCCGTTCTATCCGCAAGTGCTCAAGGATGTCGAAGACGACTATGCCAATCCGTTGAAGTTGCTCGCACAAGGGCTTCGGTTTGTGGACCCGGTCACGGGTGAGGAAAGAGACTTCGAGAGCGCTATCACCCTGCAATGGTGATGGCTGTTTTTCAGCCACGAAAAAGCCCGCATAAAGCGGGCTTTTCTGTATCCGGTTGGTGCCGCAAAGATTACAGCTCTTTGACGGTACGAACTTGATCCTTGTTGACGCGGGTTTGTTTGCCGTCCAACTGTTCAAATTCGTAGAAACCCGATTCCTTATCGTATTTTGGCGAGTCGACAGCCTGGATTTCGCGACCGTCATTCAAGGTGATCACTGCAGGCGATGCGCAACCGGCAAGGGTAGCGAGGCCGAGTGCGAGCATGAAAGCGGCGAGGGTCCGTTGAGTCATGAGTGTGTCTCCGAATATGAATTCTTTTGGTAACTGAGCTTGAGACGTTCGCGACACGTGCAAGTTCATTCTCGTGTCAGTCTGACACAGTGTTGTGGGCACTTAACAGTTCCGGTGTATTGAGGTTGGCCAGGCGAGGATCGTTGTCGGGGCATTGCAACGCCGTGGCGCCCAGTTTGCGCATGAGGCGCCCCGGGCTGCGTTCGCCGTCATTCCAGGCACTTTCGAACGCTTCTCGCAGGGCAACCGGAATGATGCACAGCAAGGGTTCCCAGTGTCCGTCATGGCGCAGCATCAGCGGTTTGTCCGGATGCTGGCTGGCGGTTTCGCGCATGCTGTGGAGCAGCGCGGCATCGATGCGCGGTACGTCACAAGGCAATACCAGCAGATACGCATGACGAGCGGCCTTCAGGCCTGCACGCATGCCAGCCAGCGGACCGGGGAAATCGCCTTCGTCGTCATGGACCAACTGGTCGGCGTAGGGCGCATACTTTTCCAGGTTCCTGTTGCAGGAGATGATCAGGTCATCGCTCAACGGACGGGTCTTGCGATGCAAATGCGCGATCAGTGGCGCGCCGTGCCATTCGATCAGCCCTTTGTCCTGGCCGCCCATGCGTTGGCCGCGCCCCCCTGCCAGGAGCAGAATGGAACAGGGTGGCAAATGTGTATTCGAGGTCATGGCAGGTCTCCATGGGGGCGGCGAAAAAAGGAGGCGCTGTGATATAACACCGGGCTGTTTCTCCTACAACTGGACGAGCCTATGAAAGCCAAGGCTGATGTACCTTTCGCACCGCTCAACATCGCGGTGCTGACTGTCAGCGATACCCGTACTCTGGAAACCGACACGTCAGGCCAGGTCTTCGTTGACCGCTTGATCGCTGCTGGCCATAACCTGGCCTCTCGGGTTCTGCTCAAAGATGACCTCTACAAAATCCGCGCGCAAGTCGCCAACTGGATTGCCGACGATGTGGTGCAGGTTGTCCTGATCACGGGTGGTACGGGATTCACCGGGCGCGACAGCACGCCCGAAGCGGTGAGCTGCCTGCTGGACAAGCAGGTCGATGGATTTGGCGAGCTTTTCCGGCAGATATCGGTGGCGGATATTGGCTCCTCCACTGTTCAGTCCCGCGCCTTGGCCGGTTTGGCCAATGGCACGCTGGTCTGCTGCTTGCCCGGCTCGACCAACGCTGTGCGAACCGGTTGGGACGGTATTCTCGCTGAGCAACTGGATTCGCGGCACCGCCCATGCAATTTCGTGCCTCATCTGAAACAGGCGCAGCCCTGTGAATCCCGTGGGTAAGCCAGGCAAGACAGGCAGCCTGATGGCTGTCGAAGTCGCACTGGCGCGCTTGCTGGAAATGGCTGAAGCCACGCCGATTCGTGAGCGTGAGTGCCTGCCCCTGGCGCAGCTTGAGGGTCGTGTTCTGGCCGATGACCTGATCTCGACGCTTGATCTTCCTCCGTGGCCCAACAGTGCAATGGATGGTTATGCGTTGCGCGCGGCCGACTGGGCGGGAGAGCCGTTGGTGGTCAGCCAGAAGATTTTTGCAGGCAACGCTCCGCCGCCTTTGACGCCCGGCACCTGTGCGCGAATCTTCACCGGTGCGCCGGTTCCTGCTGGGGCCGACTGCGTAGAGATGCAGGAAAACGCCGAAATCCAGGCGGATGAACGAGTCCGTTTCACCGAAGCCCTGGCGCCAGGACAAAACATCCGGCCACAAGGCCAGGAAACTACCGTCGGTGAAATGATTCTGCCAGCTGGCACGCGGCTTGGGCCAATTGAGCAGGGCCTGGCTGCTTCACTGGGATGCGCAGAGCTGGAGGTGATTCGCAAAGTTCGCGTCGCCGTTTTGTCCACCGGTGATGAATTGGTTGAACCGGGTAAGCCGCTGGGACCTGGCCAGATCTACAACAGCAATCGTGTGCTGCTCTGCAGCTGGTTGCAGCGATTGGGTTGTGAGGTGATCGACGCCGGTATTCTTCCAGATGACCTCGAGACCACTCGTGCCCGTCTTGCCAGTTTGGCAAGCGTCGATCTGATCCTCTCGACCGGTGGTGTATCGGTGGGTGAGGCGGATTTTCTGGGCATTGCCTTACGGGAGGAGGGCGAGCTGACATTGTGGAAACTCGCTATCAAACCGGGCAAACCGCTGACCTTCGGACATTTCCGTGGGGTTCCGGTCATTGGTTTACCCGGTAACCCGGCGTCGACCCTGGTGACCTTTGCCTTGTTGGCAAGGCCCTATCTATTACGCCGCCAAGGCGTAAAAGTGGTTGAGCCGCTGAAATTTCAGGTGCCGGCAGGGTTTAACTGGTCCAAAGCCGGCAGTCGACGCGAGTACTTGCGTGGACGTCTGGAAAACGGCCGGGCGATCATCTACAAAAATCAGAGTTCAGGTGTACTGCGCAGCGCAGCCTGGGCCGATGGTCTGGTTGAAGTGCTGGAGGATCACACGCTGATCGAAGGTGACAGCGTGTATTTCATCCCGCTGAGCGAAGTTCTGGGCTGATACCTGCCTCACGCTGGCCACGCAAACCCGGTTGATCGAACCGGGTTTTGCGTTGATGGCTGACGCTTAATGCGCGACGAGTGCCACGACCTGGTCGAAACGACTGTTGGCGATCCAGCCCAGAAGGCCGAGCACCACGGCTGTGCCACCGGCTGAATAGGCAAGCCGGTGTTTGATCGACTTCACGTCACTGCGGACTTCATCCATGTCTCTTCGGATGTATTCGAGGTGAGTTTCCAGTTCGACGACGCGAGGTTCCATTTCGGCTTCTCCAGTGGGTTTTGTACTTTTATTGAATTCGGCTTGCTGTTTGGCCCGTCTTTCCGCGAGTGGTGCAACCGGGATGCCCGGTAACCTGATGTCATGGCTTTGCATGGTACTTCCCTGTAATTCCTGCTGATGACTGATAAACCGCAGCCACCAAGGTGTACCAATCAAACGGGTGGGTCAATTGAGCCGATTCCTCAGGTTTTGTAAGAAAAAATCCCGCCTTGTAGGACCTCAATCCCGGACTCCTTGAAATAATTCGGTTTCCTGCGACTTTTATGGTGCGCATCGCGGTCAACATCTCCCATACGGAATGCAAACATGGGGGTGATCACAATGAGCGAACGCAAGGCACAGTTGATTCTGCATGGCAAGCAGGCGCTCAACGAGGAGGTTCGTGCGGCGGTCGAGGGTAAACGCGCACAAGGTTGGGAGTTGGCTGTTCGATTGACCTGGGAGGCCGGCGACGCACGGCGCCTGGTGGATGAGGCGCTTGCGGCAGGCTACAGGCAGGTCATCGCTGGGGGCGGTGACGGAACGTTGCGTGATATTGCCGAGGCCATGGCTGCGCAGTCGACGCAGGCCAGCCTGGTGCTGATGCCGTTGGGAACCGCCAACGATTTCGCGCGCGCTGCCGGTGTGCCTCTGGAGCCCGCCCAAGCCTTGAATCTTCTGGAAACTGAACCGTGTGCCATCGACCTGGGAGAGGTCGGCGGGCAGGTGTTTCTGAATATGGCCACGGGCGGCTTCGGCAGTCAGGTCACGGCCAACACGTCAGAGGAATTGAAGAAAGTGCTCGGAGGTGCGGCCTACCTGTTCACGGGGTTGTCACGTTTCAGCGAGTTGCATGCGGCCTATGGCGAGCTGCATGGCCCGGATTTTCAGTGGAGTGGCGAGCTGCTGGCACTGGGCATCGGCAATGGCCGCCAGGCGGGTGGTGGTCACGTGCTGTGCCCACAGGCGCTGGCGGATGACGGTCTGCTGGATATCAGTATTCTGCCTGCACCGCAGGAAGTGGTGGGTACGTTGAAAAGTTTGCTCTCCGACGGCTTCGGTATCGACAGCATGTTTGTGCGCGCCCGTCTGCCATGGGTCGAGATCAAGGTCTCGGAAGGTCTTTACATCAATCTCGATGGTGAACCACTGGAAGGCGACAGCTTGCGTTTCTCGGCGCGCCCGGCAGCACTGCGGGTGCATTTGCCCGAGGACTCGCCGCTGCTGAGCGTTCCGGCAATGATCAATCGTCCAGACTGATGATCTGCTCGCGCACGGCGAACAGCACCAGGCCCGCCACGTCGTAAATCTGCAAGCGCTTCATGATTTGCGAGCGGTGGGTTTCGACCGTCTTGATACTCAAACCCAGGCCATTGGCGATTTCCCGGGTGGATTTTCCGCGAACAATCAGCCGCAGGATTTCCAGCTGACGTGCCGTCAGGTTGTGCGAGTCCGCGGGTTCCGGCTGATGTTTCTGGTTACGGGTCAGCGCCTGGTTGATGACCGTATGGGCGATGGCCGGGCTCAGGTAGCGCTCGTTGTTGCGCAGGGCATCCAGGGCGTGTTCGAGTTCGGTGGCCGTGGTGTCCTTGAGCAGGTAACCGTGGGCGCCGGATTCCAGTGCCTGCATGATGAGCGCCGGGTCGGTGTGCATCGACAGAATCAGTACCTTGCTTTGCGGGCGTACGCGCTTGAGGCGCTGCAAGGCTTCAAGGCCACCGGTTTCCTTCATGGAAATATCCAGCAGCACGATGTCCGGGGACAGATGCTCGACCATTTCGAGCAGCTGCGAGCCGTCATTGGCCTCGCCGATGACGGCGTAGCCGGGAATATCCAGCACCAGAGCGCGCACGCCAGCCCTGATAAGCGAGTGGTCATCCACCAGAAGTAAGTTACAAGTCAACGCATAACCTTATTCGTACTGGCCCGTTCGAGCGCACGTGGCGCCCAGGGGAAGAGAGCTTCGATTTGAGTACCTTTGCCCGGTTCGCTGGTGACGGTCAATGTACCGCCCAGTTGATCGATACGTTCCGACATTCCGGCCATTCCGCGCTGCCCCTCACGACCCGGATCCGTCGCCGGCGCGAAACCCAGGCCGTCGTCGCTGATCAACAGCGTCAAGCCTTGAGGCTGGCGTTGCAGGCGGACCAACAGATTTTTCGCCTCGGCGTGGCGCAGTATGTTGGTCACCGCTTCCTGGGTGATTCGAAAGGCGGCCACCGCCATTTCTTCAGGGATGCCGGTCAAGCGTGAATGGCATTCCAGGCTCCAGTTCACCGTCGTATTGCCCAGTGTCTTGAGCAAATGCGCTCGCAGGCTGGCTTCCAGCCCCAGGCTGGTCAACTGTCTGGGGTTGAGGATGGCCGATACGTCACGCACTTTGGTCAGGGTTTCTTCCAGCGTGCCGCAGAGCACCGCGCATTGCTCTTGCAGTTCTTCGGGCATTCGGCGTTTGAGCCATTCACTTTGAAGTTTTGCCGCGGTCAATAACTGGCCAATATCGTCATGCAGTTCACGACTGAGCCGGTGGCGTTCGTTCTCCTGAACCTTCAATAAACGGTCGGCGAGCTCTTGAGGCTCGAACTTTATCGACTTGCGCGACAGGCGATGCTGTACCCAGACGCACGCCAGCGCTGCAATATTGAGCAGCAGCAGACTTAGCGGCAAGCGTGTGGACAGGCCATAGATCAGCAGGCTGCCGAGCGCCGAGCAGGTACACAACAAAAGCGTGAACCGACGCGCGTTTACTCGGGAGGGGGGCCACATGGTGATTGACTTGAGGCTGGCGTACATAACGGATGGAGCCAATGGATGTTCGCTGCGGGCAGACCGGTCTAATGGACTGACGGGTCTCTGTCTGAGTCACTCTGCCATTAATTGACGTCAACTAATGGTCGGCATAATACCACTTAACATACCGTTGGTCGCGTTCGGTATATATGTCTATAGAGTCAGGAAATAAAGGTTTTGGACGATAGTTCCACAATGGAAAAGTTTATCGGCAGGAAGGGAATAGTTACTTGTATCGGGCTGTCGTTGACAGGCATGAAATATTCAATTGCGACATGAGCGTGATCAAGTTACAGAGTGACATCTTGGCAATATGAATACAAACCACGGAGTAATTATCGGGTGAAATTAAGCCTGCCGTTCCGTAAAGGAAACGAGCCGGAACGGTTTGGAATTAACCGGTGGCTGAAACTGGTTTTGCCCGACCTGGTAGGCAAAGGCTTCGATCAATGAGGTTTGTTCACTGTCGTCGAGGCTGAGTTGGCCGGTGGTCTGATCGATCAGTTCGAGTTGCCAGGCCATCAATGTGAAGCAGTCTTTCAACGCATCCAGCGCCTGAGCATGCAGGTCGACGTGATTTTGGGCATGGTTCAGCAGGCCATGAATGTGCAGCGAAAACTCCGAAACGGCGACCAGGGCGAGGGCATCGGCCTTGTTGGCCAGCTTGAGCAGGGTACTGAGCATGCATTCGATGGCGTCCTTGTCATTGCTGATCAGTTGCAAATGACTCAGGCACTCCTCGGATTTGGCCAGGAGTGTTTCAGCTTCGGCGAGAAACTCCGGGAACCGCTTGGCCCACTCGTTACGGTCGTTCGGCATGCTTATCTCCACAACGTCATGTCAAATGAGGGAATGTCGTGTGTGTCAGCGAGAATGATCTGCGCCATGGCGTTGCCGTGCCGTCGTGAGATCGCGCTCCAGCCGGGCTGTCTGCAGGCGGAGGAGTTCAAGAGGGTGGATGGCCACTGACCTGCGATCGCACACAAAAGCCTGACTCCGTTCATGCAATGAGAATGGCGTCACATTAATGGCTATTGGATATTGCGAATATCAGGTTGGGCCTGATTGTTACTAGGGGAATCCCTTACGCACGGGAACCTAATGGACGAAACAGGGTCGCGCCGCAGGGAGTGAAGCAGATGAAGTGATGGCGCCAGTAAAGCATGATGTTAATGTGACATCAATGCCTGGGCATGGCATTTTGCATCGGGGTCAAGGTCCTGAAAAAACAGCCGATAACCCTCTTTAGTGAATTCATCAGAACAAGTACCAGGAGTCATTGATGGCCGGCATTCTCGACACGGTAGACCAACGCACGCAACTGGTGGGTGAGAATCGCCTGGAAATTCTCATGTTCCGCCTGGCTGGGCGGCAATTGTTCGCGATCAACGTTTTCAAAGTGCAGGAAGTGCTGCAACTGCCGAAACTGACCCTGATGCCCCAGCGCCATCCGTTTGTCTGCGGCGTGGTCAACCTGCGTGGCCAGACGTTGCCGGTGATCGACCTGTCCCAGGCCATCGGCATGCGTCCGCTGGTGCCGAGCCCTACCAGCACGATCATCGTCACCGAGTATAACCGCTCCGTGCAGGCTTTCCTGGTTGGCGGTGTGGACCGCATCGTCAACATGAACTGGGAAGCCATTCTGCCGCCGCCGACCAGCGCCGGCCGTCAGCATTACCTGACTGCCATCAGCAAGGTCGATGATCAGTTGGTGGAGATTATCGACGTCGAAAAAGTCCTCGCCGAAATCGTTCCGTACAACGCCAAGGTATCCCGCGACAAGCTCGACGATCCAATACTGGAGCGCGCCCGTGGCCGTGAAGTGCTGCTGGTGGACGACTCCAACGTGGCGCTCTCGCAGTTGCGCGACACCCTCGGCCAGTTGGGCGTGAAGATGCACATTGCCAGCGATGGCTTGAAAGCGCTGAACATGCTCAAGGGCTGGGCGGATACCGGCGTGAACATGACCGACAAATTGCTGATGATCTTTACCGACGCCGAGATGCCGGAAATGGACGGCTATCGCCTGACCACCGAGATCCGTAACGATCCGCGTCTGCGCGGCCTCTACGTGGTTCTGCACACCTCGTTGTCCGGCAGTTTCAACGACTCGATGGTCAAGAAGGTTGGCTGTGACAACTTCCTCTCCAAATTCCAGCCGGACAAACTGGTCGATGTGGTGCGTCAGCGCCTGATGCTCGACGAAGTGCCTGCCTGATCACGATGTAAAGGCTGCACTCTGCTTACCTGTGGGAGCGGGCTTGCTCGCGAAGGCGGTTTAACATTATTTATGTCGACTGTCACACCGCCTTCGCGAGCAAGCCCGCTCCCACAGGGTATGCAGTGTTCAGTTCACAGTCTTTGATTCAATGAGCAAGCTCGTATAGGGTGGCATTTTTGTCCTCCAGGGAGCTGGTCATGCTGCGTCTGAGTGCGCTTTATCGTTATCCGTTGAAATCCGGCAAGGGCGAGATCCTGCAACAGGTCAGTCTCGACAAACTGGGGCTGGACGGGGATCGACGCTGGATGCTGGTGGACGAGGCCAGCGGGCGCTTCCTGACCCAGCGTGCGGTGGCGCAGATGAGTCAGCTGTCGGCGTTGTGGAATGCCCAGGGCGGTTTGACCCTCAGCGCTCCCGGCCACACGCCGATCGATATTGCCTTGCCTGCCAACGACGCTGAGTTGCGTGGCGTGACTATCTGGCGCGACACCTTGCGTGTGCCTGATGCCGGTGACGAGGCGGGGGCCTGGGTCAGTAGATTCATTGGCAAGCCGACTCGCCTGGTGCAAGTGCCGGTTGATCGCGCTCGGACCACACAGGCCGGTTATGGCAAGGACGACGATCAGGTGGCCTTCGCCGATGGCTTCCCGTTGCTGCTGATCGGGCAGGCGTCCCTTGAGGATCTGTCGCAGAAGGTCGGGCGTTCGTTGGAGATGCTGCGTTTTCGACCGAATCTGGTGATCGAGGGCAGCGAGGCGTATGCCGAGGACGGCTGGAAGCGTATCCGTATCGGCGACGTCGAGTTTCGTGTGGTCAAGCCGTGTTCGCGCTGCATTCTGACCACCATCGATCCGCAGACCGGCGAGCGCAGCGATGACCGTGAACCGCTCGCGACCTTGCAGAAATACCGTGCCCAGGAAGACGGTGCGATGTTTGGCCAGAATCTGGTCAATGACGGCAATGGCCAGCTCGAAGTCGGCATGCCGGTCACGATCCTGGAATAAGCGACCCTGAATGAAAAATGCCCGTGTCCAAGGACACGGGCATTTTTTTGCGCTGTGAAAACCCGGGGTTTTAGCCGCGGTATTCGCACAGGTAAGCGGTGTCGACGGCCACTTTCAGCTGGAATTTGCTGTTGGCTGGCACGTTGAACTGGCTGCCGGCGGCGAAGGTTTCCCAGTTGGTGCTGTCTGGCAGTTTGACGGTCAGGGCGCCGGTCACCACGTGCATGATTTCACGCTGGCTGGTGCCGAATTCGTATTCGCCCGGAGCCATGACGCCAATGGTCGCCGGACCTTCAGCGGTGCCAAAGGCGATCGACTTGACGGTGCCGTCGAAGTACTCGTTGACTTTAAACATGGGCGATTCCTCGAAAAGGGCTAAAAAGGGCCGGCCAGTATGCACAAGGCCCTTGGCGCCGTCACCTCTCTAGAGCGGGAGAATCAGCGGTAACAGACGCGCTGTATTGCGCGCATCTTCCAGTGCCCGGTGCTGCTGGCCGGTGAACTGCATGCCGGCCAGTTGCAGGGCGCCGTTGAGTCCCAGCGGGCGTTCCAGCCGTCGGGCCTTGGCAAAGCGCTGCTTGAGGTTCATGTGCGGCACGCGACTCAGTTGGCTGTCGAGTTGCAAGCGCTCCCACTCCTGAAGCAGTTGCCTGCGATCGTAATCGCCCCAACTGGCCCAGCCTTCCAGCCGTGAATGATGTTGGCCGAGCCAGCGCTCGAAGACCGGCCAGACCTCGGTCAGCGCCTGTGCGCTGTCGATATTGGCCTGGGTGATGCGAGTCAGCTCGCGACAAAACGGCGTGAGCAGGGGGCGTCGCAGCGGTCGCACGAAGCGCTGGAAATGGTCCTGCTCACGCCCTTGGCGGTCCACCAGCGTGGCGCCGATTTCGATGATTTCCATTTCCGTAACTGGCCAGCCACCTTCGTCGGTGGTGGCTTCCAGATCGATCACCAGCCAGTGAGGCATTGAAGGGTTCCCGGTATCCGCATCCTGATAGGGCTTGAGCGTAGCCAAACCCGACGGATCCGCCTAGCGGCTTATTCGACCTCCAACAAAATCTGACGATTTTTTACCTGATCGCCGACCTTGACCTGCAAGCGTTTGAGCACGCCGTCGATGCCGGACTTGAGCGGATGCTCCATTTTCATCGCTTCCAGCACCACCAGCAGTTGGCCTTTACTGACCGGGCTGCCTTGTGCGACCAGCACGTCGACAATTGCGCCGTCCATTGGCGCCTTGAGCGTGCCGGAGCTGACGCTGGCCTGGCCGCTGACCAGCGCTTGCGTGCGATCCTCCAGACGCAGGCTGCCGGGGCGGGTGAACAGCCAGAGCTGTCCGGCCTCCAGACGATAGGCATGACGCTGGCGGATGCCGTTGATGTCCAGGGTGGCCCAGCGTCCATCACACTGGATGACGTTCAGTTCGAAGGCCTGTGCGGCGACTTCAATCCGGTACGGTTCGCCCGGTACCGCGTTCAACTGCACCGGCCAGTCCCGATCCTCCAGGCCGATGCGATAGTGCAGCGGCACACTGGCGTTGTTGCGCCAGCCGGCCAGCGCGGCGGGATGAACCTGCGCCGAAGCCTGATAAAACAGCGTCGCCGCAATCGCCAGTTCTTCAGCACTCGGGTTATGCGGATGCAAACAAGGATGGTCGGCGAAATGCGTCGGGATGAACCCGGTGCTGAACTCGCGACTGATGAAGCGTGGATGTTCCAGCAGGCTGGCAAGCAAGCGCTGATTGCTCGGCAAGCCCAGCAGCACACTGTCTTGCACCGCGCGCAGCAACTTGCGCCGGGCTTCTTCACGGGTAGCGCCGTGGGCGATGATCTTGCCCAGCATCGGGTCATAGAACGGGCTGACGTGTTGACCTTCGATCAACCCATGGTCGATCCGCGCTCCACTCTGCAAGGCCGGTTCCCAGGTGGTGATGCGCCCGGTCTGCGGGAGGAACCCTTGGGTCGGGTCTTCGGCATACAGCCGCACTTCCATGGCGTGGCCGTTGAGTTGCACCTGTTCCTGGCGCAATGGCAGCGGTAGTCCTTCGGCGACGTGCAACTGCCAGGCCACCAGATCGAGGCCGGTGATCAATTCAGTCACCGGGTGTTCCACCTGCAACCGCGTGTTCATTTCCAGAAAGTAGAACTGCCCGTGCGCGTCCAGCAGAAACTCCACAGTGCCAGCGCCCACATAGTTCACCGCGCGACCGGCCTTGAGCGCCGCTTCACCCATGGCCTGGCGCAGTTCGGCGGTCATGACCGGGCAGGGCGCTTCTTCGATGACTTTCTGATGGCGGCGCTGGATCGAACAGTCGCGTTCGCCGAGGTAGATCAGGTTGCCGTGTTGGTCGCCGAACAGCTGAACCTCAACGTGACGCGGATCGATCAGCGCTTGTTCGAGGATCAGTTCGTCGCTGCCAAACCCGTTCAATGCCTCGGAGCGCGCGGTGCGAATCTGTGCGAGCAAATCCCCTGCATCGTGTACCAGGCGCATGCCGCGCCCGCCACCGCCGGCACTGGCCTTGATCATCAGCGGAAAGCCGATGCGTTCGGCTTCGAGGCTCAGGGTTGCGTCGTCCTGCCCGGTGCCTTGATAGCCTTTGATGCAGGGCACACTGGCGTCGAGCATGGCGAGTTTCGACAGGCGTTTGCTGCCCATCAGTTCGATGGCTTCGGGGCTGGGGCCGATGAAAGTAAGGCCGGCATGCTGGCAGGCGCGGGCGAATTCGGCATTTTCCGAGAGGAAGCCGTAGCCGGGGTGGATCGAATCGGCACCGGTGCGGCGGGCGGCGTCGAGGATGGCCGGGATGTTCAGGTACGACTGCTGGACCGGGGCCGGGCCGATGTTGACGGCTTCGTCGGCGATTTGTACGTGCAAGGCATCCGCATCTGCGTCGCTGAACACGGCGACGGTGCGGTAGCCCAAGGATTGGGCCGTGCGCTGGATGCGGCAGGCGATTTCACCGCGGTTGGCGATCAGTATTTTTTTCAGGGCGGGCATTGGGATATTCCCTTCGTATTTGCGGTGGAAGTGATGGCCTCTTCGCGGGCAAGTCGGATCGCCGCACCGCTCGCTCCTACAGGGGGCACCAAAAACCTTGTAGGAGCGAGCGGTGCGGCGATCCGACTTGCCCGCGAAGCTTTTAAGGCGCCCATCCCGGTTTGCGTTTTTGCACAAAAGCCATCGTGCCCTCGACCCCTTCCGCTCCGATCACCGCTTCGCTGAACCACTCGGCCGCTTCATCCAGCAACGCATCCGACGGTTGCCCTGCACTCGCCAGCAACAGTTTTTTGGTCGTCGCATTGGCCCCCGGCGCGCAGCACAGCACGTGGGCCAGAACTTCACCGAGACGCTCGGCCAAGGCTTGCGCGTCATGCTCGACAAAATGCACCAGCCCCATGCGCCGCGCCTGGTTGCCGTCGAACCGCGCCGCCGTCAGCGCCAGGCGCCGGGCCTGAGTCAAGCCGATGCGCTGGACCACAAACGGCGCGATCTGCGCGGGCAGCACGCCGAGGCTGGTTTCCGGCAGCCCGAATTGCGCCTGATGATCCGCCAGGGCGACATCGCTGACGCAGGCCAGACCCAAACCACCGCCAAGCACTGCGCCTTGCAACACGGTGATCACCACTTGCGGCGCGTGTTGCACCTCTTGCAGCAGCGCGCCGAACACACGGTTCAGATCACGGTAGGCGTTCGCGCCTTGAGCACGGGCGTTGGCCATGTCCTTGATGTCGCCACCGGCACAGAAATGTCCACCGGCACCGCCGATCACCAGGGCCCGAATCGCACGGTCATCGCGCACGGCCAACAGCACCGCACGCAGTTCGGCGACCATCAGCAGGTTCATGGCGTTGCGGCTTTCCGGGCGGTTGAGGGTGATGTGCAGCACGCCGTTATGCGGTTCGAGCAATAACGTCTGGCAATCCGGCAGGGTACTCATTTCTTTTTCCCTGGCAGGATGCCCATGAGTTTGCAGATGATCCCCAGCATGATTTCGTCGGCGCCGCCGCCAATCGACACCAGCCGCACATCGCGGTAGGCGCGGGCCACGGGGTTGTCCCACATGAAGCCCATGCCGCCCCAATATTGCAGGCAACTGTCGCTGACTTCACGGCCCAGTCGCCCGGCCTTGAGTTTGGCCATCGACGCCAGACGCGTGACGTCCTGACCTTTGATGTACTGCTCGGTGGCCTGATAGACCAGTGCCCGCAGGCATTCGATTTCGGTTTGCAATTCGGCGAGGCGAAAGTGGATGACCTGATTGTCGATCAGCGCATTGCCGAAGGTTTTACGTTCCTTGCAATACTCGATGGTGCTGTCGATGCAGTATTCCAGGCCCTTGATCATGTTCGCCGCGCCGAACAGGCGTTCTTCCTGAAACTGCAGCATTTGCATCATGAAGCCCGCGCCTTCATGGCCGATGCGGTTGCGTTGCGGCACGCGCACGTTGTCGAAAAACACCTGGGCGGTTTCCGAACTGCGCATGCCGAGCTTGTCCAGGTGCGAACTGAGGCTGATCCCCGGCGTGTTCATCGGCACCATGATCAGCGACTTGTTGATGTGCGGTTTGTCGTCCGAGGTGTTGGCCAGCAGACAAATGAAATCGGCGCTTGGCGAGTTGGTGATCCACATCTTGCTGCCGTTGATCACGTAGTCGTCGCCGTCCTTGCGGGCGGTGGTTTTCAACCCGGCCACGTCGGAACCGGCGCCGACTTCGGAAACGCCGATGCAACCGACCTGTTCGCCGGTAATGGCAGGGCGCAGAAACTCTTCACGCAGTTCATCGGAACCGAAGCGCGCCAGCGCTGGAGTGCACATGTCGGTCTGCACACCGATGGACATCGGAATGCCGCCGCAATGAATGGTGCCGAACTCCTCGGCGGCGACAATCGAATAGCTGTAATCGAGCCCCATGCCGCCGAATTTTTCCGGTTTGGAAATTCCCAGCAGGCCCAGGTCACCGGCCTTGCGGAAGATTTCGTGGATGGGAAAGCGCCCGGCCTTTTCCCATGCCTCGACGTTCGGGTTGATCTCGTTTTCGACGAATTGGCGAACGGTGCGGCGCAGTGCTTCGTGTTCCTGGGTGAAGATCATTTTTATTGTTCTCCTCTGGCCGGTTCAGAACCGGGCTACGCCAAAACTGTTGGTTTGCAGCGGCCGCACATCGGCCTCATGACAGATGTCCAGCAAGTAACCGAGCAGGGTCCGGGTGTCCCGCGGATCGATGAGCCCGTCGTCCCACAGACTGGCGCTGCCATAAAGCGCGGTGGACTGGCTGTCGAGTTTCTGTGCGGTGACCTGCTCCAGCATGTCGAGCATTTTCGGGTCGGGCACCAGGCCGTCCTTGAGTTGTTTGGCTTCGGTGACAATGCGCAGCACCTTGCCGGCCTGCGCGCCGCCCATCACCGCCGTGCGGCTGTTGGGCCAGGCAAAGATGAAGCGCGGGTCGAGGCCGCGACCGCACATGGCGTAGTTGCCGGCGCCATAGGAACCGCCGACGACGATGGTCAGTTTCGGTATGCGGGCGTTGGCCACCGCCTGAATCATCTTCGCGCCGTGCTTGATCACGCCTTGCTGTTCCGACTCGGTGCCGACCATGAACCCGGTGGTGTTGTGAAAGAACAGCAGCGGCGTCTGGCTCTGATCGCAGAGCTGGATGAATTGCGCGGCTTTACTCGCCCCTTTGGGGGTGATCGGGCCGTTATTGCCAATGAATCCGCAGGCGCGTCCCTGAATGTGCAAATGGCCGCAAATGGTTTGCTGATCGAACTCACCCTTGAACTCAAGGAAGTTCGAGCCGTCGGCAATCCGCGCAATGATTTCGCGCACGTCGTAGGGCTTTTTCGGATCGTCCGGGATCAGTCCCAGCAGCTCGTCGATAGGGTAGAGGGGTTCTTTCCACTGCCGTTCGGGCAACCATTGCAGCTGCTCGTTCCATGACAACAGGCTGACAATCTCGCGCACCAGGCGCACGCCATCGGCATCGTTCTCGGCCAGGTATTCAGCGGTGCCGGCAGTTTGCGCGTGCATCTCGGCACCGCCCAGTTCTTCGTCGGTCGCCACTTCTCCGGTCGCGGCTTTCAGTAACGGTGGGCCGGCGAGAAACAGTTTGGCTTTGCCACGCACCACTACCGTGTAATCCGAGAGCCCTGGCTGATAAGCGCCGCCCGCCGTGGCCGAACCGTGGACCACGGTGATCTGCGGCAACCCCATGGCCGACATCCGCGCCTGATTGGCAAAACTGCGCGCGCCTTCGACGAAAATTTCCGCTGCGTAATTGAGGTTGGCGCCGCCGCTTTCGGCGAGGGTGATCACCGGCAGTTTGTTCTCCATGGCGATCTGTTGCAGGCGCAGGGACTTTTTCAAACCGCTGGGGGAAATCGTCCCGCCCTTGATCGCGCTGTTGTTCGCCACGACCAGAACCCGCACGCCGGACACGTAACCGATCCCGGCGATCAAACCGCCGCCGGCTGAGCTGCCGTCCTTGTCGTCATGCAATTTGTAGCCGGCCAGGCTCGCCAGTTCGAGGAACGGTGCACCGGGGTCGAGCAAAAGATTGAGGCGTTCGCGGGGCAGCAATTGCCCGCGCTTGTCGAACCTGGGTTTGGCTTCGGCCGCTTTGTTCAGCAGGTTCTGTTCGAGCTGACGGACTTGCTCGATCCCGGCCAGCATCGCTGCACGGTTCTGGGCAAACTGGTCGCTGAACGGGTCGACTTGCGACTGAATCACCGGCATGACTTATTCCTTGTCCTTGAGCACGTCCGGCAAGTACGCGCGGTGGAACCCGTTGTACGACTCACTGATCTTGGCCTTGTGGATCGGCCACGCCCGACCGCCAAGGCTGGCGGCGCCGTCGATACGCAAGGTGCTGCCACTGACAAACGCTGCGGCCGGACTGAGCAGGAAGACGATCGCGGCGCTGACTTCCGATTCGGTGCCGATGCGTTTCAGCGGCACGTGCTCGCGCAAGGTCGGAATCACCGCTTTGAACGCACCTTCGTAAGTGTCCATGCCGCTGGAGGCGATCCAGCCCGGCGCCACTGCATTGACCCGCACCCCGGCGTAACCCCATTCGAACGCAGCGGTCTTGGTCAGGTTGTCCATGCCTGAGCGCGCCGCGCCCGAGTGGCCCATGCCGGGCATGCCGTTCCACATGTCGGCGAGCATGTTGACGATGGCGCCGCCGTGTTGGCTCATGGACTGGTTGAAGACTTCGCGCGCCATCAGGAAACCGCCCACCAGGTTGGTGCGCATCACGGTTTCGAAACCCTTCTGGTTGATCGAGGCCAGTGGTGAGGGGAATTGGCCGCCGGCATTGTTGACCAGTCCGTGGATCGGACCGTGCTTGCGGATCAGTTCGCTGACCAGATGCTTGACCGCTTCTTCGTCGCGAATATCGCAGGTCTGCCAATCGGCCTTGCCGCCATCCTCGGTAATCTCGGCAACCACGGATTTCAGTTTGTCGGCATTGCGCCCGATCAACAGCACATGGGCGCCGAGGGCCGCCAGTTCATGGGCGGTGCAGCGACCGATGCCGCTGCCGCCACCGGTGACGATGATGTTTTGGCCGGCAAACAGATCAGCTTTGAAAATCGAATCGTAGGCCACGGCGGCAGTCCTCTAGTTGACCTGGTCGGCGATGCGCTGCGGCACCGGAATCTGGATGTCCAGCAGTTGTTGGGCGAAGGCTTTGCCTTGCGGATCGATCCGCAGACTGGCCACGCCACCACCGCCAAGGGCGTTTTCCAGCAAGAAATTCAGGCTGTGGGTCGCGGGCAGGTACCAGCGCTCGACGCGCCCGTGAACCGGGTCGAGCACATGACTCATCCAGTCGACCATCACTTCCGGGGTCAGGGCTTCGGCGATCCACGGCAGGTACTCCGGCTCGCGTGCCATGACGCCGATGTTGCTGTGATTGCCCTTGTCACCCGAGCGTGCGACCGCGAGCTTGATCAGCGCCACGCTGGCATCGGCGCGACCGGTGGGTTTCGGTGGGTCGTACGGCACCGGCAGGTCCGCGGTGGTGAGCGCGTCGAGGGCGGGCAGGGCGCACGGATGACGCTGACCATTGAGATCAATGTCCAGCGTGCAGGCGGATTTGTCGATGAGGAACGAGAACAGCCGGATCAGCGGATACACCGTCGGCCGTCCGCCGACGATGCCGGTCAACCCCGGCGCCATGCCGGTGGCGGCCTGGGCGATTTCCCGGGAGAACACGATCAGCGCCTGTTTGTCCGGGTGGCGCACGGCGAGTTTGATCACCACTTCGCGGCTGTCGTGACGCTGGCCATGGGGACCGTACGTGGCCTCGCTGCCGAGCAGTTCAATATTGACTTCGCTGTAGGGCGCCCAACCGCGCTGGCTGAAGATTTCCGAGGTCTTGCTGATGATCGCTTCGCTGACACGCCGCGCCTTGTCCACCGCATCGATCCCGGCGATCAGGCAACTGGCGGTGCAGCGGAAACCGTCCGGATACGTCGCGCTGACCTTGTACTGATCGGTGGGCGGCAAGCCTTTGGCGCCGTGTACCTGAACTGCGTTCTTGCCTTGTTGCTGAAGTTTGACCTGGGTGAAATCGCAGATCACATCGGGCAGCAGATAGGCCTGCGGGTCGCCGATTTCATAGAGCATCTGCTCGCCGACTGTGAGTGGCGTGACCAGGCCGCCGGAGCCTTCGGGTTTGCTGACGATGAACTGGCTGTCGGCGCTGACTTCGACGATGGGGAAACCGATGTGTTCGTAGTCGGGCACGTCGCGCCAATCGGTGAAGTTGCCGCCGGTGCACTGGGCGCCGCATTCGATGATGTGACCGGCGAGTGCGGCTTGCGCGAGTTTGTCGTAGTCGTGCCAGGACCAGCCGAATTCATGCACCAGTGCAGCGCTGACCACGGCGCTGTCGACCACGCGCCCGGTAATGACGATGTCCGCGCCCAGGCGCAAGGCTTCGACAATGCCGGGCGCACCGAGGTAGGCGTTGGTGGAGACGCACATCGGCGGCAAGGGCGCGCCGCTGAACATTTCGTGAAGGCCGCGGGTGCTCAGGTGTTTGAACTGCGGTTGCAGGTCATCACCCAGCAACACGGCGATTTTCAGCGCCACGCCGGCCTTGTCGCAGGCCGCTTGCAGGGCAGCGGCGCAGGCCTGCGGGTTGACGCCGCCGGCGTTGCTGATGACGCGGATGTTCTGTGCGGCGAGCTGCGTGAGCAGCGGGCTGAGCACTTCGATGAAGTCGCTGGCGTAGCCGGCCTGGGGATCTTTCATCCGCGCACCGGCCATGATCGACATCGTGATCTCGGCCAGATAATCGAACACCAGGTAATCCAGGCGTCCGCCTTCCACCAGTTGCGCGGCGGCGGTCGAGGTGTCGCCCCAGAAGGCGCTGGCGCAACCGATGCGAACAGTTTCAGGCACAGCCCTTTCCATAGCCACCTCCCTCAGACGTGTATCGAGACTACCAAGCAAGCGCTTGGTTTGTAAACGACTTAAATATCTTCTGCCCGAGCGCTTGCTTGGTTGCCTTCGTCAGCTTAAATTGCCCGCGCAACCCCGCTGTTTTAGCGGTGAGTACGACTGTAGGAGAGAACGGGTGGACGAGCAAAAAGCCCTGAGGGTAATGCGCGAATTGGTCGACAACGGCCAGTTGACCGACCCGGACAGCGCCCGTGGCAAATTGCTGCAAGTGGCGGCTCACCTGTTCCGCAACAAAGGCTATGAGCGCACCACGGTGCGTGATCTGGCCGGCGCGGTGGGCATTCAGTCGGGCAGCATTTTTCATCACTTCAAAAGCAAGGACGAGATCCTGCGGGCTGTGATGGAGGAAACCATTCGCTACAACACCGCGTTGATGCGTGCGGCGATCGCCGAAGCCGAAAACGTGCGCGAACGGGTACTGGCGCTGATTCGCTGTGAGTTGCAGTCGATCATGGGCGGCAGCGGCGAGGCCATGGCGGTGTTGGTGTACGAATGGCGTTCGCTGTCCGAAGACGGGCAAGCGAAGGTGTTGGCGTTGCGCGACATCTATGAAGACCTCTGGCTGCAGGTGCTGGGGGAGGCCAAGGACGCGGGATTCATTCGCGGGGATGTGTTCATCACCCGGCGTTTTCTGACCGGTGCGCTGTCCTGGACCACGACCTGGTATCGCCCGGATGGCAGCGTGAACCTCGATCAATTGGCCGATGAGGCGTTGATTCTGGTGCTCGAAGAAAAACAATAGTGTTGCCCGGAACCGCAGGAAACTGGCTAAGTGGCCGAAACCGCCTAGCTTGAATGAATTGATGCGTACTTTTTTGGGGAGTGGGTTGTTTTGATGTCTTCGCCAATTCGGACGGCCTCGCGGCTTTTTCTGGCGGCGCTTGCAGCGCTTTGGGTATTACCGTCTCCGGCGGCGCAACTGGTGCGGGTCGGTGCCGCGCATTTTCCGCCCTACACCGTACGCCCTGAATCCGGTGCCGACACTGGCCTGCTGCCGCAGTTGGTCGAGGCGCTCAATGCCCTGCAAACCGACTACCAGTTTGTGCTCGTGCCGACATCCATTCCGCGACGCTTCGGTGACTTCAAGCAGAGCCGGGTGGACATGGCTATCTTCGAGAACCCGAACTGGGGCTGGAAGGACATTCCCCACGTCAGCGTAGACATGGGTCTGGAAGATGCCGAGATTTTTGTCGCGCAACGGATTCCCAATCGTCAGCAGAACTATTTCGCCGATCTTGCCGGCAAGCGTCTGGCGCTGTTCAGCGGCTATCACTACGAATTCGCCAACTTCAATGCCGACCCCAAGGTCCTCGCGCAAAACTACAATGCCACGCTGACCTATTCCCATGACAGCAACCTGCTGATGGTGCTGCGCGGGCGCGCCGACATTGCCCTGGTGACACGCTCCTACCTGAGCGATTACCTGCTGCGTAACGATAAAGTCGCTGATCAACTGCTGGTGTCCGAACGCATCGATCAGGTCTATCACCATTACGCCATTCTCCGTCCGACAGCGCCCATCAGCGGCGTTGCCTTCGGCAAGTTGCTGCAAGGGTTGCGGGACAACGGCCAGATGCTGAAGATCTTCGACCCGTACAAGATCGCCGTGGTGCCGGTTCCCCAGGATTGACGATAAGGCTTCAACCCCCTTGAAAGCAGCAGGCGCCCATTCGTCGTAGATTCCTTTTTTCGAGGATCACACTGTCAAATGTGACAGTAGTCGATCTCATTGCCTTGCGGTTAGATGACTTTCCGGTGCTGAACCCTTTAATGGGGGGGAAGCCTCATTACGAAAAGGCATCCGCCATGTCAAATAACGAATCGAATACTCTTCCGCGTCTTCCAACTCCATTTGTGGTGCAGGCTGTCGGCAAGTGTCTGACTGTACCGACGTCCGATGAAGAATCCAGATGCACTGTTTCTGTTGCGCCTTGGTGGTCTATTGAGGTCGGCCAACCGACTACTTTGCATGTCTGCGGGTACAATCGGGATGGCTCGACAATGATGCAGCTCATCGTTGATAAGGAGCCTGTAACCGAAGACGAATATGTGAAAGGTTGGTCTCGAGACATTAGTTGGGAGCATTTTCAAGGCCTGCTTGACCGCAGTCACCTTACGTTTGTTTTTCAGGCGCAGCTGGAGGACGGCGAATGTAGTTGCCCGGATTTGTTTCCGCCGCTGAGTCTTGAGGTTCTGTTGCGCTACGAAGATGTAACAACGTTCAGTGCGACGGACGGGACAGATAACTGGAACGGTTGGATGAGGGGAGAGGCTGCGGCTGACCTTCGTGATCTCATTGTCGGGCCGGATGGTGATGGGGTTGGGGTTCGCTATGGGTTATTCAACCATACGTCCACCAACCGATCTGCAGGCGTTTTGCTAAGCAAGAGCTTCCATGGTTTAGAGAAGGGGCAGATGTATACCTTCGGGGTTGACGTGCGCCGTTGGATACACAAGTACGCAATTCCAGTGCTTTCACTTGAATCCAATACCGGTGTCATTGTCCCACCCACTGAGGTTACATCAGCGGTAAACCGCCTGGAGGGTTCGTTTACGGCGGACTCGCCGCAAATGGTCCTCAAGATCGTCAGTCATACCGAAAGAGGTGTAGGGAATGATTACATCATCAGCAAAATCTGGCTGAAGTCACTCTGAGATTTGCGGTGGACGTCGCTAAATTTCCAAGCCTGGCTCACGTTCCTAAGTGAACTGTCGATGATCGTGAGCCCGCCCCATGCCCAATCTGAATGACCTGACTGCCCTGGCTTTGCCGACAGGCAACCGCCTTGTCGCGGATGAAACCGAAAACCGCCTGAGCCTGAGCCTGGACGCGCAACCGCTGATTACCTTGCGGCTGACGCGTGAGCCCGAGTTGCACCTGCATGTCGAGGCACGCGTCGACACTCAGGCCGTGTGGGCTGCCGGTTATTGGCTGTTTGCCCGTGACCCGGCTTGCCAGCGCCTGACCTGGCACCTCGATGACGCTCCCGCCGAAGCCTTGCTCAGCGGGTTGCTGGTGTCGACCGAACTCGCCGGCCAGTATCGCTGCGAGCGCACACTGTTCTGGCAGTTGCCGCAGCCTTGGCTGGGGACGTCGCTGACCAGCAGCTACCCGCAGCAAATGGTGATCAGCGCTGGCAAGCGTCATCCATTGCGCCCAGTGAAACCGCGCGGTGAAGTTTATCGACGTTTCGATGCGCGGCTGGGGGTGTGGATTTCCCTGCGTACGCTGGACATCGACCTGGACCTGGCGCGCTTCAATCGCTGGCAGAACAGTGCGCGGGTGGCGAGTTTCTGGCAGGAGGAGGGCAGCCTTGAACAGCATCGCGAATACCTGGGCAAACTCGACGCCGACCCCCACACCGTGACGTTGATCGGCTGTTTCGATGATCAGCCGTTTGCTTATTTCGAAGCCTACTGGGCCAAGGAAGACCGCATTGCGCCGTTCTACGATGTCGATGATTACGACCGTGGCATTCACATGCTGGTCGGCGAAGAAAACCATCGCGGTCCGCACAAGGTGGCGAGCTGGTTATCGGCGTTGTCGCATTACCTGTTTCTCGACGATCCGCGTACCCGGCGGGTGGTTGCAGAGCCGCGTGCCGACAACGCGAAGATGATCGGGTACATGCAGGGTCAGCGGTTTCATTGCGAGAAAGAGTTCGACTTCCCGCACAAGCGCGCGGCGTTGATGGTGTTGGGGCGGGAGCGGTTTTTTGAGCGGTGTGGGTTGGCTTGATGGGTAGGGTTCAAGATCGGTTGCGGTCTTGAGTCCGCCTTCGCGGGCAAGCCTCGCTCCTACAGGTTAGTGTCGTTTTGGCGAGCGACACGGACCTGTAGGAGCGAGGCTTGCCCGCGAAGCTTTTAGCGGCGGGAGAAAGTATCTGCGCGACTGCCCGACACCTTGCGGCAATGCACCAGCGCGTCGCGAATCATGAAGTTCACCAGGGTTGGCGAAACACCCAGTTCCTTGGCGATGTCCTTTTGCGGCACGCCGTGCAGGCGGTACATCTCGAAGGCGTAACGGGTGCGGCTCGGCAGCTCCGTCAGCGCGTCGGCGATGTTTTCCAGGGTCGAAAAATTGATGTGCGAGGTTTCCGGCGAAGCGCCTTGAATCACCACGTTCAGCCCTTCTTCTTCAGGCCCCGAATACTTCTGCTCCAACGCCTGTTTGCGGTAGTGGTCGATCGCCAGGTTACGCACGATCTGGAACAGGTAACTGAGCTGAGCCTTGATCGAGGAGGTGATCTGCGGCGCCGATTGCAGGCGGAAGAACGCATCCTGAACCACATCTTCGGCACGTGAGCGGCAGCCGGTAATACGGGCGGCAATCTTGACCAGAATCAGTCGATTGTCCACGAATGCCTGAAGTAGCGGTGAATCGCACCTGCTTGTGGATACTTGTTCCGTCATGGAAATCACCTTGCTGCAAATGGGGTCGTGGGACGACGGGTATATCGGAGCCGTCCTACACATCGAGCGACAAATTATTCTGAATGATAATGATTGTCAATTGAGAAAGAGAACTAATCCTTCTCTTGAGTGAGCAGTGAGAACTGCGACACGCTGTTGCGCTCGCTTGCGACACCCAGCCCCCGTTGGCGATCAAGCCTGCCGACTAATTATTTCAAGACGTCATCCGTTCTCATTGGTGAATGGCTCCGGGCGCAAGCCCCGGCCAAAACAGCATTCCCAATGCCTCGCGTGGTCGGCGAAGACCGCGTCCTGCATGCCCCTGATGGGGCGTGAAAGCAGAAAACCGATTCCACTTGCAAGCCGAATTCAGGCAGGAAACCTCATGACCGACGCGTTCAAAATACCTGGCACACTGGTCCAAGCCCTTCAGCGCCGCGCGGCCCTGACGCCGGATCGGGTGGCCTTGCGTTTTCTCGCCGAAACCCCGGATCAGACGGTGGTGCTCAGTTATCGCGAACTGGATCAGCGGGCGCGCACCATTGCCGGCGCGTTGCAGGCCGAAACTGACTTTGGTGATCGCGCGGTGCTGCTGTTTCCCAGCGGTCCGGACTACGTCGCGGCGTTTTTTGGTTGCCTGTATGCGGGCGTGATCGCGGTGCCGGCTTATCCGCCGGAGTCGGCCAAGCGTCATCATCAGGAGCGCCTGTTGTCGATCATCAGCGACGCCGAACCGCGCCTGCTGCTGACCAGTGCCGGC
This sequence comes from Pseudomonas sp. IT-P44, assembly GCF_949768225.1. NCBI lineage: Bacteria > Pseudomonadati > Pseudomonadota > Gammaproteobacteria > Pseudomonadales > Pseudomonadaceae > Pseudomonas > Pseudomonas sp. IT-P44. The sequence goes on along the minus strand of NZ_CATKQM010000003.1, from coordinate 22,031 downwards.
CTGCGTGATGCGTTGCTGCAAATCGAAGGCGCGCCGCCGCTGCTGTGCGTCGACACCCTCGACGGTGCACTGGCCGCGAAGTGGACTGAACCGAATCTCGAAGGCGACCACATTGCCTTCCTGCAATACACCTCGGGCTCCACCGCGCTGCCGAAAGGCGTGCAAGTCAGCCATGGCAACCTGGTCGCCAATGAGTTGCTGATTCGTCACGGTTTCGGCATCGACCTGAACCCTGACGACGTGATCGTCAGCTGGCTGCCGCTGTACCACGACATGGGTTTGATTGGCGGTCTGTTGCAGCCGATTTTCAGCGGCGTGCCGTGCGTGTTGATGTCGCCGGCGTACTTCCTCGGTCGGCCGCTGCGCTGGCTCGAAGCGATCAGCGAGTACGGCGGCACCATCAGCGGTGGGCCGGATTTTGCCTACCGTCTGTGCAGCGAACGTGTCAGTGAATCGGCGCTGGAACGCCTCGACCTCAGCGGCTGGCGCGTGGCGTATTCCGGTTCCGAACCGATTCGCCTCGACACCCTCGACCGTTTCGCCGAGAAGTTCGCGACTTGCGGTTTCACCCCGGACAGTTTCATGGCGTCTTACGGCTTGGCCGAGGCCACGCTGTTCGTCGCCGGCACACCCCGTGGTCAAGGCATCGGCAACCTGCGCGTGGATGATCAGGCGTTGGCGCAAAACCGTGCCGAAGCGGGTGAAGGCAGCGCGATCATGAGTTGCGGCAGCAGCCAGCCGGATCACGCGGTGCTGATTATCGACCCATTGGCGCTGACCAAACTGGCCGACAACGCAGTCGGCGAAGTCTGGGCCACCGGGCCGAGCATCGCCCATGGCTACTGGCGCAACCCCGAGGCCAGCGCCAAGACCTTCGTTCAACACGACGGCAAAACCTGGCTGCGCACCGGCGATCTGGGTTTCATGCGCAACGGCGAGCTGTTCATCACCGGTCGCCTGAAAGACATGCTGATCGTTCGCGGTCACAACCTGTACCCGCAGGACATCGAGCAGACCATCGAGCGTGAAGTGGAAGTGGTGCGCAAAGGTCGCGTCGCCGCGTTCGCCGTGAATATCGACGGTCAGGAAGGCATCGGCATCGCCGCGGAAATCAGCCGCAGCGTGCAGAAAATCCTGCCGCCCGAGGCTCTGATCAAAGCCATCCGCCAGGCGGTGGCCGAGGCGTATCAGGAAGCACCGAGCGTGGTGGTGTTGCTCAATCCGGGCGCATTGCCGAAAACCTCCAGCGGCAAGCTGCAACGTTCGGCGTGCCGCAATCGACTGGCGGATGGCAGCCTCGACAGCTATGCGGTGTTCCCATCGGCGGCCCCTGAAAACCAGACCAAAGCCGAGTCGGGTTCCGAGCTGCAAAGCCTGATCGGCCAGATCTGGGCCGAGCAGTTGCAGGTGAAACAGATCGGTGCCGATGACCACTTCTTCCTGCTCGGTGGCAACTCCATCGCCGCCACTCAGGTGGTTGCGCGTTTGCGCGAAGAGCTGGGTCTGGAGCTGAACCTGCGCTTGCTGTTCGAAGCGCCGACCCTTGGTGCATTTACCGCCGTGGTCGCGCAGCAACAACAGGACGGCGGCCTGGCCCAAGGCGCGATCAGCACGCTGTCGCGCAGCGAAGCGATGCCGCAATCCCTCGCGCAAAACCGTTTGTGGATTACCTGGCAGCTCGACCCGCAAAGCAGCGCCTACAACATTCCCGGCGCCTTGCGTTTGCGTGGCGAGCTGGATGAAGACGCCCTGCGCGCCAGCTTCCAGCAACTGATCGAGCGCCATGAATCCCTGCGCACGCGCTTCTTCGAACGTGACGGCGTGGCGCTGCAACAGGTCATTGCCGCTGGCGAATTCAACCTGCAACGGATCGACATCAGCGATTTGCCCGTCGCCGAGCGTGAAGCTCGCGCGCAGCAAATCCGCGAGGACGAAGCGCACACCCAGTTCGACCTGGAGAAAGGTCCGCTGCTGTGGGTGACGCTGGTGCGCCTCGATGACGAGGATCACCAGTTGCTGGTGACGCTGCACCACATCATCGCCGATGGTTGGTCGCTGAACGTGCTGATCGACGAGTTCTCGCGCCTGTATGCCGCTGCGTCCCAAGGGCAAACGGCAACGCTCGCGCCATTGCCGACCCAGTACGCCGACTACGGCAGCTGGCAGCGTCAATGGCTGGCGCAAGGTGAGGGCGAGCGGCAACTAGCCTACTGGAAAACGCAGTTGGGCGATGAGCATCCGACCCTGAGCCTGGCCACCGATCACCCGCGTTCGGCGCAACACCGTCACAGCGCCGCGCGCCACACCGTGCGTTTGGCTGCGCCCCTCAGCGAAGCGATTCGCCAGATCGCCCAGGCCCATGACGCCACCTCATTCATGCTGTTGCTCGCGGCGTTCCAGAGCCTGTTGCACCGTTACAGCGGCCAAACCGACATTCGCATCGGCGTGCCGAACGCCAACCGTCCGCGCCTGGAAACCCAGGGCCTGATCGGCTTCTTCATCAACACTCAGGTGCTGCGTGCCGAGGTGGATTCGCGGTTGCCGTTTGTTGAACTGTTGGCGCAAACCCGCCAGACAGCCTTGGGCGCCCAGGCGCATCAGGACCTGCCGTTCGAACAACTGCTGGAAGCGTTCCCGCAGGCCCGTGAACAAGGCTTGTTCCAGGTCATGTTCAACCATCAGCAACGGGACCTGAGCGCACTGCGTCGCTTGCCCGGGCTGCTCGCCGAAGAACTGCCGTGGCACAGCCGCGAAGCCAAGTTCGATTTGCAATTGCACAGCGAGGAAGACCGTAACGGTCGCCTGAGCCTGTCGTTCGACTACGCCAGCGAGCTGTTTGACGCCACCACCATCGAGCGTCTGGCCGAGCATTTCTGCAACCTGCTGCGGGCCATTTGCGAGCAGCCGGTCACCACCGTCGGCGACCTGCAACTGTTGACCGCGAGCGAGCACGATCAGCAAACCTCGTGGAGCGTCGCACCGTGCACACCGGCCAGCCAATGGCTGCCGGAACTGCTGAACGAACAGGCACGCCTGAACCCGGAGCGCACCGCGCTGCTGTGGGACGGCGGCAGCCTGGACTTCGCCGAACTGCACGCCAAGGCCAACCGCCTCGCGCATTACCTGCGCGACAAAGGCGTCGGCCCGGACGTTTGCGTGGCCATCGCCGCCGAGCGTTCGCCGCAACTGTTGATCGGCCTGTTGGCGATCATCAAGGCCGGTGGTGCCTACGTGCCGCTGGACCCGGATTACCCGGCCGAGCGCCTGGCGTACATGCTCGGCGACAGCGGCGTCGAATTGCTGCTGACCCAAACCGAATTGCTCGACCGGCTGCCGGCCACCGATGGCGTCAGCGTGATTGCCATGGATGCACTGCACCTGGAGAACTGGCCGAGCCAAGCGCCGGGCCTGCATCTGCACGGCGACAACCTCGCGTATGTGATTTACACCTCCGGTTCCACCGGCCAGCCGAAGGGCGTCGGCAACACCCACGCGGCGCTCGCCGAACGCCTGCAATGGATGCAGAACACCTATCGCCTGAACGACACCGACGTGCTGATGCAAAAGGCGCCGATCAGTTTTGACGTGTCGGTGTGGGAATGCTTCTGGCCGCTGATCACCGGGGCGCGTTTGCTGATTGCCGGGCCCGGTGAGCACCGCGATCCGCACCGCATTGCCCAACTGGTTCAGCAATACGGGGTGACCACGCTGCACTTTGTGCCGCCGCTGCTTTCATTGTTTATCGACGAGCCGCTCACCGCCGAATGCACCAGCCTGCGCCGTGTGTTCTCGGGCGGCGAAGCCTTGCCGGCGGAACTGCGCAACCGCGTGCTGGAGCAACTGCCGGCCGTGCAACTGCACAACCGTTATGGCCCGACTGAAACCGCGATCAACGTCACTCATTGGCATTGCAGCACGGCCGATGGCGAGCGCTCGCCGATTGGCCGTCCGTTGGGCAACGTGATTTGCCGCGTGCTCGACAGCGAGCTCTACCCGGTGCCGGCCGGTGTGCCCGGTGAGTTGTGCATCAGCGGCATCGGTCTGGCCCGGGGGTATCTGGGGCGTCCGGGGCTGACGGCTGAACGTTTTGTCGTTGACCCGTTGGGCGAGCAGGGCGCACGTCTGTATCGCACCGGCGACCGCGCCCGTTGGACCGCCGATGGCGTGATCGAATACCTCGGCCGTCTCGATCAGCAGGTCAAACTGCGGGGCTTTCGCGTCGAACCGGAAGAAATCGAAGCGCGTCTGCTGGCGCAGGACGGTGTCGCGCAAGCCGTGGTGCTGGTGCGCGAAACCGGCGCTGGCGGGCAGTTGATCGGTTACTACACGGCCAGCGAAACCAGTGAATCCGAAGACACTCAAACCGCTCACCTGAAAGCCGCGCTGGCGGCCGAGCTGCCGGAGTACATGGTCCCGGCGCAGCTGATGCGCCTTGACGAAATGCCCCTCAGCCCAAGCGGTAAACTCGACCGCCGTGCCTTGCCGGAGCCGCAATGGCAGGTGCGCGAACACGTCGAGCCGGTGACTGAACTTGAACAGCAGATCGCCGCGATCTGGCGCGAAGTGCTGGGCTTGAAGCAGATCGGTCTGCGCGATGACTTCTTCGCCCTCGGCGGCCATTCGCTGCTGGCCACGCAAATCATCTCCCGCACCCGTCAGGCCTGCGACGTCGAATTGCCGCTGCGCGCGTTGTTCGAAAACAGTGAGCTGGGGGCATTCTCCCGGCAGGTTCAACAGATTCAGGCCAGCGGCAACACCAACAAACAACCGCCGATTGAAAAGGTCGACCGCAGCCAACCGGTGCCGCTGTCCTATTCCCAGCAGCGTATGTGGTTCCTCTGGCAGATGGAGCCGGACAGCCCGGCCTACAACGTCGGCGGCATGGCGCGGTTGCGCGGGGTGCTGGACATCGGGCGCTTCGAGACGGCGTTGCAAGCGCTGATCATGCGTCACGAAACCTTGCGCACCACGTTCCCGAGCGTCGACGGCGTGGCGCAACAGCGCGTGCACCCGGAAACCGGGATGCGCATGGACTGGAAGGATTTTTCCGCGCTGGACGCTGACTTGCGCGAACAGCGGGTGCAGGCACTGGCCGACAGCGAAGCGCATCAACCCTTCGATCTGGAAACCGGACCGCTGCTGCGCGCCTGCCTGGTCAAGACCGCCGAGCAGGAACATTACCTGGTGCTGACCCTGCACCACATCGTCACCGAAGGCTGGGCGATGGACATTTTCGCCCGGGAACTCAGTGCGCTTTACGAAGCGTTCGTCGATGACCGCGAATCGCCACTGGCGCCGCTGCCGGTGCAATACCTCGATTACAGCGTCTGGCAGCGTCAGTGGCTGGAGTCCGGCGAGCGTCAGCGTCAGCTCGATTATTGGACCGCGCAACTGGGGCGCGAACATCCGCTGCTGGAATTGCCCGCCGACCGCCCGCGTCCTGCGGTGCAAAGCCATCAGGGCGAGCTGTTCCGTTTCGACCTGAGCGATGATCTCGCGGCACGGGTCCGCGCCTTCAACGCGCAAAACGGCCTGACCCTGTTCATGACCATGACCGCCGCGCTGGCCGTGCTGCTTTACCGCTACAGCGGCCAGACCGACCTGCGCATCGGCGCGCCGGTGGCCAACCGCATTCGCCCGGAAAGCGAAGGGCTGATCGGTGCGTTCCTCAACACCCAAGTGCTGCGCTGCCAGCTCGACGGGCAGATGTCCGTTGGCGAACTGTTCGAGCAGGTGCGCCACACTGTGATCGAAGGCCAGTCCCATCAGGACCTGCCGTTCGATCATCTGGTTGAAGCGTTGCAGCCACCGCGCAGCGCTGCGTACAACCCGCTGTTCCAGGTGATGTGCAACGTGCAGCGCTGGGAATTCCAGCAGAGCCGCACGCTGGCCGGCATGACGGTCGAGTATCTGGCAAACGATGCGCGAGCGACCAAATTCGACCTCAATCTGGAAGTGACCGACCTCGATCATCGGTTGGGTTGCTGCCTGACGTACAGCACCGACCTGTTCGATGAACCGCGCATTGCGCGCATGGCCGGGCACTGGCGCAATCTGCTGGAAGCGTTGCTCGCCGATCCGCAACAGCGCCTCAGTGAACTGCCGTTGCTCGAATCCACGGAACAGCAAAAGCTGCTCGACAGCCTGGGCATCGAACCGGGTGAACATCGACTGGATCAGTGCATTCATCACCTGTTCAGCGAACAGGCGCTGGTGCGCAAGGATGCGCCGGCGCTGACGTTCGCCGGGCAAACCCTGAGCTACGCCGAACTCGACAGCCGCGCCAATCGCCTGGCCTGGATGCTTCGCGAGCGGGGTGTCGGGCCGCAGGTTCGCGTCGGTCTGGCACTTGAGCGGTCGCTGGAAATGGTCATCGGCCTGCTGGCGATCCTCAAGGCGGGTGGCGCTTATGTGCCGCTCGATCCGGAATACCCGCTCGATCGCCTGCATTACATGATCGAAGACAGCGGCATCGGTTTGCTGCTCAGCGATGCGGCGATGTTCCAGGCCCTGGGTGATCTGCCGACAACCGTAAGTCGCTGGTGCCTCGAAGATGACGCTGCCGAATTGGCCAACTACCCGGCCACCGAGCTGCCTTTCATCAGCCTGCCGCAGCATCAGGCGTACCTGATTTACACCTCCGGTTCCACCGGCAAACCGAAAGGCGTGGTGGTGTCCCACGGTGAAATCGCCATGCACTGCCGCGCGGTGATCGAGCGTTTCGGCATGCGTGCGGACGACTGCGAACTGCACTTCTATTCGATCAACTTCGACGCCGCGACCGAGCGTCTGCTGGTGCCGTTGTTGAGCGGTGCGCAAGTGGTCTTGCGTGCTCAAGGGCAGTGGGACGCGGAAGAAATCTGCGGATTGATCCGTCGCCACCACATCAACATCCTCGGCTTCACCCCAAGCTATGGCAGCCAACTGGCGCAGTGGCTGGCGACTCAGGACGAAACCTTGCCGGTGCGCATGTGCATCACCGGCGGCGAAGCCCTGACCGGCGAGCACTTGCAGCGCATTCGCGCAGCGTTCAAACCGAGCCTGTTCTTCAACGCCTACGGCCCGACCGAAACGGTGGTCATGCCGTTGGCCAGTCTTGCACCGCAGCAGCTTGAAGAAGGGTTGGGCAGTGTGCCGATCGGCAGCGTGATCGGTGCTCGCGTGGCCTACATTCTCGATGCCGATCTGGCACTGGTGCCGCAAGGCGCGACTGGTGAGTTGTACGTTGGCGGTGCCGGTCTGGCCCAGGGTTATCACGACCGTCCGGGCATCACGGCGGAACGCTTCGTGGCCAACCCGTTCGTGGCCGATGGCGGGCGGATTTATCGCACCGGCGACCTGGTGCGGCAGCGCGCCGACGGTCTGGTGGAATACCTCGGCCGCATCGACCATCAAGTGAAAATCCGCGGTTTCCGCATCGAACTGGGCGAGATCGAAACCTGCCTGCTGGACCATGAATCGATCCGTGAAGCGGTGGTGCTGGCGCTGGACGCCCCGAGCGGCAAACAACTGGTCGGCTATCTGGTCACCGAAGTGGCTGAGCAGGACGAAACACAACAAGCCCAATTGCGCGAAGCCCTCAAGGCTCACCTGAAATCGCAACTGCCGGAATACATGGTGCCGACGCACCTGATCCTGCTGGCGAGCATGCCGCTGACTGCCAACGGCAAACTCGACCGTCGTGCATTGCCGGCGCCGGACCCGGAACTGAATCGTCAGGACTATGTGGCGCCAAGCAACGAGCTGGAGCTGACGTTGGCGCAGATCTGGTGCGAAGTGCTGAACGTCGCGCAGGTCGGCCTCAACGACAACTTCTTCGAACTGGGTGGCGACTCGATCCTGTCGATCCAGGTGGTCAGCCGCGCTCGGCAGCAGGGCATTCACTTCAGCCCGCGTGACCTGTTCCAGCACCAGACTGTTCAAACACTCGCCGCCGTGGCCAGCCGCACCGAGCAGGTTACAGCCGAGCAGGGTTTGCTCACCGGCGAATCGCGTCTGACCCCGATCCAGCACTGGTTCTTCGACACCGACATGCCCGAGCGTCAGCACTGGAACCAGGCGTTGTTGCTGGAGCCGACCGTTGCGCTGGAACCTCATCGCCTGGAGCAAGCGCTGCTGGCGGTGATCGAGCAGCACGACGCCTTGCGCCTGCGCTTCACCGAGGCCGGCGGCGCATGGACGGCGGCGCACCAGAAGGTGGGAGGCGCCCCCGTGTTGTGGCAAGTGCATGTGCCGGCGATGGATAAATGCGCGGCTTTGTTTGCCGATGCCCAGCGCAGCCTCGACCTCGAACAGGGGCCGTTGATGCGGGTGCTGCTGATCGATGGTCCCGAGGGCCAGCAACGGCTGTTCTTCGCGATCCATCACTTGGTGGTGGACGGCGTTTCCTGGCGTGTATTACTGGACGATCTGCAAACGGTGTATCGCCAACTGGCGGCTGGGCAGTCGGTGAAACTGCCGGCGAAAACCAGCGCCTTCAAGGACTGGGCGGCCCGCTTGCAGGCGTATGCCGGCAGCGAATCCCTGCGTGAAGAACTGAGCTGGTGGCAGTCGCAGCTGGCCGGACCGAACGTCGGATTGCCGTGTGATCGCCCTGAGGGTGGCCGGCAGAATCGTCATGCGCAAACTGTCAGCGTACGCCTCGACAGCGAGTTCACTCGCCAGTTGCTGCAACAGGCACCGAGCGCCTATCGCACCCAGGTCAACGACCTGTTGCTGACGGCATTGGCCCGCGTGCTGTGCCGCTGGAGCGGGAATGAATCGGCGCTGATCCAACTTGAAGGCCACGGTCGCGAGGCGCTGTTCGACGAGATCGACCTGACCCGCACCGTCGGCTGGTTCACCAGCGCCTACCCGCTGCGCCTGACCCCGCAGAACATCGAAGGAGCCGCCGGCCAGGGCGCCTCGATCAAGGCGATCAAGGAACAACTGCGCGGCGTGCCGCACAAGGGTCTGGGCTATGGCGTGTTGCGTTACCTCGCCGACGACCTGTGCCGCGAAGCCATGGCCGCGTTGCCGGTGGCGCCGATCACCTTCAACTACCTCGGCCAGTTCGACCAGAGCTTTGGCGCGGACGCGTTGTTCCGTCCACTGGATGAGCCGGTCGGTGCCGCCCACGATCCGAAAGCGCCGCTGCCTAACGAGTTGAGCGTTGACAGTCAGGTCTACGGCGGTGAATTGGTGCTGCGCTGGACCTTCAGCGCCGAGCGCCACGATCCGCAAACCATCAGTGAACTGGCGGACGCCTACCTCGGCGAATTGCAGAGCCTGATCGTGCATTGCCTGCGTGACGAGGCGGGCGGCCTGACGCCGTCGGACTTCCCGTTGGCGAAGCTGACCCAGCCGCAACTCGATGCACTGCCGATTCCGGCCGCCGCCATCGAAGACGTCTACCCGCTGACCCCGATGCAGGAAGGCATGCTGCTGCACACCTTGCTCGAACCGGGCACCGGCCTCTATTACATGCAGGACCGCTACCGCATCAACAGTGCGCTCGATCCGCAACGTTTTGCCGAGGCCTGGCAAGCGGTGATCGCCCGTCACGAAGCCTTGCGTGCATCGTTCTGCTGGAACGTTGGCGAAGACATGCTGCAGGTTATCCACAAGCCGGGCAGCACGCCGATCGAGTCCCTCGACTGGACGGCAATCGCCGAGGCCGAGCAAGAGCCCAAGTTGCAGGCGTTGCTGAAAAGCGAGCGTGAAGCCGGGTTCGATCTGCTGAATCAGGCACCGTTCCACCTGCGTTTGATCAAGGTTGGCGAAGCGCGCTACTGGTTCATGATGAGCAACCACCACATCCTCATTGATGCCTGGTGCCGCTCGTTGCTGATGAACGATTTCTTTGAGATCTACACCGCGTTGGGTGAAGGTCGCGAAGCCCAACTGGCTGTGCCGCCGCGCTACCGCGACTACATCGGCTGGCTGCAACGCCAGAGCCTGGCCGAAGCGCGGCAGTGGTGGAAAACCAACCTGCAAGGCTTCGAACGGACCACGCCGATCCCGAGCGACCGGCCGTTCCTGCGTGAACATGCCGGCGACAGCGGCGGCATGATCGTCGGCGACCGCTACACCCGACTCGATGCCCGCGACGGTGCGCAACTGCGTGAACTGGCGCAGGCCCATCAGTTGACCATCAACACCTTTGCCCAAGCGGCGTGGGCCCTGGTGCTGCGGCGCTTGAGCGGTGATCGTGACGTGCTGTTCGGCGTCACGGTGGCCGGGCGCCCGGTGGAAATGCCGGAGATGCAACGCACCGTCGGGCTGTTCATCAACAGCATCGCGCTGCGGGTGAAGATGCCGGAAGACGACCAGCGTTGCAGTGTTCGCCGGTGGCTGAGCGGCTTGCTCGACAGCAACATGCAACTGCGCGAGTACGAATACCTGCCGCTGGTGAGCATTCAGGAAAACAGCGAATTGCCGAAGGGCCAACCGCTGTTCGACAGCCTGTTCGTGTTTGAAAACGCGCCGGTGGAAGTCTCGGTACTGGACCGTGCGCAGAGCCTCAACGCGACCTCGGATTCGGGCCGCACCCACACCAACTTCCCGCTGACGGCGGTGTGCTATCCGGGTGATGACCTGGGTTTGCACCTGTCTTACGACCAGCGTTATTTCGATGAGTCGACCGTTGAGCGGATGCTCGGTGAGTTCAAGCGCCTGTTGCTGGCACTGGTCGAAGGTTTCCATGGCGACATGGCGGACTTGCCGCTGCTGGGTGCCGAGGAACAGGATTTCCTGATCCACGGCTGCAACCAGAGCGAACACGATTACCCGTTGGAGCAGAGCTACGTTGCGTTGTTTGAAGCGCAGGTTGCGCAGCATCCGCAACGGATCGCCGCCAGTTGCCTCGATCAGCAACACAGCTACGCCGAACTGAACCAGCGCAGCAACCGTCTCGGCCATGCGTTGATCGCGGCCGGTGTCGGGCTGGATCAGCCGGTGGCGTTGCTGGCCGAACGTAACCTCGATCTGCTCGGAATGATCATCGGCAGCTTCAAGGCCGGTGCGGGTTATCTGCCGCTGGATCCGGGGCTGCCAAGTCAGCGCCTGAGCCGGATCATCGACCTGAGCCGCACGCCGTTGCTGGTCTGCACCCAGGCCTGTCGCGAACAGGCGGTGGCGTTGCTGGAGGAATTCGGTTGCGCCAATCGGCCACGGTTGCTGGTGTGGGAAGAGGTGCAGGCGAGCGAAGTGTCGGTGGCGAATCCGGGCATCTACAGCGGCCCGGACAACCTTGCCTACGTGATCTACACCTCGGGTTCGACCGGCCTGCCCAAAGGTGTGATGGTCGAACAACGCGGCATGCTCAACAACCAATTGAGCAAGCTGCCGTACCTGAACCTCAGCGATGCCGATGTGATCGCCCAGACCGCTTCGCAAAGCTTCGACATTTCGGTCTGGCAGTTCCTTGCCGCACCGTTGTTCGGTGCACGGGTGGACATCGTGCCGAACACCATCGCCCACGATCCGCAAGGCTTGCTGGCGCATGTGTCGGCCCAGGGCATCACCGTGCTGGAAAGCGTGCCGTCGCTGATTCAGGGCATGCTCGCCCAGGAACGCATGAGCCTCGACGGCCTGCGCTGGATGCTGCCGACCGGTGAAGCGATGCCGCCGGAACTCGCCCATCAATGGTTGCTGCGCTACCCGGACATCGGGCTGGTGAATGCTTACGGGCCGGCGGAATGTTCGGACGACGTGGCGTTCTTCCGTGTCGACATGGCCTCGACTCGCGGCAGTTACTTGCCGATTGGTACGCCGACCGACAACAACCGTTTGTACCTGCTCGATGGCGCGCTGGACCTGGTGCCGTTGGGTGCGGTGGGCGAACTGTGCGTGGCCGGCACCGGTGTCGGGCGCGGTTATGTCAGCGATCCGTTGCGTACCACGCAGGTGTTTGTGCCGAATCCGTTTGGCGCGCCGGGCGATCGTTTGTATCGCACCGGCGACCTCGCTCGTCGTCGCAGTGATGGCGTGCTGGAGTACGTTGGGCGTATCGACCATCAAGTGAAGATTCGCGGCTACCGCATCGAACTGGGTGAAATCGAAGCGCGTCTGCATGAGCAGCCGGAAGTGCGCGAAGCGGCGGTTGGTGTGCAGGAAGGCGTGAACGGCAAGCATCTGGTCGGCTATTTGGTCGCGACTGATTCGTCACTTAATCCGACTGAACGCCTGGAACGCATCAAGCAACGCCTGCGCGCCGAGCTGCCGGAATACATGGTGCCGCTGCACTGGTTGTGGCTGGAGCGGATGCCGCTCAATGCCAACGGTAAACTGGACCGCAAGGCACTGCCGGCGCTGGAGATCGGCCAGTTGCAGAGCCAGGATTATCAGGCGCCGCGCAATGAACTGGAGCAGACGTTGGCGGGTATCTGGGCCGAGGTGTTGAAGGTCGAAAAGGTCGGTGTGCGCGACAACTTCTTCGAGTTGGGCGGGCACTCGCTGCTGGCGACGCAGATTGCGTCGCGGGTGCAGAAAGCCCTGCAACGGGATGTGCCGCTGCGGGCGATGTTCGAGTGCAGCACGGTGGAGGAATTGGCGGAGTACATCGACGGGTTGGCGGCGAGTGATATCACCGAGGACAAGGTCGATCGGTTGAATGACTTGATGGCGGAGTTGGAGGGTCTGTAATTCTCTAGCGTCTGTAAGGGCCCCTTCGCGGGCAAGCCTCGCTCCTACAGGATTTGTGTCGTTCATAATAATTGCAATCGACACAAATCCTGTAGGAGCGAGGCTTGCCCGCGAAGGCGTCATTTCAGCCACCACAAAGTTGACTCTGGATCGCTGGCGGCTCAGTCTGCCCGCTCCCTTTTTGGCAGAGGAGACAGTTTGATGCCCTTCGTTACGATTGACGGACAACCCCTTCACTACATCGATCAAGGCACCGGCCCCGCCGTACTACTCGCCGGCAGCTACCTCTGGGACCAAACCATGTGGGCGCCGCAGATCGCCGCCCTGTCGCAGCAATACCGGGTCATCGCCTTGGACCTGTGGGGCCACGGTGAGTCAGGCTCGCTACCCGAAGGCACGCAATCACTGGATGACATTGCACGGCAGGCGCTGGCCTTGCTCGATCATCTGCACATCGACCGTGTCACGCTGGTCGGTCTTTCCGTCGGTGGCATGTGGGGCGTGCGTCTGGCGCTGTCGGTTCCACAGCGGATCAACGGCCTGGTGCTGATGGACACCTACGTCGGCGTCGAACCTGAACCCACCCGCCAATACTATTTCTCGCTGTTCAAACAGATTGAAAACAGCGGGGTGATTGCACCGCAACTGCTCGACATCGTCGTGCCGATTTTCTTCCGTCCGGGCATCGACCCGCAGTCGGCGCTGTATCAGGATTTTCGCGCAAAACTGGCTGCGCTGCCGCCAGAGCGTCTGCGCGAAAGTATCGTGCCGATGGGGCGGATCACATTTGGGCGCGATGATGTGTTGCCGCGCCTGGGCGAGCTGGAGGCTGAGGCCACGCTGGTGATGTGTGGTGATCAGGACAAGCCGCGACCACCGTCGGAAACCATTGAAATGGCCGAGTTGATCGGTTGTCCGTATGTGCTGGTGCCGGAGGCGGGGCATATCTCCAATCTGGAGAATCCGGCATTTGTGACCGAGGTGTTGTTGGCGTTTTTGGCCGAAAGAAATTAATAGGTCATGCTGACGCCTTCGCGGGCAAGCCTCGCTCCTACAGAAGTTGTGTCGGTCGCGATTATTGTGAACGACACAACTTCTGTAGGAGCGAGGCTTGCCCGCGAAGGGGCCGGTGAATTCACTTCGGCCCGAGAATCTTCACCAGCTTGTCCGGCGACGGCGCGCCTTGCTGCTGTTGCAGCTCGCCCTTGTCGTCCATGTAGAAAATCGCCGGCGTGGCCTGCAACTCCAGGTCTTCCATCAATTGCATGTTCGCCGCCAGTTTCGCCTGAATCGCCGGCGGTACTTCTTTCAGCGCCTTGAGCGTACTGGCCTTGCCAGCCCCTTCGTGGTCTTGCAGGGCTTTTTGCGGATCCTTGGCAGCCAGCAATGCCGCGGATTTGCCCGGACTGTCTTCACGAATGATGCCGACCATGATGTGCCGCAACTGCACCTTGCCGGCCTTCACCCACGGGCGCGCCTGTTCCCAGAACACGTTGCAGTAAGGGCAGTTCGGATCGCTGAACAGGTACACCACGCGCGGCGCATCCTTGTTGCCGTCACCGATCCAGTTGCTCGCTTCCATCTTGCCCCAGATTTCCTTGGCCATCGGCGCGTACACCAGTTTCTGCAACGGCGCGCTGCTCAGGTCTTTGCCGTCGGCGTCGTACAAATTGCCCAGCAACACATGTTTGCCATCCGGCGTCAGGTACAGCGCCATGCCACGGTTCTGGTACTGCGCGGCATAACCGCGCAAGCCATCGGGCGCATCGAACTGGCCGACGATTTTCGCGCCCTTGGCTTCGATCTTCTTGATTGCTTCGGGCAACTCTTCGGCAGCCTGTACCGACGGCAGGTGCAGCAGGGCGGCGCCCAGGGTCAGCGTCAGCAGGTGGCGGAGGCGGGGCATGGCAGTTTCCTTGAAGAAGTGGACGGTGTGGCCGGATTCGGGGTGTCAAAGTTTTCCAGGGCGCGGGCCAGGCTGGCGTCCGACAGTTCGCCCAGATGACTGCCCAGCAAGCGACCGTCAGGGCTATAGAACAGCGTAGTCGGCAATGCCATCGAACCGACGGCCTGACCCAATCGACCGCTGCCGTCGAACAGTACGTTGGACAGGCTCAGGCCCTGGGTTTCCAGAAAGGTACTGACGCTTTGCATGCTTTCCGCCTGATTGACGAACAGGAAGGTCAGGTCCGGGCGGTGTTGCTGAGCGTTTTCCAGCACCGGCATTTCCCGGCGACACGGCGGGCACCAGGTGGCCCAGAGATTGATCACCAGCGGCCCGCCCTTGTAATCCGTCAGTTGCACCGTTTCACCGGCGGCATTGCGCAGGGTGATGTCCGGCAGGCGCGTGCCTTGTTCGTAAATGCTCAGGGAAAACGTCGCGAGCAGCCAGAAAGCCAGGCCACTGGCCACGCCAAAGCCCAGTGGGCGACGTAAACCCGGTTGACGCCAGCCTCGATACACCGCGGCCAGCAGCAGCGCGATCACACCCGGCCAGGCGAGAAAACCACCGTCGCGCAGGTCGATGACTTGCCACGGATCGTCGCGATAGTGCTTCCAGTACAGCACGACGAAACTGATTCGGGCCGCCAGCATGCCTAGCAGGAACAGGCTGAACAGCGCCGACTCGGGATTTTCACCGCCACGCTTGGCCGCCCGCCAGCCGACAAACGTCGCCAGCGCCAGGGCACTGATCAGCAGCAGGTGGTTAAGCGCGATGGCAAACGTGCCGAGGGTAAAAGTCAGCATTAACGGGCGTCTCGGGTGGTGGTCCAGCGTTGCAGGAAGGTGTCGGCATCGACCTCGCCGGTGATGCGCTGGCTGCGACGTTCGATGCCATCGGCGCCGATCCACAGAAAACTCGGTGGCCCCGGCACTTTATAACGGCCAAGCAGTTCGCGGCTGGCGGCATTGTCGGCGGTGACGTCCAGCCGTAGCAAGCGCACATCGCTCAAGGCGTCGAGCACGCGGGGTTGGCCGAACACCTGTTTTTCCATGACCTTGCACGACACACACCAGTCGGCGTAGTAGTCCAGCAGCACCCATTGGCCCTGAGCTTGTGCGGCATCGAGTTCCCGTTGCAGAGCGGCCGGGTCCTTGATTGTGGTGAACGCCTCGTGGCCGACCGGGCGGGCGACATTGCCCGCATTGGCAGCGCTATAGACCTGCAGCGGTTTCAACAGGTCATCACCGCCGCCCGCCGCACCGATCATCAACAGACTGCCCCACAGGCCAAGCAGCAATGAGCTGGCTCCGAACAGATGCGCGACCCGCCCGAAACCTTGCGACTGTTTCCAGGCGCTGTAGGCGGCAATCAGCAACAACGCACCGCACAGACCGATCCACAGCGATTCATCCAGTACCGGCCGCAACATCAACAACGCGGTGGCGAGGAACAGGAAGCCGAACACGCCTTTGAGCAGGTTCATCCAGGCCCCGGGTTTGGGCAGGAAGCGGTTGCCGACGGTCACCAGCAACAACAGCGGCACACCGATGCCGATGCCCATGGCAAACAGAATCAACCCGCCGTGCAGCGCATTGCCGCTTTGTGCGATGTAGAGCAGGGCGCCGGCCAGCGGGGCGGTCATGCACGGACCGACCAGCAGACCGGACAGCGCGCCCAGCACACCCGCGCCGATCAGGCTGCCACCGCGCTGATTGCGCGAGACGTTTTCCAGCCGATCGCGCACGGCGACCGGTAGTTGCAGCTCGAAGAAGCCAAACATCGGCAACGCGAGCAGCACAAACACGGCGGCGAAACTGCCCAGCAACCAAGGGTTTTGCAGCAGTGCCTGCAAATTCGCACCGAGCAACGCCGCCAGAACGCCCATCGCCGCGTACACCAGCGCCATGCTCACGACATAGCTGGTGGCCAAGGCAAATCCGCGTTTAGGCGTCGCGCCACTGCCGACGATCATACCGGCCAAAATCGGCAACATCGGCAACGAGCAAGGGGTGAAGGCCAGCAGCAGGCCCAAACCGAAGAACACCAACAAGCTCCAGCCCAACGCCCGTTGTTGCAGGCTGCTGGCCAAGGCTTGATCCGGCGCTTCATCGGCCGCCGAAGCGACAACACTGCCGCCCAGATCCACGACCTGGGTTTGCGGCGGATAGCACAATCCGGCATCGGCGCAGCCCTGGAAGCCGACCTTGATCTGGCCGGTCGCGCCCGCCGGGATCTTCAGCTCCAGGCCCTGGCGATAAACCGGCTGTTCACCGAAGAATTCATCACTGTGCGACTCGCCTTCGGGCAACACAGGGTGCAGCTCAGCGGGCAATCCATCGAACTTCAGGCGTTTCTGATAAAGGTAATAACCGTCGGTGATCTGCCAATAGAGTTGCGTTTCACCCGACTCAAGGCGCTCGGACGTGAAGACGAACGCTTTTTCCACTGGCAGGAATTCAGGTTTGGTTTCGAACGGATTGGTCCCTGCCTGGGCCAGACCCGAGATCAAGAGTGCAAAAAACAAAAACAATCGACGCATTGGGTAAGCCTTGTCCCTGTGCAAGTGAGGTGCACAATGTGGGGCGGCGATTAACCGATGATTAACCGTGACGGCCTTGTGACAAAGGCACTTGCGGCATAATGTCCGCTTAATCGGCCGCCGGCCTAATCACCTTTTTTTCAACAGGTCTCACCATGCACGTACTGGTTTGCGAAGACGATGAGCTGATCGCCAGCGGCATTGTCGCCGGCCTCACTGCCCAGGGCCTGACGGTGGAGCACGTCAACACTGCCTCGAAGGCCCGGGCCATGCTCAAGGTCGCCGAGTTCGACGTGATGGTGCTCGACCTCGGTCTGCCGGATGAAGACGGGCTCAAGCTATTGCAGCAGTTGCGCCATCATGGCCTGGAGATTCCGGTGCTGATCCTCACCGCGCGGGATTCGGTGACCGACCGCGTCGACGGCCTGCAAGCGGGGGCCGACGATTACCTGCTCAAGCCGTTCGACCTGCGCGAACTCGCCGCACGCCTGCACACGTTGTTGCGACGGGTGGCGGGGCGTAGCGTCAACCTGATCGAACACGGCCGCTTGACGTACGACCCGAGCAGCCGCGAAACCATGCTTGGCGGTCAGCCGGTGGATCTTTCCCGTCGCGAACAGTCACTGTTGCAAGCCTTGCTGCACAACCGTGGCCGGGTGCTGTCCACGGAGCAGTTGAAAGACAGCGTCTATGGGTTCAACGACGAACTGGAAAGCAACGCCCTCAACGTGCATATCCATCACCTGCGGCGCAAACTGGGTAATGGCATTGTCGAGACCGTGCGTGGCCTGGGCTATCGCCTGGGGCCGGCCGATGATGGAGAGGAAGTGAAAAAGTGATGAGCCTGCGTTTGCGCCTGAGCCTGACGCTCGGCGCCGCATTTGCGCTGATCTGGGCCCTGGCAGCGGCCTGGATGCTCAGCGACCTGCGCAACCAGATGATGTTTTCCCTCGACCAGCGGCTGGTGGCATCGGCGCGCATGGTCGCGGGCCTGATGGAGCAACTGCCGCCGTTGCCGACCAAGGGCGAGGGCACCCATTTCAGTGCGGAACAACTGAATATTCCGGGCGGGATGGCGTGTCAGGTCAGCTCGCTGCGCGGCGAAATCCTCGCCCGCAGCCACACCGATCCACAACAAACACTGCAAGCCGAGAAAATGGGCTTCCACGATCAGATGATCGACGGTGCACCGTGGCGCAGTTTCACCCTGGCCCGTGGCGATCTGCGCATCACCACGGCGGATCGGCAAATCGAACGTGAAGCGCTCAACATGTCGATCCTGCTGGCCGCTTCGGTGCCGGTGGGCGTGGCGTTGCTGGGTTGCCTGTGCCTGCTGTGGCTGGGGATCGGCCAGGGCCTGGCGCCGCTGAACCGCATGCGCGATGCCTTGATGCGACGCAGCGCCGACTCGCTGGAACCCTTGCAGATTCAGCCGCTGCCCAGTGAGTTGCAACCGTTGCTGGACACTCAGAACCAGCTGTTCCAGCGCATCGGCAAGACCATCGAGCGCGAACGCCGATTGACCGGCGACGCGGCCCACGAACTGCGCAGCCCGCTGACGGCCATCAAAACCCACCTGCAAGTGGCGCGCATGACCGATGGCGCGGCACGGGATCAGTCCCTGGCGCGGGCCGAAGAGGGCGCCGACCGTCTGCACCGCACGCTTGAGCAATTGTTGTTGCTGGCAAGGGTCGAGGGCAGTCTGTCGTTCGACGACGGTGTGCAATGCAGCGCCGAGCAAGTGGCGAAACTGGCGATTCAGGATGCCGCCAGCGGTGATCGTCAGCGGATCAAATTCAAGCTGCCACCGAAGCTCTCCCACGCGCCGGTGCAAATGCCGGCGGTGCTGTCGATCGCGGCGTTGCGCAACCTGCTGGACAACGCGCTGCGCCATACCCCGAACGACGGTGCGGTAGAACTGAGCCTGGTAACCACCGGCAACCGCGTGCAGTTCGTCGTGCGCGACCATGGACCGGGCATTGCCGAGGACGATATGCAACACCTGACCCAACGCTTCTGGCGCAACGGACAGAGCACCGGCTGCGGTCTGGGGTTGGCGATTGTCCAGGCGATTGTTCAGCGTTGTGGCTGCACGCTGCATTTCGACAGCCGGCCGGATGGCTTGCGGGTCGAGCTGACGATGCCGTTGCAACAAATCTGACCAGCACAATCCCCTGTAGGAGCCGGCTTGCTGGCGATTGCATCGACTGGGTCTGCCTGACTCACCGAGGTGTATGCATCGCCAGCAAGCCGGCTCCTACAGGTCGCTGTGTTGCACATCAAATGTAACGTCTCGCCATTGGCGTTCCGACGGCCACCAGCGCTATCGTCCCCGGCAGCTTTTTCTCAATGGATTGAGGTTACAGCGCCATGGAAAACCCCCTACACATCTGCAAGGCAACCCCCGCCGACGCCGGGATCATCAGCCGGATCGTCGAGCGTTCCATCCGCGTCGGCTGCGCGCTCGACCATCGCAACGACCCGCAAACCGTCGCCACCTGGACCCACAACAAAACCGTCGAACACATTCAACCGTGGCTGACCGACCAACGGTTGTACCTGAACATCGCCCTGTTGCAGGACAAACCGGTCGGCGTCGCGATGGCGGCGATCAGCGGCAAGCTTGCTTTCTGTTACGTGCAGCCGGAATGGTTTCGTCGTGGCGTCGGGCAAGCGCTGGTGCGCGACCTTGAAGGCTGGCTGATCGGTAACGGGCTGGCTCAGGTACGACTCAACAGCACCCGGACCAGCGAAGCCTTTTACCGGCATCTGGGTTATCAGCCCTGTGCTGAAACCTTCACCGTAGCCGGGCTTCGCGCCATCCCCATGCACAAAGGCCTGACCCCGCCTTCATAGAAAGCCGGGCAAGGGTCTAAATCCTCGGCGCCCTGATGCGTTTCCAGAACAGGAAAACCTTATTGAGGGGTCGAGAGATGTCAGTCGCTACCAGCCTTATGGAAGATCAGTCGGCCCGGATCGCTCCGGCGCCGGCCGAAACGCTTTATCAGTTCAACGAATCGCCATTGCTGGCGCGCCAGAGCCAGCAGGAGTCGAATGCCCGCAGCTACCCGCGACGCATTCCCCTGGCACTCAAGCGCGCAAAGGGCATTTATGTCGAAGACGTCGAAGGCCGCAGCTTCATCGACTGCCTTGCCGGTGCCGGAACGCTGGCCCTGGGGCATAACCATCCGGTGGTGATCGAAGCGATCCAGCAAGTGCTGACCGATGAACTGCCGTTGCACACCCTCGACCTGACCACCCCGGTCAAGGATCAATTCGTCCAGGACCTGTTCGGCCTGCTGCCGCCAGCCCTGGCTGCGCAAGCGAAAATCCAGTTCTGCGGCCCGACGGGCACCGATGCCGTGGAAGCCGCGCTGAAACTGGTGCGCACCGCCACCGGCCGCAGCACCGTGCTGTCGTTCCAGGGCGGTTATCACGGCATGAGCCAGGGCGCGCTGAGCCTGATGGGCAGCCTGGGGCCGAAAAAACCGTTGGGCGCATTGCTCAGCAGTGGCGTGCAGTTCATGCCGTATCCCTACGATTACCGTTGCCCGTTCGGCCTCGGCGGCGCGCAAGGCGTGCAGGTCAACCTGAACTACCTGGAAAACCTGCTGAACGATCCCGAGGCGGGTGTGCAATTGCCGGCCGCTGTGATTGTCGAGGCTGTTCAGGGCGAGGGCGGGGTGATCCCGGCCGATCTCGATTGGTTGCGCGGTCTGCGTCGCATCACCGAAAAGGCGGGTGTGGCGTTGATCGTCGACGAAATCCAGAGCGGTTTCGCCCGCACCGGCAAGATGTTTGCTTTCGAGCACGCCGGGATCATTCCGGACGTGGTGGTGATGTCCAAGGCCATCGGCGGCAGCTTGCCGCTGGCGGTGGTGGTGTATCGCGACTGGCTCGACACCTGGTTGCCGGGCGCGCATGCCGGGACCTTCCGTGGTAACCAAATGGCCATGGCGGCAGGCTCTGCGGTGATGCGTTACCTGACCGAACACAAGGTTTGCGAACACGCTGCCGCCATGGGCGAGCGCTTGAGCGAACACCTGCGCATTCTTCAGCGGGACTTCCCGCAGCTGGGCGATATTCGCGGTCGTGGCTTGATGCTTGGCGTCGAACTGGTTGACCCGACCGGCGTGCCGGATGTGCAGGGGCATCCACCGATCTTCGCGCGGCTGGCGCCGCTGGTGCAGCGTGAATGCCTCAAGCGTGGGTTGATTCTTGAGCTGGGTGGTCGGCATGGCGGCGTGGTGCGCTTCCTGCCGCCGCTGGTGATTACCGCTGCGGAAATCGATCGGGTGGCGGAGATTTTTGGCCGGGCGATGGTTGCGGCCACTGCCAGCCTCTAAATTTTCCGGGCCCCGCAACGTTCTTTCTACATAACGGCTGCGCACGCAGTGCAGCCCACCCTTACAGCGATGGAGAGACACCATGACGTCAGTATTCGACCGCGAGGACATCCTCTTTCAGGTCGTGGTCAACCACGAAGAGCAGTACTCGATCTGGCCCGACTACAAGGCCGTGCCGGAGGGCTGGCGCACCGTGGGCAAGAGTGGCTTGAAAAAGGAATGCCTGGCTTACATCGAAGAAACCTGGACCGATATGCGTCCGCTGAGTTTGCGCAAGAAGATGGAAGAGCAGGCGGCTGTGGCTCACTGAAGTCTTCGCGCAAAAAGAAGCCCGCTGGACCGAGAAGGTCAGCGGGCTTTTTTGCGCCTGTATGTTGTGACGTCGAGCGCGGAACCTGTAGGAGCCGGCTTGCTGGCGATGGCTGTGTATCAGGCGCCTTTTTTGAGGGTGTACATATCCATTCCTGCGGTAACGGCCGCTAATGGTTTCGCCCTTACGGCGAGTCCCTTTTTCAAACGCCAAAAAGGAACCAAAAGGCTTTGCCCCTGACGTACGGCCCTTCGCCTAGGCTCAGGG
>NZ_CATKQM010000002.1:0-207 GCF_949768225.1 Pseudomonas sp. IT-P44 | reverse complement strand
TGCGCTGCAAATGCGGCAAATGCAACAGCACCGGCGCCGAGATGGATCCGGCGTTCATGGCCGAGCTGGTGACCCTGCGTCAGCAGTTTGGCAAGCCGATGGCGCTGAGCAGCGCTTACCGCTGCCCGAAGCACCCGGTGGAAGTGAACAAGCCTGCACCAGGTGAACACTGCACCGGCCTGGCCGTTGACGTGCGCTGTCGTGGCG
>NZ_CATKQM010000001.1:0-234 GCF_949768225.1 Pseudomonas sp. IT-P44 | reverse complement strand
CCGGGGGCGGCTAACCCGGCATCCATGCCGGGTTGCCCACTGCGCAGAACCTCCACTCGGCCTTCCGACGGGGCAGATCAAGATCAAAAGCCAAGGCAAAAACGAGGCGGCCTGCCAGCCGACCTGGCTCTTTGTTCGTACGCACCCCCCTGTAGGAGCCGGCGTGTGCTTTTGACTCTCACCACTCATCAGGCCGAGCGTTAGCTCGCCTTCAGCTTTTGATCTGGCGGTGCA